>JBAZKA010000003.1:0-186169 GCA_041651015.1 Patescibacteria group bacterium
TTATCTAATCCAAGAGAAGCTAAATAACCGGCCGAGGAAGTGTTTAAACTACCAAACGCCGAACGAAGTATTTAATAAAGTGGTGCATTGAAAACTTGACTTTGGTAAACAAAAAATACGCGCCACCCGGCGCGTATTTTTTAATCAATCAATTTATGGATTTATCCCGATAAATGGCGAGACGTTACCCCAGTAAGTCGGAACTTTACCATCCCATTTTTCTATCCAACGCAATTCCACCACTTTCGGATTTGAATTCAAAGCCTGAGCCTCGGTTCTAATGGCTTTGGCTTTCCCTTCAGCCTCAACAACTTTTTGCTCGGCCTCAATGCGGATCCTCTCCAAATCCCTTTCAGCTTTAAGTTTGAGCTGTTCGGCCGTCACTTTAGCTTCAATCGCTTCGTTGAATGATTTGGAAAAATCAAATTCGGTAATGTTAATATCATCAACAATGATATAATTTTTTATCAATCTTTCCGCCAAATTTGTTTTTATTTGATCTTTAACATCTTCACGGCGAATAATCAACTCTTCGGCCGTGAATTTCGCGGTAATCGCCTTCACCGCTTCCTGAATTGAAGGCGCGATAATACGGGAGTTAAAATCTTTACCGATGTCTTGCCATACTTTATTCGCGTTTTCCGGAGAGAGGTGAAAATTTATGGCGATTTTAGAAGTGACAATCTGTAAATCTTTGGAAGAGGCGCTGGCCGGCACTTCATCTTTTTGCATTTTTACATCCATTATTTCCACTTGCTGGATAATGGGAATTTTAAAATATAAACCTTCACCAAAAACTTTGTCTTTCACCGCGCCAAACTGGAGCAGTACTCCCCGCTCTCCGGCGCCAACTGTGCCCACGGAACCCGCGAGTAATAAAATCACAAAGACGCTCACAATCGTCCAGACCGTGATGTTTTTCGCCATTTTTAATTTTTCCGCCTGAACCGGGTCAAATATATTGCTTATATATTATGTTTTAATATTTACGGGCTTTCTGCCCTATAAAATGATTTTACTTGCAAAGCTGAAAATAAGCAAATAGTGTGATCTATAATTTATAATACAAAATCCCGCCTTTCGGTGGGATTTTTAATATGCGGATTGTGTGTTCTTTTTATTTTGCACTTCGTAATAAATCGTCTCGGATAATTTTTTAATGCTTTTTTTGAGTATATCAAAATCCGTACCTCTGGCCATGATACACAGTAAATATGGGTGATCAGGATAATAAACGATCCCGCAATCATGCAACTGTGTATAATTTCCGTTTACTCTTTCACCGAATTTATGGGAGACCGCCACACCGGATGGAACGCCGGCCACGATTCCCTCGTTGAATTCTACGGTGGAAAGCAATTTCAAAGCCTTTTCAGACATCTCTTTACCCAAGTAAGAGGCGTTGTATAGAACTCTAAAAAAAGATGAATATTCTTTAACCGATATAAAGTCAGAAACTTTACTTTCGTAAGGCACACTGATACCAAAATCAAGATATATTTTATACAAATAATCAATATCCAAATTTTTTATTAAAAATTCCGCCGCTTCGTTGTCTGAATACCGTATCATGTGATCAATTATTTCATCTAACGTATACTCCGCGCCTTTATCAAGATGCTCGCCGGATCTAATATTTTGCATCGCGCTAATCGTATCTATGCCGTCCAGATTAAAAATTACTTTTTTGGTTAAATACGAGGAATCGGTGGCGGCCTTTTTGTAATAAGCAATCATGACCGGCACTTTCATCAAACTGGCGGGAGAAAAATTCTCGTGTTCGTTATAACCAAACCACGGACCATTGTTGAGATCCCTAAAATATACAGCCAGGCTTTTTAGACGATTGTCATCGCGTTGCATCTTGGCAATAGCCTCTTCAATGGAATTTTCCATACCGCCATATATCAAATTATTAATTTGAGACGGCTCGCACTCTATTAACGGGTTGATAAATGTATAATTACCGCTATCGCGATACTCGTGACTCACACCCGCGGAGTTGATCTGACTATTTGAGGTCGGCATTATTCGGCCCAAGAAAAAACCGCCAACAAGAAAAATCAACAATAAAAAACTTAGCATTTTTTTGGGATGCGCTTTACAAGTGTTAATTATTCTTATGAAAGTATTTTTCATGCCAAAATGGATTTTAACATAAATTTTATCATTATTCAAACGATTTGTTATTATCAATTTATCGCGGTATAATATAAATGTTAATAATATAAATAAATTTTATGAATAAAATATTTTCCATTGCAGTGTTAACGATAATATTGTCAGCTATTCCCTCTTTCGCGAACGCCGCCACATGGAAGCCGGCAAAACCAGAGGGTTATACGCAAATTACTTGGGCCAAGGCCGCCGGTATTGCCACGTTTTTCAAAGCGCCAAGCGGAAACGGCCTTACTGATTTCATTACGCGCATTTATTTGCCTCAAAATCAAATCGGATTTATTTTCAACACGAGTACCGAACCCATTGACCGAGGCACATCGGAAACGACTTTTGTACCTGAAATGGTCGTAAGCGATGCAGTAATCGCAAATGATGAAAACACTACCACAACCGAATACGCGACTTCAACAAACGTTAGCTACCGCAATTATGCTTTTGAACGACTGGTGGCCGAAGGCGCAAAATCAATTCAGCCGCTGGCAAAATTTATTTGGAACGCGCCGTTTTTCAACATCACCAACGCCATCAGCGATTTGAGCATGGCTATCAAAGCCACATTCAACACGACCACATTAATTTCCAGCGGCAGCCGACCGGAAAATGATATGGCGCAAGACAGAAAAATGTTAATAATTAATAACAAAAAAGGAACGGCGTTAATTGAAAATTTTAACGCAGAAAGATTTGTCAGTAGTACTTTGGGCGATCAAGCTTTAGAGGGTTTTGCACCGACCGTGGCCAAAAGCGACGGCGCCGGCGGTGCTGCCAGGTTATTTATTGGTGTGGCTACCAGTAGTAAAGAATTAATTATTTACTGCAGCCAGCAAGCCACCACGAATGAAGCAAGCAACGCGCTTCTTACGGCCGGCGTTCCCGTGGAATCTCAAATGGAAGCCGACGGCGGAGGTAGTGCCGCTTGCGGATATAATTTACCCGGACAATACTTTGTGGAACCGAGCCGGACGCTTCCGCTATTGATGGGCGCAACTTCAATCTTAGCCCGCGGTACGGCCACCACCCAAGACACCAACGTGCGCAGTGGTCCATCCACAAAAAATTCCGTGGTCACAAAACTTAAAAAGGGGCAGGCGGTAATCGCTTACGAGGAAAAAAACGGTTGGTTTAGAATCGGTGATGGACAATGGGTGAAAAAAACCTTGATAAAATATTGATAAACCAGGTGTCGCCTATTGCATTATATTTCATTCTGTGCTATACTCGCACCTAAATCATTTAATTTAATATAAACGGTATATATGGGAAATTTCAACAAGTTTGATAAGAACCGAGGCGGCGGTAGAAGTTTTGGCGGTGGAGGCGGTAGAAGTTTTGGCGGGGGCGGTCATTTTGGCGGACATAGCGATGGACCGAGACAAATGTTTCCGGCCACTTGTGGTGAATGCGGACAAAGCTGTGAAGTCCCTTTCAGACCGAGCGGCGACCGACCAGTGCTCTGCAGTAATTGTTTCAAAGGTAAAGATGGTGGAAGAGATTTTGCGCCAAAAAGCTTTGGCGGAAATAAATTTGCGCCCAAGAGTTTTGATCGAGGCAATCGCGGCGGTTTTGGCGGCGGCTCGGCTCCCACGGCTCCTCAAGCCAGTGGAATATCCAAAGCGCAATTTGACGCGCTTTCAGCCAAAGTTGATAGAATTTTATCAATTTTAATCGCGGCGGAAATTGAATCTTCTCCGAAGGCGGAAAAAATTCCTGAAAAAGCGAAAAAGGAAATTGTCATAAAAAAGGAAACTGCAAAAAAGGAAAAGGCTCCGGCCAAAAAAGCCAAAGGCAAGAAAAAATAAATTTTAAACAAAACTCCGACCTTAACCGGTCGGTTTTTTGTTATATACATCATCTTGGTTTTCCTTGGAAATATATTTATGATATAATTACTCAGTCTTGAATAGACATATTAATGCCTACGAAAACGCCATATAAAATTTCCAGAATTTTGCTCGGCGCATTTTTTGCGTATATATATTTTTTTGTCCGCGTTAATTACGCTGAAGCCGCTTCACTATATCTCTCCCCTTCTTCGGGAACCTACCAAGTCGGTCAAAATTTTTCCGTCAATGTTTATGTGAACAGCACTGACCAAGCCATGAACACCGTCGGCGCATCTCTCCGATATTCTCCGGACAGTTTAACGGTAAAATCAATTTCCACCGGCGGTTCGTTTATTAATTTGTGGATTCAAAAACCAGTTTACAATAATTCCAAAGGAACAATAAATTTTGAAGGCGGAGTGTTTACACCCGGCTACAAAGGAAACGGCGGAAAAGTCGCAACCATAATTTTTCAGGTTAAAGGAACAAATAACGGCGTAGTTGATTTCACCTCGGCGGAAATTTTGGCCGCTGATGTAGGGCGTGAGGCTAGTTTGTTTGAAGACAAACTATTTTTGAGCATTAATGCCACGGACTACCAATCGGGTATAGACCATTTTGAAATTAAAGAAGGCAATCTGCCGTTCGTCCGAAGCGGCAGCATCTATGTGTTACAAGACCAAACTCAAAAATCAGTTGTCATTATCAACGCCTACGATAAATCCGGAAATGTTCGCACCTTGATTATTAAACCTCACACTCTGAGCGAAAAAGTCCGCAAATCAATCATTTATACTGGCATCGGCCTTTTCCTGGCGCTTATAATTGCCGTCGCGATTATAATTGTCAAGAAAAAAAGAAAACATAAGAGTGTGGTTTAAATTTTTAAGATGCGAGGGAAAAATTTTAAAATAAATCTAAATGCATTTTTACTGGCGGCTCTATTTGCGGCCGTTTCTTTATTTTTTGCCGACTGTGTTTCAGCCGCCACTCTCATTATGCAGCCGTCAACAAGTAAAGTCGGCGTAAATAATTTATTTACGTTGCGTATCTTGGCCAACACGCAGGATAAATATATCAACAACGCCGAAGCGGTTATAAATTTTCCCAACGATTTAATTGAAGTTGTCTCTGTTGATTCCAAGTCATCAATTTTCGGCTTATGGGTGGAACAGCCCAACTTTTCCAATACTAACGGCACAGTCGGGTTTAATGGCGGCATTACCAATCCGGGGTACAAAGGCAGTGGCGGACAATTATTGTCAATTGTATTTAAGGCTAAAAAATCCGGCACCGCATCATTATTTTTTTCCGGCGCGGCCATACGCGAAAATGATGGCTTGGGCACTGACATAATTTCTGGACAAAATAGCGCGAACATTGTAATTGATGCCGCAGTTGAAACCACTCAAACAATCCCACCGGAACAGCCGACCACTCCGTCCGACTCTACACTCTTGCCCAAAGTAGTAGTCGGCTCCCCCACCCACCCGGACCAAAATTTATGGTATACATCCAATGATGCTATTTTTAGCTGGGGCAATCCATATGGAGTTAAAACTCTAGCCGTACTTTTGGATAAACAACCGGGCACAATCCCCACAAAAATTATTCCGATTTCGGAGCAAAGAGACGTACCAAACATTGATGACGGCATATCATTTTTTCACATCCGTTATCGCACAAACGATGGCTGGTCGCAAACAGCGTCGTATAAAGTCCAAATTGATTCTCAACCGCCATACGACCTTTCTATCAGGGCTCAAAATGAAACTGATGGAACGGTAAATTTATATTATAACGGCAAGGACGATAACTCGGGTATAAATTATTTTGAAATAAAAATAAACGATAACGAACCGGTTCGCGTGTCAAACACTGCCGGTAATGTTTATCAAACATCTCTCGCCCCGGGAAAATACAGTGTCATACTCACAGCCGTAGACAAAGCCGGCAATCACTCCGAATATAAAACAACTTTTGATGTGACAGCCGTGAACGCGCCGCAAATCGTGTATTTCACGCCAAGCGTCACCTTTGGCCACTCAATTTACGCGCGCGGTAAATCTGCTTATCCCCAAGCCCATGTCGCCATTACTCTCAAAAGCGCTTACGGCGCTGTGACTGATTACGAAGTGGAGAGCGACCGGTATGGGGCGTTCTCTTTTGGCAGTGAGCCTCTTAATACCACCGGCGATTATGAACTCTGGGCCAGCGTGTTAAACGTGGACAGCACCAAAGGTCCCGCCTCTGAACACGTCAAAATTGAACTGGCGCGCGGTTCACGAATAATGAATTTTGTTCGAGAAAAATTATTGACTTGTACCGGCTGGATTTTACTGCTAATTTTACTTTTGGCACTGCTTGCAGCCATCGGTTGGTATAAATTTTTGGTCTTAAAACTTCGCTACAAGACGCTGGTTAAACACCACCGTCGCGTCATGGCAACACACGAGTCCAAAGTTTCCACAACGCACAAATCTTGGTTACACAAATTATTTGGGATAAAATAAAAAGTGAGAATAATTGTAACTTAAAACCCCAACGTTCTGAACGTTGGGGTAATTTATTTTAAAACTCGGTTAAAGTATCGTCTTTGTCCGGTTCTTTAACTCCTCGGAACAAGACGTCTTCAATATTTGAAACTCCGAACTGGCGTCCGTCTAAAAATCCGGACATGGCCGCCTCAGCCAGCCAACCCGATTCCACCCAATCAAACAGCCATTCGTTCGTGTACTTGTGGTTATCTTGGAAAATACCGGCGCCAACAGTCTTCAGCCACGATTTATTAAACACTTCTTGCGAGCCGATCGGCGGAGCCGTGATTATCGGCAAACCTAGCGCGGAATAAAAAACTAATTCACTTGGTTTGGTCCACAGAATATCCGTATGGCGCAAGCATTCATTAAAACGCCGAAAATAATCCTCTTTGTGCAAATCATATATAATATGCAGATTACGATCGTAGGCTTTTATCAAACCTGAACTTTTTAATCTGTCATAAAAATATCTAAACACGTCATTGCGCGTACCCGCTATCAGATTAAAATTAATTTCTTCAGCTAAAATTTTCTTTTTTAAACTCATTAAGATGCCGTCAGCCAGTATCTTTTGCGCGCCGGCGCCACCGACCGCGAACGTTACGGTGAATGGATGATTGTGTCGCGCATCAATCTTGATGTCTTTCAAAAAATGCTTTATTGTCTCAGAATATTTTTTTCTATACTTCCTTTCCGGATCTAAATTAATCAGACGATTGGCTAAATCCGCACGCAAATGCTTCAATGTTTTTCCGCCCAAATTTTCCTCGGGCAAAGGGAAGCCGGTTAAAAAAATATTTTCGCTTTTTATACCATATCTTTTCAATCGCTCAACCACGCGATGGCACGGGGCAAAATATTTAATCCGACTCCTCTTGGGATCCAACGGCACCCAAGTCCGACTAATGTCCGAGTCGCAAATTACCAAATAAATATCATTTTTGTAATTATGCTCTTCGGCAAAAAAAGCCACCGTAAAAAAAGTGGTGACAAGAGGAATATCTTCTTGGCTCAAAAAATTAATCAAATCTTTGCCCCAACCGCCCTTAATAAGCCCGTACATTTGCTTTAGCTGAGTGGTGGGAGACGAAAGATCCCGCTCGGGATAGAATTCGGGGATGGCTTGTAATTTATCATACTGACGAAAAATCCAATCGCCGATGAGTGGTATGTTCGTCAATCGGGAAACAAATTCATAAAACTTACGCGATGCTTGCCAAATACGTAAATCGCGCGAGGGAATCCCTTGATAATTATTAGCATTGATTACGGCTCCCGTGGGAGACAAGTGGCGCAGCGGATAAGCCGCGCGCTGGTGGCCATACCCCATGTCCACAGCCACAACCCAGGCCTTTGGTGACGACATAAATACAAATTAATTAAATCTTTTATTGTGAGCGAATATAAAGCCCATTGTCTTATCAAATTTTGATGGAAAAATCTGCACGCCATATCCGTGAACGCGAAAAATATTTTCAAGTTCTTTTTTCGGAACTATTTTCTCATGATATTCTAAAATAAAATATTCCACTCTGGCAAAATCCTCTGACGAAAGCGACCGGAGCACCTCGCCCTCGCCGCCCTCTATGTCCATTTTAACAAGACCGGCCTTTTTTATTTGTAATTCATCCATGATAGAGGTAAGCGTCCTGGCGCTAACCACTCGCGATTCCTGGCTTGAGCCAAATAACGCGTGATTATGACTATCGGCGGAAATCATTAGCTCTCTTCTGCCATTCTCACCGGACAAAGCCGCGTTAATTGTTAAAATATTTACTAATTTATTGGCTTGTACATTATCATTGAGAGTAGAAAAATTTTTCCGCTCCGGCTCAATTGCTACGATTTTTACAGCTGAATTTAATGCCCGGCAATAGGCTGAGAACAATCCGACGTGCGCGCCAACATCAATAATTGGCAGTTTGGAATCAACAATAACCTGCTCCGCGCGCCTATATTCACGGTATTTAAAAATCTCCGCGGCCACGCTCTCGCCGGCAGAGTCAATTACCTCCATATCAAATTTTGCCTTCCCTATCTTTACCGTTATTTTTGGCATAATTACTCCTTTAAATATTATACCATTTTTTTAAATATTAAAAAAGCCGGCTCGTGTATGAAACACGTCCGGCAAGACAGTCAACTGACGTACAGAATGTAATTGAGAAAGGCTCCGAGTTCTTTGGCCGCCTGGTGCATATCCGGCCTCTTGAGACGTATCTCGTTTGCAATCAAATCCGTCAAATCGTATGCCTTAATAATGTCTGTTCTCAGCCCGCGATTATGCCGGATCGTATCACGCAGTCTTTGCTGTGTCACTTCGTTAATTGAAGCGCCTGTTTGTTCAATGCTTCTGGCTATACAATTCAATCGCTTACAAAGCGAGCAGACTTGATCGCGCAGACCTTTCACTTTTACTCCATACACACGCTTATTACCGAGCGCGTGTATTTCCATCTCATATTTAAGTAAGACGTCAGCAGTTTCCAAAAAGGCATCTTTGTTACTGGACATCTTTTTCGCAGTGCTTGACATCACTGTCCCTCCTCGCGGTTTGTGCTCAAAAAGAGCGAAACACTATTGTTTCTCAGTTCGAGGACCAGGATTCGAACCTGGATAGAGAGCTTCAAAGGCTCTTGTCCTACCTTTAGACGATCCTCGATTGTATATTCATAAACCCGCCTCGCCACAGCAGAAGCGTGGAGCAAAAGATGCGCTAGACCTTCAACTGTCTACGCATCGCAAGTAAACTGGAAATAATTGTCAAAATCAACACCGCTATTGCTTGAGCCCCGAATAGCATCAGAATATGCGAATTATAGTAATTTGTCAAGCTAAAGGCATTGGGGAAAACAATGGTCAAATAAGGGTCAACCCAGCGTAAGGCCAGGCAAACAACAGCGGCTGCTCCGGCCACGCTCAATATGGTAAAAATAAACGATTCAACAATATACGGACCGCGTATAAACCAACTGCTGGCGCCCACCAGGCGTTTGATACTTATCTCGGTTCTATGAGTAAAAATCGCGATTCTGACCGTATTGAATATAATTAAAAAAGAAATTATTGCGAATAATATGGACAGACCAAAACCCAAGCGCTCAATTCGTCCGGTGATATTTTGAATTTTATCCATCCCTTCTTCATGGCCTTCAAAACTTTTGGTCTCAATCATGTTATCGTACTCGGGTACATCAAGCGCGCTCATTATCTCTTTATAGTTTTCCGGTTCATCCATTTTTATAACCAAAGTCGGGCCAAACGGATTATCGCCTATTTCATCCAAGGCGGATAAAATATCCGGGCTCAATTTGTGGCGCTCCTGAAACGACGCCAAAACATCGGCGCGCGACAAGAGCGAAGTGCTTGACACCACTTCCAGTTGTTCAATATTTTTCTTCAAGGCATCAATTTCTTTGTCGGTAGTTTCCGGCTTAAAATATAAACTAATATTGATTTGCTCTTTTACGAGACGTACCGCTTCTTTGGTCACCACATCCACGGACCACAAAACATTCACCGACAAGAGCATTAAAATCAAAATAAAAACCGTCATCGTGGATAACCCGATATTGCGCCATAAATCTTGAAAAGCAAATTTTACCACGCGCCAGAATGATCTCATAGACGATATTTACCCTCGCGCTCATCAGAAACAATTTCACCGCCGCGCAAAGTAATTACACGGCGGCGTAAATCATTTACAATCTCGCGATTATGAGTGGCGAGGAGAACGGTTGTGCCAAACTCATTAATTTTTTTAAGAATTTCAATTATTTCCACGGTATTAAGAGAGTCAAGATTTCCAGTCGGCTCATCGGCAATCATAATCTTGGGGCGATGAACAAGCGATCGCGCAATAGCCGCACGCTGCTGCTCTCCGCCTGAAAGTTGATTCGGATAACGTTTGGCCTTGTCAGCCAAACCGACCACATCCAACACTTGTGGAACTACGCGCCGTATGCGCTCGCCCGGTTCGCCGGCCACTTCCAAAGCAAAAGATACATTTTCAAAAATCGTTTTTTTGGGTAATAGTTTAAAATCCTGGAAAATGACTCCGATCTGCCGGCGTAAAAATGGGATTTCGGCCGCTCCAATATCGGTAATATCCCAATCCCCGATCATAATTTGCCCGTCCGTAGGGCGTTCCTCCGCGATTAATATCTTAACCAGAGTAGATTTACCAGTACCGCTTTGACCGACAATAGAAACAAATTCACCTGCCTCAATATGCAAGTTAATATCGCGAAGTCCTACAGAATCGCGTGAATATAATTTTGTGACGCCTTTAAGTCGTATCATAAATTATCTCAGTCATTATTATACCATAATCTAGAACAAAAAACAGTCCGAATTACTTACGGACTGTGTATATCTGGAGCCGACGATGGGGCTCGGACCCACGACCTGCGCGTTACGAATGCGCTGCTCTACCAGCTGAGCTACGTCGGCTTAAACTCACGGCGCAATAATATCAAAATTGCGCAAATTAATCAAGTTGAGCGGGATACCGGAGTCGAACCGGCCTCTCATCCTTGGGAAGGACGCATAATACCGATATACTAATCCCGCGTTTCAAAAGGCGGCTTTTTTGAGCCGCCTTTTTGTATTATTTTGTTGTCGTACTCGCGTTGGCGGCGGCTATCACAGCCGGTATAGGATTGTTGATTTTGCCGGCATACCAAGCCACTTGCGATTCTTTTAACATCGTTTCCAAACTTTTATCAAGACTCTTCGTGGTATCGGGGAATAGAAACACAATGTGGCGGGCTGATATTTTTTCTTCTTTGGTTGTTTTCCCATCAGACCCCTTAACATTTTCTGTCTTGGTGTCATCAACATGAATGATGTGATAACCAAATGAGGTTTCTACTAATTCTTTGGTTGTTTCACCCTTTTTCAAGGCGAACGCCGCATTCTCAAATTGAGCTACCATATCACCTTTGCCAAACCAACCCAAGTCTCCGCCATTTGCGGCTGTGCTATCCTCACCATATTTTTTTGCCATTTCAGTAAAATCAGCGCCGGCGATAATTTCATCCAAAACTTTTTGCGCTCGCACGCGAACTTCTTCATGCGACGCGGCATCTACCGGGGTTGTGTCATTCTCCAACACTTCAGATAATTTTGATTGCAATACATATGGCTTAATAACTTTCACTTCATATTCCGCTAATGTCCAACCATACCTCTGCAACAATTCACTCTCGGCCTTTTCCGGTGATTCAAATTGCGCCAGCATTTGATTTTTTAAATCATCAACATCTGCCTGGGTGGCAGTCACTTCGTATTTCTTGGCCAAGTCCTCAATAAATATATTATTTACTAAACGCCACACAACCTGGTCGGACATTTCCGTATCAGTCAAATTGGCCATGGTGCCATCGTTCGCTTTATCATAATCGCGCAAAGTTCCTATGGCCTTAAGATCATTAAGGTATGAGGAATACAAAATTACATGGCCGTTAATCTTGGCAAGCGGCAATCTGAGTACGGTTGCGATAACTTGAGTGGCGCGGTCGGTTCCGCCCATGGCGTAAACTCGTATTGCGCCAAAAATAGCGGCGCCAACCACAATCACAGCAACTGCCCCGCCGATTCCGATTAAAAACATGCGCAAATTTTTGGACTCTTTCTCAGAACGAGGTTTTTGCGCAATGGCCTCTGCGACTTTTAGCTCACCGGGCGCGGTCATATTGACCGTCTGTTTTGTTTCTTCCATAAAAAAATTAATTATCTGTAAATAATCTCCACCACTTAATCGGGTTGGAAATGCTGTTAGATTCTACCACTTTTTTATCCACTTGTCCAATACTTTCCGAGTTGTTCCGGTCTGACTTAATTATTATCGTTTTCTCGCCCGGCTTAGTTAGATTAAGTTCGGTTCTCGCCTTTTCTTCGGCAAATTCCGGTGTTTGCACATATTTTAACAGCTCCAGTGTCTCAATTTTTTTGGACTCTAACGAAGCTGCTTCTGTCTTTAGCCGTTCAATCTCAATTTGTACTTGGTAATCTTGAAAATATGCTCTAGTAAAAGCAAAAATCGCGAAAAAAATAGCGCCGATGATAATAAGCAAAAACCATCTTGAATAAAAAAACTTACTCCATTTACTATTTTGCTCAGTCATAAATCATGTTATCGCCCATCTTGTCTGCTTGTTTTTTTATTATCAACTTTAATCAATTCGGCAATAAAATCAGCAACAATATTTGGCTGGCGGATACCGGAAAGAGAAAATTCCAATCCATCATCGGGCGAAACTACCACCACACTGCCCAATCCAAATAAAACATCCGACCCGCGACGGCGAAGATAAACATCCCCCACTTCCTCAAATTCTATCTGGGTGATGGTCTGATTAAAAATACCTTGACGATCTAAATCTATCAGCCTCTCCGTGGTTAATACCCAAATATTCGCCGCCTGTCGCCGATAAGCGCGAAACACGAGCGCCAGGGAAGCCAGCGCGCAAGCGCCCAACACAACCGTGCCATAAATACCTTGACGAATCAGCCAAAACATACAGAAAGACGCGCTAATAATAATGATAAAAGCCAAAAAATAATAACGAAAGTAATTTAGCGGAGACGGCTTTACGACTTCCACTATTTCTTCGCCTTCGCGCAAATTGATTTTTGACGCTAGCCCCATACTATTTGTCAAAATTTATTGATTGTAAAATTTCTTTGGCCACGCGACGGTCATCCCAAGGAATTTTTCGGCCTTTAGCAAAAACCATGCATGGTTCGGTGCCTTTGGCTGTTATTAGCACAATGTCTCCGGGCTTTGCCAAAGTTATTGCTTTATTTATACCTTCTCTGCGATCAGTTATTGAAAATAAATCTTGCCCCTCAAACTTTCCGGCTTTTATCGCGCCGACCGCCAACATTTTTATAATTTCATCAGGATCCTCATCAAAACAATTTACATCTGTGATAACCACTGTATCGCACATTTGGCCGGCAACCTCGCCCATAAATTCACGTTTTGATTTATCACGTCCTCCGCCGTCAGAACCGATTACAGCGATAACTTTATTTTGCGCGCCAACCATTTGACGTGCGGTTTTAAATAATTCGGTTAAACTCATGGGTTCGTGAGCGTAATCAACCAGTACTTTAAACGGCTGGCCAACGTCAATTGATTCCATTCTGCCTTCAATCAATTTTACACTGGAAATACCTTTGGCGATATCAGTATCGTGAATATCAAATGAATGACCTACCGCCACTGACGCTAAGGCATTGTAGACATTGAACATCCCGGGAATATATATATTGTATTCGGCTCCTCCGCATTCCATCGTCGTGCCATTGGCATCAGTTGAAATTATTTTTCCAAAAACTTCAGCGGGCTTTTCCAAACCAAATGTTTTTTTCTTATCCGCGTTAAATTGTAAAAAATATTCCGCGTTTTCATCATCTAGATTGGCAACAATAATTTTTGCCACTTCTTGCCCGTCAATAATTTTTCGTTTTTGTTTCATTAACCCGGCAAAAATTTTTCCTTTATCACGTCGCAAGTTGGTAAAACCGCCGTGGCGTTCTGAATGTTCGGTACCCAGATTGGTAAAAACACAAACATCATAATCCAAACCAATGTGCCGATACTGCAAAATTCCTTCTGAAGATGTTTCCACTACCGCATATTTGCAACCGGCTAAAACCATTTCGCGGAGCATTTTTTGTATTTGACCCCGGCCAAGCATGGTCATTTTTTTATCATTCAAAATACGCTTGTCCGCAATCTGAAATTCCACCGTGGAAAGTAAACCTACCTTATTACCTCCCGCGCGTAAAACCTCGGCGATAAATCTGGCGGTGGATGATTTCCCCTTAGTACCGGTAACTCCGATAACAATTAATTTTCTGGCTGGCCGGCCGTAATATACATATGCTAAAACCGCAACAATGTAATGATAAATTGATTTCAAACGATTCATAATCTCTTCAAGCTGACTTCATAGACCACTTGCTCTAACTTTTGCAGAGCTTGTTTGGCCTGGTCAAATTTTTGCCGATTGTAGCCGGTTAAATCCATATCCACAAGTTCGGTGATTATTTCCTCGGCTTGGTCATAGCATTTTTTTACCAAATCAAATTTTTTCTCGGTCGCGGATTTGATGGCATAACGATAAAGTTCGCCCGGCACATCACAAAGTCCGCCAATATAAATATCTTCATCAATTGGCGCTCCGCTCACGGCCGTAATTTTATCCCCCTTCAAACACTGACCAAATAAATCAGCTTCGGCAAATTCCTCCAAGGCGGCACGATACGAACCTTCGTGGGCTAAACGCGCGTCTGATTTGATAATTATGTTCGCTTCAGCCAATCGCCCGGCCGCCTGCTTTAATAAATCGTCAGCTGTGGACGCATCATCGCGTTGCAGGGCAAATATTGTTTTCTTGGATAGTTGTTGCGCGTCGCCGGAAACCTTGATAATTTCGCGCCTATTTTCCGCATAGCTTAGCAAAATTTCGCGAATTTTCTGAAAAAATTTCTTGTCTAGCATACCCCGTATATCAACTTCCAGAGATAAACCTTTCAAGATGTTATCCCCAGAAATAAATTAAATATTGTTAAAATTCGTTACTTTATCTACTGTTTAGTTTATCTACCTCCCGAACTGACTAAATTAGTAACTTATATATTTTACTGTAAAATTAGCCATTTATTTTGCAAGCGCACTGGAAGTTGTATAGCGGGGATAATCCAAAAAATAATGGTTATTAAACATTTTTGATTTTCCCTCTTGATTTATTTATGGATATAGTGTATCATTTGCGCAGTGAAATGTCCACATAAGGAGGTATGTACTATTTATACGTATTACAAAGTAAAAATGATGGTAGCATATATGTTGGCTACACCCGAGATTTAAGAAAAAGGCTAGCAGAACATAATTCCGGAAAAAGTACATATACAAAAAACAAAATGCCGTTTGAACTTGTATATTACGAGGCTTACAGATCTGAGTTTGATGCAAAAGAAAGAGAGTGGCAACTTAAAAAGCACGCGCAGGCTTTGGTACAACTTAAGAAGCGTATAACGCATTGTATGAAATAATAGTTGTATGGGCCCGGCCCCTCACTCAGGAATTTTGCGAAAAATTTACAATTGAAACAACGATGACTTATGGGCCCGGCCCCTCACTCAGGAATTTTGCGAAAAATTCCTGAGTGAGGGGCCCGGTAGCTCAGCTGGTAGAGCAATTCCCTTTTAAGGAAGAGGTCCTGGGTCCGAATCCCAGCCGGGTCACATAAAAAAGAAGCTCCCTCGTGGGGCTTCTTTTTTATGTTGCTGGGATTCGGACGGGAAAGGGTGAAAACGGGAGTTTTCACTTGCCGAGGAGGGTTCGCGGGAACCCGAAGGTTCCCGCGGGAGGAGCGAAGCGACGACTCCGAATAGCGAAGCGCCCAGCCGGGTCACAAATATAACTCCAACTTGCTTGGGGTTTTATTTTCTGCTAAAATCCATGCATTATTCCCGTAGAGAAATTTTGAACGATTTTGCCCTCTGGGCAAAATCCAACGGCTTTTTTCTAGATATTGGGAGTGAACATAATCATCAACGAAAGCGTAAAAATTTTATGATAATCAATAAAAATTCAAAATTCTTCTACGGGATATGAAATTTTCCATTCATACCCTCGGATGCAAACTTAATCAGGCTGAATCAGATGAAATCAAAAACGAATTGAAAAAATCCGGCCATGTTTGTACTCCTTTTTCCGAGAAATCGGACGTGGCCATTATCCGCGCTTGTGCCGTCACGGCCGGAGCAAGCCAAACAGCCCGCGAGATGATTCGCCGGGCCAGACGCCAAGGTTCGTTTGTTATTGCCAGCGGATGCTTGGAAAACCGCGATTTACCAGAAATTGATTTTATCGCGGAAACCGCCGGGGATATTATTAAAAAGATAAAACAGGTATCTAAGAAATTTTCCACTACGACATCAAAGCATTTTGAACAACCCGACCGCACCCGCGCCATGGTTAAAATTCAAAACGGCTGTAATTTTAATTGCGCTTATTGCGTGATCCCGAAATTCCGCGGTAAATCACAGAGTGAGCCGGCGTCATTAATAATAAAAAAAATTAAACAGGCGGAAAAGAATGATTATAAAGAGGTAATTTTGACTGGAGTTAACATTTGCCAATACGGAAATAACGGGTGTGATTTGGCAAATTTACTTAAAACAATTTTAATGAACACAAAAATTGAACGCCTGCGTCTCGGCTCACTTGATCCTCGTCTCATTACCGATCAACTAATAAACCAGTCTTCCGACAAACGCCTCATGCCCCATTGGCATCTATCTTTACAATCTGGTTCGGACACTGTCCTCGCGCGCATGAACCGTGGTTACACTACTAAAAAATATTTGGATATTATCAAAAAAAATCGCCAAATTAATCCGCTATTTTCATTTACCACAGACATTATCGTGGGATTTCCTGGTGAGACAGATAAAGAGTTCAAGGAAACTCTCGCGTTTGTGAAAAGAGCCTGTTTTACGAAAGTTCACGTATTCCCCTATTCACCGCGCCCAAACACGTCGGCCGCAATGAGTAAAGATTTTGTTCAGGACAAAACCAAGAGCGAACGCGTGGCGCAATTAATAAAAATATCTGCTAGCGTTGGTAAAACATTTGCCAAAAATTTTATCGGTAAAACACGCGAAATTCTTTTTGAGCACAAAAAAAACGGATATTGGCTCGGCTATACGCCCGAGTATTTATCCGTTAGATACAAATCCGAGAAAAATTTGAACAATAAGATTGTTAGCCTGAAATTGAAACCAGTGAATTTACAATCTCAATGATTTTCTCATCACTCGCAATCGGTAGAACGTGATTGAGTCTGTCGCCCATAAGCAAACATTTGTCGGGCGCACTCACAAGTTCTTTTATTTTTTCGGCCAGAAGCACGCCGCTCGCCACCACTTCATCCAATTCAATAACTGCTTCAGCTTTGGCAAACGGTTCCACGTTTATTTCTTGATGAGTACCGGAAATCGGAATTAGTATCGCGGCTTTTTTTAGTGAGGCGAGCTCGGTAAGCGTAGCAAATCCACCGCGGGCGACGACTATATCAGCTGTGGCATAGGCCTCGGCCATTTCCGGTCCTAAAAAATTATAAACATGATAATTTGAAAAAATCTCTTGTGCTTTGACACACGTTTCCGCCGAACGTTCAATACCCACCAAATGGATCAGGTGCCAAGTCTTTGGCAGGAGCGGCAAAGCCTCTAAAACAAGCTGATTTATGCGTAAGGCGCCCGTACCCCCGCCCATAGCGAGAATCACCGGTTCGTTATCGCTTATCCCAAATTGTTTCCTGGCCACATCAGGGTCGCGGCGCAAGTCGCGGACCGGATTGCCGATCCAACGAGCGCGCGAGCCAAGTAATTTTATTTTTGAAATATTTTCTTCCAGTGCGGTCGTCACCAGTGTGGCGCGCGCCGCCATAATCCGGTTGGCTAATCCGACCACGGCGTCTTGCTGATGCACCCAAGTCGGGATATGCAAAAACGAAGCCACAAGATGTAATGGCACACTCACGAACCCGCCGGCCGTAATAAGCAAATCGGGTTTCTCTTTTTTAAGTAATTTATACGATTGGACAAAACCAGTGCCGAGCGAAAAAATATCAAAAATATTTTTGATAGAAAAATATCTACGGAGTTTACCGGCCGAGATTGCCTGATAGCGTACCCCGGTTTGTTCCACCAAGTATTTTTCCGGACCATGCTTGGTACCGACCCACAAAAGCGCGCAAAAAGGGTGCGCTTTTTTGATGGCCTCGGCCACTGCCAGAAGAGGCGTCACCGGGCCCAATGTGCCTCCGCCGGAGAGAATTATTTTCATGCGGTATATTATTAATAGTCGCGCAATTTCTGTACCACGCCCATGTCTTTGATTTTTTCCAGGGCTTTGGCTTCAATTTGGCGGATGCGTTCGCGGGTCACACCAAACTCTTGCCCAACTTCTTCCAACGTGTGAGTAACACCATCGGACAAACCAAAACGCATTTCCAAAATCTTTTGTTCGCGCGGAGAAAGCTCTTTGATCGCTATCCCGACATAGTCGCGCAATATTTGTAAACCGGCGGCACGATCCGGCGAAACATTTTTGACGTCCTCAATAAAATCTTGCAAGGACGAATCATCGTCATCGTCGCCAACAGAAACTTCCAATGAAACAGTATCCTGAGAAATTTTGATAATGTGATTAATCTTATCTACTTCTTCGCCCATTTCCGCGGCCAATTCTTCGGGCGTTGGATCGCGTCCCAAATCCTGAAGCAAACGCCGTTGAACTTGCTGGAAGCGGTTAATGGTCTCCACCATATGCACCGGAATACGGATGGTGCGCGATTGATCGGCTAAAGCGCGGGTAATCGCTTGGCGAATCCACCAAGTCGCATAGGTGGAAAATTTGTAACCTTTGCGATAATCAAATTTCTTCACGGCGCGGAACAAACCGATATTCCCCTCTTGAATCAAATCCAAAAGCGATAATGTCTTGCCGACAAATTTTTTGGCGATAGAAACCACCAAACGCAAATTCGCCTCAATTAATTTTCTATCGGCCGCGCGATCGCCACGTTCTTTGCGCTTAGCGAGTGATACTTCCTCTTCACCAGTTAAAAGCGGAATTTTGCCGATCTCGCGCAAATACATTTGGATTGAATCAGTGGAAATTTGACCAAGGTCAAACGGGACATCCATGTCCGGCTGGCTACCCTGAAATTCCTTAAGCACTTCTTTGCGTTCATCGTGCGAGCCGAGCAAACCGGTTTGCCCCTCTACCAGCGAAACGCCGTTTTTTTCCAGGAGCTCCAAAAAACCTTCGTATAAATCCAAATACCTCTCCGGACGATTAAATACTGACAACATCTCAATTTCCGTGATAAATCCGCGTGTGCGTCCTTTTTCCACTAAACGCCAAACAGAATCCTCGCTCGGTTCAATCACTTCTTCAATTACATAATCTCCAAGCTTGTGTTTATTTTTGTTCTTTTTAAATTTAAAAATTTTCCGCTTACTCGCGGATTTTCCGCCTTTGACGGATTTTTGTATGAATTTTTTCTTGGCCGCCTTGGGCGCTGACTTTTTGGCGGGTTTGCTCCTTTTGGGCGCGGCCTTGCGGGCCGTTTTCCGAGCGTTCGCCTGCTTGGTTGTCCGCTTTTTTGTGGACATAGCGAGGTTAATTTTTTAACGACATTATTTGTTGTAAAATTTGATTTTCGCGCGCAGCGTCGCCCGCTTCTTGCGCCGTTCGTAATTCACGCCTCAGTTGTTCACGGATTTCCTTGCCAATCAATTTAGACATTTCACTTAGAATCAATTCGGCTTCGGCCGCGCTATTTTCTTTATTCATATCGGCAAAATCCTTTTCCGCCTTCATGAACAACAACCCCACGACATCTACATTGGTATCATTGGCGCCTGAAAAATTTGCAAAATTCAATACCTCGCTATTATTATAATGCTTTTCGGCGAAATCGTAAAGACTGGCATAGATAGAATTAGAAAAATATTCCGGACGGATTAAAGAATGCAACGAGGAAAATAGGGCGGGAGTACGCACGACCAGAGCAAAAAAATTCTCTTGCAACATATTCAACCGCGAAAGTTGAACTAAGGCTGGTTTGATAATTTCACTTTTGCTTTCGTAATTAGTATGATTAGAATTATTATGAACTTTTTTCATTGATTCCGCCAAAATTGCCGGATCGCCGCCGACAATATCGGAAAGTTTACGCATCCAAGCGTCGCTCTCAACTTTAAAGGGAATTTTAGCTATCTCCGTCAACAATTGATCGGTGACGCGCTGTTTGGCGCGAAAATCATTTAGATTTACGCCCGCTAAAATATTATCAAAATACCATTTCATTATTTCTTGCGAATTGGCCACGGCATCAAACCAAACTTTTGGATTTTTTTTGAGGCATTCATCCGCGTCCTTGCCCGCGCCTTCGGGAATACGAATAACTTTAATGTTCATCCCGGCCGCCAGCGCGACATCTATCCCCCGCTTGGCCGCATTTTGCCCGGCCGCGTCCGCATCAAAAGCGATCGCGACATTTGCCGTGTATCTTTTTAATAAACGAACTTGTTCATCAGTCAAAGCCGTACCCGACGATGCCACTACGTTGGTCATACCGGCCGCATGGCACGCAATCACATCCATCTGCCCTTCTACTATCACCACCAAGTCCTTGGCCTTTATTTCATGCTTGGCTTTGTTCAGCCCGTATAATACGCGCGATTTATCATAAACCGGCGACTGCGGTGTATTCACGTACTTACCGCCGGAATTTTCTTTTTCCACTAAAATCCGTCCTGTAAATCCCACGACATTGCCATGCGCGTCCCAAATGGGAAACATAATTCGTCCGCGAAAACGGTCGTAAAAACTTTTCCGTTCTTCATTTTTTATTACCAATCCCGAAGCTATTAAATCATCAATACCAAATCCTTTTTTGAGCAAATATTGCGTCAGGAGCTCCCACTGGTCGGGTATAAAACCAACCTGCCAATCTTTCACCGTTTGCTCGCTTAATTTTCGCTTATCAAATAAATATTCCCGAGCCATTTTGGACGCCGGCATCTCCAATAATAAATTATGAAAAAAGTAGGCGGCTTTGGCATTAACTTCAAAAATTCTATTTCGCTGGCTTTTGGCGATTTCATTATTAACGTTAGTATCAATTTTGACACCGGCGCGGTCAGCCAAAAGTTTTAACGCGTCAATAAATTCCAGCCCCTCCATTTCTTGAACAAATGTAAAAATATCTCCGCCTTTACCACAACCAAAACAATGCCAGATTTGTTTTTCCGGATGCACCATGAAGGATGGAGATTTTTCGTGATGAAACGGGCAATTGGCTTTCCAGTTTGCTCCGGCTTTTTTTAAGGGCAAATATTCCTGGAGTAATTGCACAATATCCACACGGTCTTTGATTGCTTGTGTGTCGGCCATACGCCCTTACTTTACAGCAAAAAAAGCGTATTGACAAGAGTTCAGACTACTCCTTTCGCAAGGCCACGATCGGGTCCAAAGAGGCGGCTTTTTTGGCCGGATACAGACCAAAGATCAAGCCGACCACAGCTGAAAATCCCACGGCTAATATAATTGAAGATATAGGTATGGAAAATATCCAAGCAAATTTATAATATATCGCGATGAGATAAATTGCCAAAGACAGCAGAGCACCCAACAATATTCCCAAAACTCCGCCGCACATGGTAAGCAAAATGGCTTCCCATAAAAATTGCAGCAGCACATCGCGGCGCTTGGCGCCAAGAGCTTTTCGCAAACCGATTTCAAAAGTTCGTTCAGTGACGGAAACATACATGATATTCATAATCCCCACCCCGCCGACCAGCAAAGACACACAAACAAGCGCCACCAGTAAAAAAGTTAAACCACTAACTACGGAAGACAGCATTTTTGTCGCTTCTTCCATGGTGTTGACGGAAAAATCATCTTTATCCGGATCAGTAATATCATGATTTTCACGAATTGCACCTTCCAAATCAGCCACAGTCTGATCTATCTTGTCGCGATCGGCGGCCTTGGCGACAATTTCTGAATAATAATCAATACCCAAAACTCGTTTTTGCATGGTCTTGGTCGGGATATAGACGATTTTATCCATATCCATACTCATTATCGCACCGCGCTTGGCAGCCACACCAATGACACGAAACGGTTTGCCTTTGATATATATTGTTTTATTTATCGCCGTATCATCGCCAAAAAGCAAGTCTTTGGTGGCTGATCCAACCACCGCCACTTGAGCCAAGGAATCTTCCTCATCCTTGGAATAAAGACGCCCCTCGCTTAAATCAAATTTCTCCACCTCTTGCATGTTATAACCCTCGCCCAAGACAAGGCTGGTAATATTTTCATTCTGATATTTAACAATCGCCTGCCCCATCACAAAACCGTAAGCGGCGGCTATGTTGGAATTTTTTTGAATGGTTTCTAAATCTTTTTCATCCAGCGTGGTAATAGTCACCCCGGTAGCTATGCCCATACTATTTTCCGAAGAAGTTTTCTTTACCGATGGAACTTTGACCTCAACTGTTATCGTATTCGGCGAGAAAGCATCAAGCTGACTCATCACCATGTAATTCAAACCCTCGCCGGCTGACATAATCGTAATTACCACGGCAATACCAATACTCACGCCCAGAGCTGTCAAAATCGTCCGCGTTTTTTGCGCGCGAAGTGATGAGAGAGCAAGTTTTAGAGCCGCCTTATTCATAAAAATTATTCGTAACGCAAAGCTTCAATCGGGTCTAATTTGGACGCCCGATTGGCCGGAGAAATACCAAAGATCAAACCAATGCCAATAGAAATTCCACAGCCAACAATGATCGCCGGTATGGAAATTACAAAATCCCAGTCGTAGTCATAACCTTGAGCAACCTTGGCAATCACAAAAGATACAAGAATTCCCAGGGCCACGCCAATAATACCGCCACAAAAAGTAATCATGATTGATTCCGTTAAAAATTGAGAAGTAATGTCGCGATTCTTGGCGCCAACGGCTTTGCGCAACCCTATCTCGCGCGTGCGTTCTTCAACGGCTGCGAGCATGATATTCATAATACCAACGCCTCCAACCACCAAGGCAATGGCGGCTATGGCGGCAAGAAACATTTTGAGCGCATTGGTAATAGTCGTAATGGCTTCCAAACCTTGCGCCATGGAACGGACGGTAAAATCATCGTTCTCGGGATCTTCAATTTCATGCTGTGCGCGCAAAACTATTTCCATCTGCTTCATGGCAGAGTCAACTTTATCGGCTTCATCAACTTTAAAACGCGCATAACTGACATGATTGATACCCAACAATAATTTTTGCGCCGTTATGAGCGGAACAAATACTTGATTATCCTGATTTTGCATTCCGGCCGTACCGCGTTTTTTCATTACGCCGATTACCGTGAACATGGTTTTTTTAATTTTAACTTGCCGGCCAAGCGGATCATCGCCGCCAAACAATTCTTCGGCCACCGTGGTGCCAAGCACCACGACGCGCGAAGCGGCCCGATCTTCTTCATTATTAAAAAAACGGCCCGAACCCACGTCGGCATCTTCCACATTTACATAATCAGCGCTGACGCCGGTAAAATTTGAGTCAGTACTTTGATCGCCACCCGTGATAGTCACCACCCCTTTTACATAACCGCTAGCGGCCGTAATTTCGGGAATTTGTTTTTGTATTTCTTCTATGTCATCATTTTTAAGCGTAGTGATAACAATACCCATTGCAGATGCGGGCGGACCTTTTTCATCGGATTTACCCGGTAGGACACCGACCAAATTTGAGCCCATGCTTTTGACTTGATTCAGTATCAGGCTCTGCGCGCCGCCACCAACCGAGATAACGATAATCACGGCCATAACGCCGATAATAATACCAAGCATTGTTAAAAATGACCGAATTTTATTTCGGCCAATGACATGCCAGACCGAATGAATTTGTTCAATCAATCTCATACCAAGACACAAACAATTTATTTATTCAGCTCGGTAGCGCCGTCCGCCATTTGGCGGTTCTTCACTATTTCATCAGCCACAATTTCGCCATCTTTGATGCGCAAAATTCTCTTGCCATGGTCAGCCGTGTATTTTTCGTGCGTCACCAAAATAATTGTATGGCCTTCGTTGTTCAAATCCTGAAGAATTTTCATTACCTGCAGGCCGGATTTGGAATCCAAATTTCCCGTCGGCTCATCGGCAAAAATCACCGCCGGTTCGCCCACCAAGGCGCGAGCAATAGCCACACGCTGCTTTTCTCCGCCGGACAGTTGGTTTGGCTGGTAATTTAAACGATGCGATAAGCCGACAGCGTTCAAAGCCGCCACCGCGCTCGCTTCTCTCGCCTTCGCGCCCATGGAAGTGTAAACCAACGGCAACATCACATTTTCCAAGACAGTTGTCCTCGGCAATAAGTTAAATGCTTGAAATATAAAACCGACTCGACGGCTGCGCATGTCTGCCAGATGGTCATCGGTAAAATTACTGACATCACTGCCTTCAAACAGATAAGTGCCGGTCGTGAGCTTGTCCAAGAAACTCAGGATGTGCATGAGGGTGGATTTGCCGGAACCGGACGGCCCCATTATGGATACAAATTCCCCTTTTTCAATCTTAAAATTCAATCCGCGCAAAACCGGCGTCGTCACTTCTCCGTTAACATAATTTTTTACTAAATTATTGATTTCAATCAAAGCCATATTGGTTATTGAACGGTAGAAACAATTACTTCATCATTCTCGCTTAAACCACTGATAATTTCCACTTGACCATTATCGGCCTTTAACCCGATAGTAATTGAAGTATCAACCGGAGAATTATTTTTTAATACACGAACATATTTGCCACTATCATTTGTGCGCAAAGCGCGGATGGGAATATACAAGACATTTTCTCGACTGGCCGTGCTTACTGTCACATTCGCGGTCATGCCGGGTTTAATTTCTTTGTCTGTTTCATCCAGAGCGACTTTAACCCGATAGTAAACCACGTCTTCAACCTCAGTCGAGTCCGGGTCAATGTTTATCACCTTACCGCCAAATTTAATATCATCGCCATACGCGTCCAAAGTAATTACCACTGCGTCGCCGACTTTGGTTTTTACCACATCAGTCTCCGGAATATCCACGCTAACTTCGTAATGCGGAGTAAGCATCTCCACCACCACATCAGACATGGAAACATACTCACCGCGTTTTTTGTTTACTTTGGAAACGACACCGTCAATTGGCGCTTTGAGTACAGCCTTGTCGCGATTGGCCACGGCTTGAGAAAGCGCGGCGCGAAGTGAAGCCACGTCCACCTCGCGAGGCGGAGTGGTCTTGGAATTTAAATTGGACAATGCTTGCGAATACGAGGCTTCTTTAATGGCAATCATGCTCGTCGCTGAAAGCCGAGCGTTTTCCAAATCTTTGACTGCCTTATTATAAGCAATAGTATATGTGGTATAGCTGGTTTGTGCCGCGCGAATTGCCTGTTTCTGCGCGACCGTATTACTGTAATAAGTGGCCGCTGATAAACGGGTCGTTTCAATCATGGTTTTTTTCGCGTCTAATGTAGTTTGCGTCAGAGTGCCAACTGGCGGTGTCGCAGTCAACACATCTTTTACCGCCACCAAAAGTTGCACACATTTATTTAGGGCCGTTTCCGCACTGATCAAAGCAGCATCAACGTCATTATGCGTACTGGCAGTGGTAAGCGGCAAAATTTTTGTTCTAGCTTGCGCCACTGCGTCTTTACTTACCGGATATACATTATTAGCATAGTTCAATTTTGTCCCATCAGAAGATGACAAATTATCTTCGTAGTCGTCATTGGCCAGAGTATTGTCAATACCTAAAATATTATCAGCTTGAGTAATACTGTTGTCCATGGTGGATAAACTGAGAGAAAGCGAAGCAATAGCGTCGTCATAGGCGTCAATAACTATCTGACTGCTTTCACCGCCTTCGGCCATCTTCAAATTATTTTTTGCCGTCTCTACCGCCAATTCAGCGTTGGAAACAGAATAACCGCCGTCGGCTTTTGCTTGATCCAAGGCGGCTTTGGCAATATCCACGGCAGAGCGATAATACGAAATATCATCGCTGGTGGCGCCGGCCAGCTTTTGCTGCAAATTTGCCGAGGCCTGGGCCACAGCTGCATCCAACTCAGCCGATTTCAAACGAATCAAAATATCGCCGGCTTTCACCGCGTCATTTTCTTTAACTTTTACTTCGCCAACCGTGCCGGCTGTTTCCAGCCTGAGAGATAATCCGTCCGACGACTGAATCTCACCGGTTGCTTCCACAGTTTGAGTAATGTTGCCACGAATCACTTTGGCCGTGTCATAAACTATCGGAGCGTTGGCTTTTTTAATTTGTCCATAGACAATTAACCCAACAACCAATACAACAATGCCGGTAATGATATAAAACTTTTTTGATTTATAGAAAGGCATAAATATATATTTATATGGTTAAATGTTTAGTAATTTCTTGGATAATCATTCTGAGTTCCGACTCGGGCGCAAAAACTAATTTGCCCATATGTTCAACCACCAAAAATCTGTCTCCTTCTTTTAATTTTAAACGTTCGCGCGCCAATTTGGGGATCACAATCTGACCACGCGCCCCCAAACTGGTGGAACCGCATACGCAACCCGGTAAATGCGACAACGAATTACTTTTTTTCATAAAATATGATAAATACGATAAATCATATTTATCATATCAGAATAATTTACAGTCGTCAAGTGGAACGCTCCCACTCGGATAATTTGGATAAATATGCCCCTTTAATTTTATGAAAATACTCTAAGGCCGGCTCGTATTCATTGGGGATAATACCATCCAAAATCGCCTCCTCTATCGCCTTTTTAATCTTGCCCACGGTCGGCCCGGGTTTGAGGCCGCATAATTTCATAATATCTTCACCGCGCACGGGCGACTGAAAAGCGCGCAATTTATCTTTATCAATTACTTCACTAATGCGCTGTTCCAAATGGTCGTAATTTTTGAGTCGTTTTTCTTTTTTGAGCGGATTGCCCGTAGTGATATCCGAACGCCCGAGAATTAATAAATCATTTAATTCCTCGCCTAAATTCACGATCAGACGCCGGACCGCCGAATCCGTAATCCCCTCATCCATGAGAGAAATCGGCTGTTGATGCCAACGCACTAATTTACACAAATATTCCGAGTGCTCATTGGAAAAATGCAATCGGCGCGCAATAGTCTTGGCCATCTTACGGCCGACATGTTCGTGTTGATAAAATGTCCAACCGATTTTAGGAACAAATTTCTTGGTGGACGTCTTGCCGATGTCATGCAACAACCCGGCCAACCTAAGCATCGGATTGGTTGAGCGCGCGGAAATATTGTCCACGACTTTGAAAGTATGAACTAAATTATTTTTATGTTGGTGGCCGTAAACTTCTTCCACACCGTCCAAGGCCGAAACCTCGGGCAAAACAATATCCAAAAGACCGGTTTGAAACATTAAAATCAAGCCGATTGACGGCTCGCCGCACTTCATCATTTTAATCAATTCTTCTTGGACGCGTTCGGATGAAATAATTTTTAATCGCTCGCGATTTTTGTGAATTGATGTAAGGGCGGCCACGTCAATTCCAAATCCCAGCTGAGCGGCAAAACGCACCGCCCGCATCATTCTGAGAGGGTCGTCGCTAAATGTTTTATCCGGTTCAAGCGGAGTGCGCAGTAATTTATTTTTTAAATCTTTCCGGCCGTCAAACGGGTCAATTAAATTTTTCTTTAATACTGTCGGGGTTGGCTTATTACTTTTTGCAAAAACACTTACCGGCAAGGCCATGGAATTAACCGTAAAATCACGGCGCGACAAGTCATCTTGAAGCGTAGCGGACTTAACAACGGGTTTCCTTGATGATTTGTCATACGCCTCATGGCGCGCGCCGGCAAATTCCAAAACCACAGCCGAATCACCTTCGCCCAAGATATACCGCGCTGTGTCAAAATCGGGAAATTCCACCAAGCTCCCTTCCTGCTTCAATTCTTCGTCAAATAATTTGGCAAAGGCCAAACCGCTCCCTTCCACGACAAAATCAAAATCAATTTTCTCATCAGTGCCCAATAGATAATCACGCACAAAACCGCCGACAATATAAATCGGCAGTTTATTTTTATCCGAGACGTCATTAATTATTTTGAATATCGCTTGCCGTGTCGCCATAATTTATTATCTTTTTTTACCAAGTCTTTTCGCGGCGTATTCTTCGTCAATTAAACCCTGATCAGCCAATTCTTGAATGCAGTTTTCCATAGTAAGCATCCCCTCTTTAGCGCCGGTTTGGATGGCGGATTTAATCTGAGAAATATTATTTTCGCGAATTAAGTTGGCTATAGCCGGATTATTTATCAAGATTTCTCGCGCCGGCACGCGTCCACCATTCTTGGCCGGCAAGAGTTGCTGGGCAACCACAGCGCGAAGGACTGATGACAATTGAATTAACACTTGTTTTTGTTTGGAACCCTCAAACACGTCCACAATACGCTCAACCGCTTCGGGCGCGCTGGATGTGTGCAAAGTGGAAAACACCAAGTGGCCGGTTTCCGCGGCAGTCAGTACGGTGGAAATAGTTTCCGGGTCTCGCATTTCTCCCACCAAAATAACGTTCGGATCCTGGCGCAATACGTGCTTTAACGCGGCGGCAAATGAATTGGTATCGCGCCCGACTTCGCGTTGTTCAATCAAACATTGGTCATCTTTAAAAATAAATTCCACCGGGTCTTCGATCGTCACCACATGGGCTTTGCGTTTTTTGTTGATCTGTTCCACCATGGCCGCGAGCGTAGTGGAC
This sequence comes from Patescibacteria group bacterium, assembly GCA_041651015.1. Taxonomy (GTDB): domain Bacteria; phylum Patescibacteriota; class Patescibacteriia; order Magasanikbacterales; family GWA2-37-8; genus JAPLWQ01. The sequence goes on from JBAZKA010000003.1 coordinate 28,927, forward strand.
TTACCACTGCCGGTCGGGCCCGTGACCAAAACCAAACCATCGCGCAAATCAGTCATGCCCATCATGGCCTCGGCAAAACGCAAGTCATCCGGAGTGGGAATTTCCGCTGGGATAAGACGAGCGGCCAAACCGACATTTTCCATTTGATAATGCAAATTGACGCGGAAGCGGATGTCGTCAACTTCATAGGCAAAATCCAATTCTTTATCTTTCTCAAAAGTCTCGCGTTGTTCTTTGGAAATCATGCCATAAACCGCTTCGGTTAAAGCGTCATTATCCATTGGCTTGGTGTCCATCGCGGCCAATTCCCCATGAACGCGCAAAAGCGGCACCTCGCTGCCAACCAGATGAACATCGGACGCACCTTGCTTAATCGCTTCCTGAAAATACTTGTTTATTTCCTTCATATTTCACTTAAAACATATGGGTTAAAAACGCTATTATTATAGCACGAAACCACATACCTTGAAAAGATTGGTGATTTGTGTTAAACTGGACGAAATGAATACAAAAAACGGGCTATAGCGAAGTTTGGGCCCAAGGCCCATCAGCCTCTGGCTGAGGATATCGCGACCGCCTTCGCTAAGGCTACGGCGGGACAAGCATGCATGGCCCCGCACAAATTTCGCTAACGCTCAATTATGCGGGGTAAAGGTGCATTCGTAAATTACAAAAATATTTTTTCAGTCGGGCCATGGCGAAGTTGGTATCGCGCATGCATGGGGTGCATGAGGCCGCGAGTTCGAGTCTCGCTGGCCCGACTGAAAAAATATGACTACGTGGGGGTTCAAGCCTGCCCCGTAGCGTCCGCCCGAGGCGGACTGCTACCGGGGTCCCGCTAGCCCGACAAATAAATAACGGGAACCACTCATGTGTTTCCCGTTTATGCTGTGTTGCGCATCGCTTTAAATAAACCATGATTCGTCAAACTTGAAAACGAGACGACATTATTCTGGCGGGCCGGATTTTCGCACCGCATCCAAATATGGTTTTAAATTTTTGCGGTACTGCTCGTGTCGCCTATGTAGTTGTTTCCGTGTCCAACCGAAAAGAATTTTATCCTCTTTGTCAGCCTTTGCAAATACGGACTGTTCCTCCGTCAGCTTATCCACAAAAGCGAGTTGCTCTTTATTCATCTTTGACAATTGTCGCTTTGTGATTTTGATAATCAACACAACCGAGTCTTTTCCACGCCGTCTTTTATTTGTCGTTTCTCCAGCCATCTTATCCTCCCGCGCTTTTTGCGCAACATAATTGTTGAATGTACGAACTCCTCATAATTTATTATATCATAGTTAATATTATTGACAAGTTTGCATATTTGAAGTATACTTATTTCAAATTTATCGGGGTGTAGCGAAGTTGGTATCGCGCGTCGTTCGGGACGACGAGGCCGCAGGTTCAAGTCCCGCTAGCCCGACTGAGTAAATATAAAAAGGGAACTTCGTGAATGAGGTTCCCTTTTGTTTTGTGTTGCGCTAACCAGCGTCCTATTCCTCGCCAAGTCTTCTTTTTCTCCGAGGCACATAAGCTCCCATTGATCGCAAAAATAGCCGCTGGTTCACTTCGTCTAGTTCGTCCGCTTCTTCGTATAGTTTCGCAGCCATCATTTTGTACTCTTCTGAACTCGCATCTATTGTCGCGAAGTACTCTGATATATCTTGCTGGCCATTACTTGACATTTCACACCTCCCGCGATTTGACGCACAGCAACCGCCATACGGCTACGAAGATACTTTTGATCTTTACAGATACACATGTGTCTGAAATAGGGTTAGAAGCAACCCTATTTTGACTATATATCGCACATCGGACAGATGCGGGGCGAGTGAAATAGAGCGCACAGCCAGCCGGCCAATGCGGAGTCCAACCATTCTTGATACACTTTTTTATCAGCTTTCTCGTAGCGTTGGAAACTTCCATTTTATCCTCCCGCGTGTTGCACACAACAAATTTGGAAATGAACTAGCTCCTTAATGACAGTATAACACAATATCGTTTATTGACAAATCCGCTTGACTGGAATAGTTATTTGTTATAGGATTTCAATAGTTATTTTCAACCAAGGAGAAATAAAAAATGAAAGACAAGAAGGAAAACGTTCTGACGCCCTACATTTGTTACGCTCTCACGGAACTACCGCCTGAAATTCGTGAGTGGGCCAAGGCGTTTTATGCCGCGGTGGCGGATAAATGTAAGGGGGTCATCGGGGTGCGCGGTTTTGTGCCGCACGAACACTACGATCCGGTGGCAAACGCCAATTTCACTCCCCAACAAGTGGACTGCGCCGAACGCCGACAAGTGTGCAAATGCTCGTCAGTTGTCATCGTTGTGGCCCTCGCTCCATCCTGGGGCGGAGGCATTGAAGTGGAAATGGCCAATCAAAACGGCGTGCCGGTAATCATCCTGTGTGAAAAAGACAAGCTCGAGAAACGACTTGTTAGCCGTCTGCTTCGTGGCAATCCGGCCGTTCGTGAGGTCATCGCTTTTAAGAACGAGGAGGACGCTCTCCTTCAGCTCTCGAATGCCCTGCGCAAACTTTTTCCAGAAGAAGCGGCGAAAACGCTCAAAATGGAAATGCTCATGGCGAAGCGACTCGCGGGCGCGCAAGAACTCCAAAGCGCATTTGACGCTATTCGCCGATACGGCAGAGACGGTGCTTAACAACGAAATCTTGAACATTCATGGAGGCTACAGCGGGCCCACCTTATGGGGTGGGCTATTTATTTATTGACAAATTCGCTCACTTAATATATACTAATTCTAAATTTCGGGGTGTAGCGAAGTTGGTATCGCGCGTCGTTCGGGACGACGAGGCCGCAGGTTCAAGTCCTGTCACCCCGACAAACAAAATAACGCCGTCAGGCGTTATTTTGTATTTGAGGGTAGGACGAGCAAACAGTTTTGCTCGTCCAAGGACTTGAACGCCGGAGTGATGTCGCGCGACGCAGAAGAGCGAGCGCGACCGCGAGGCGGTGACTAGCCCGAGTCGGCGGAAGCCGACGAGAGGCGAAGCCAAGTCCTGTCACCCCGACCAACAAAATAACGCCGTCAGGCGTTATTTTGTTATTAAATAATAAATAAAACCGGGCAAGGATGCCCGGTCAAACAACAGAACTAATGGCATGGGAGAAGGAATATCTTAGCGAATCAATCTGGGATCGGCAAGTCCCTTTGCCGCCATCTCTGCCAGACGACGAGACATTTCTTCGTATTTGTCTCTCGCGCGTCTCACAATCTCCCAAATTTTCTCCGCTTCCGACCCATCAACGACCCCGAAAGCAAGGTGAAACGACGTTAACTGCACATTGGCCCCGGGCTTCGCTACATGTTTCAGTTCTCTTGCTACCGCTTCAGCCATCTTTCACCTCCTGTGGGCGCGAAAAATTGCCTTTCTTTTTTTGAAACCCGACGGTTATAACGTCGCCAACTCCAACAGATTACACCGCCAAACACCAAGATGAAAAAGAGAATAGCGCCCATGTAACCGGAACCCGTGACAAACCATTCCTCTCCCATGATTTTCCCCTTGTAATCGCGATCCTTGTCGCGTGTTTGAAAAGAACGTTTTTACTTTTGCAAAAATTCCGCCAATGCCTCCCGCCATGATCTTTGCGACGGTGTTTTTGTTTGAATCAATGATGAATTGGTCGGACGAGGCAAGCCAAAAATTATAATTCAATCACTGTCTGTTCACCCAAAAGCAAACGATATGTCTGATCATCGCGACGCTTGGACACAATCGCTTTTTCACCGCAGATACTTTCCACAATCTTCAACGGACAATCAATCTGACAATTATTCAAAATAATAGAATTAGATATTCCGGCATTTTTTACCACCGTGCCCGAGCCGATCGTGGCATATGGTCCAATGATACAATTTTCCAAAACACAATTTTCTCCGATAATTACCGGACCGATAATTTTTACATCATGACGAACAGTGGTACCTCCGCCAACATGAACCGCGCCGGAAATTTCCGCGCATGGCTCAACCATTCCGTTTATCATAAATGATTCCGGCGTCATTTGATCCATTAGCAATTTATTAGCGCTAATTAAATCGCGAGCTTGGCCGGTATCTTTCCACCAGCCGGTAATTTCTTTATAACCGACGCGATAATTATTTTTTAATAAATACGAATGAATACTGGAAATTTCATATTCGCCGCGCGCGCTTTTTTCAATATTTTTAAAGGCTTCAAAAAAAACTTTTGGACCATACAAATAGATTCCCGTCACGGCGAAATTATTCGGCGGATTAACCGGCTTTTCCCAAACATCAACTAACGTATGATTGTCATCAAATATCGGTACGCCAAATTGATTGGCATTTGGCACCGATGATAATGTAAGCAAGCAGTCATGACTGCCCCGGCTAAATTCAGCCAATAAATCTTTTATACTGCCGATAATTATATTGTCCGACAAATAGAATAAAAACGGATCATCGCCGATAAATTCTTGGGCTTGCTTGACTACATGAGCGACGCCTTGCGGACCGCCAACCTGCTCAAAAAATTTAATCTTCACATTACCCCAATGCCCGCCATCACCGATCACGCGCGCCAAATCAGTATCACCCGGATTGGTGTTGATAAATATTTCGGTGATACCCGCTTCCACCACTCGATCAATGGCATGAAAAATCATCGGGCGATTAGCCAGCGGAATTAGATGCTTATTGATTGTCGCCGTAATCGGACGCAAGCGCGTGGCTCGTCCCCCGCCGGTCAGAATGGCTTTGGTTATTTTAGGCACAAAAATTAATTACCAAAAAATTAAATTTTTAATCACGAACCAATACGCGGACATGATGGGATTACCAACATAACGCAATACCGATGAATTAAAGTCTTTATCACCGAAAGATATTTTCCCGGTAAATGAACATATAAAATTTCTGTCCGAGATTTTTCTAATTTGCGCGAGGCGCCTTCGCTTGGCCAACCACAAACGCCAATTTGACGCTTGGAGCCAATAGCGATAAGCAACCAGCTTTTGCTTTATCCAACCACACTTGAGAGCATAAAGCAAGAGCCCAAGTTCCAAAATTATCGCCATTGGCAACAAGAGGAGCAGGGTGGAAATTTTTAAATAGGAAATTAACAGGCCAAAGCGATTGCGTTCAATATAGTACATTTTTTCTTTTAAGCGGGAAAATTGATATTTGTGATAAAAAATGGAATCGCGGACGACAATAATTTTATAACCGGCGGCTCGCAAACGAAATGAATATTCAATGTCCTCGTGATACATAAAATAATCTTCGTCCCAGCCGCCAAATTTCTTAAGTAAATCAACGCGGAGCAAAACCGCGGCGCCGCTCGCGTAGGAGGTTTCAAAAGCTTCCTTAAAATCTCTCGCATCAAATCGTTTACGAAAATTATCGCAGTAGCCAAAACCCAGATATTGGAAAGCGTTGCCCGAAGTATTGACCAAATCCGTCTCCGGATGCAGGAGGATCATCGGCTGAGCCGCGCCAATATTATCATCCGCCTCCATCGCCTCCACCAACGGTTCCAGCGAACCGGCGGCGATAAAGCCATCATGATTGTGTAAAAAAATATAATCAAAACCGGCGTCAATCGCCCATTTAATGCCGACATTGTTTCCTCCGGCAAAACCCAAATTTGTTTTTTGCCCCAGCAAGGTGACATGAGGAATTTCCCCGCCGGAAATCGGTAAAAATTTTTCTCGCAAAATTTTCATGGAGTCGCCGTGTTCCGGATGAGGATTGTCCACCACCACAAATTCCACTTTATCTTTCGGATAAGTCAGATGCTTTAATGACGAGACCACGTCATCTAAATATGACTCGCTATTATAAGACAAATAAATTATGGCGATTTTAGGAAAAGTCCGCATAATATTTATGTTGGCCGCGCCATTTCCAAATATATTTTAACCAACTGACAGAATGAATGCGAGCTAATTTATTTTTAAAGAAAGCCCGGAATAATCCCGAAACTTTGGCCGAATCTCGGTTGTGAGTATGCCTAATAACAATGTCGTGAACATAATAAACAGGATTCCCCGCCGACCATAATGAACGGCATAAATCGCAATCTTCCATATACATAAAATATCTTTCATCAAAAAACCCGACATCACACCGTAACATCATGGCCGCGCCCAACACCCAATCCACGGGACGTGTTTCGTTGTGGTCAAAATCTTTCATCACCAACTTGTCGGCGTGTTTTTTAATCCAAAAATATTTCTTGTCAATATTTATTTGTTTTAACGGTTTGATCAAGATAGATGGTAGGTCAAAACGATAACAAGTGAACTGTGTTGATCCGTCCATGTTTAAAATCTTTGGACCAATACAACTTATTTTTGAATTATTGTCCATAAAATTTACCATCTTTTCTATTGCGTGCGACCCGCTTACTATTTCCGTATCACAATTAAGAGACATAAAATACCGCGCCGGCACGGCCAAAAATCCACGATTATTACCGGCGCCAAATCCAAGATTTTTTTCCGGTAAAATATAGGTGACGGATGGATGGGCGCCGAGCGCTTCTCGCAGACCATCTTGGTTTAACGAGTTGTCCACTACGGTAATTTGAAAATCCAATGATGAATTTTGTAAATCCGACAACAAACAAGACAGCGAATTCATTAATTCGCCTTTTGACAAATAATTAACATAGACGATGTTTACATCTTTCATATTAATATTTCCACCACTTGCGAACTTCCCGCCAACCGATTGTTCTTTTCCGCGTAATTTCTAGGCGTTTGGCGCATAATAACTTTCTTTCTTTCCACAACGCGCGCCAACTCATTAGAATTGACGGTTGAGTGATTAAATAGTAAACAAACTTCCTGGCTTCATACCATAAAATCGGTCCAAAGTCAAGGATAATATTTTGCCAATATTCATTTTTATAAAGCGTGGCCAAATGATTTTTATAACTGTAATATTTAATAAAAAACGATTGCTTCATTTTATTGCCCGCGGCCGACACGTCGGACGCATTTTTGCTTTGCGCCGCCGAACGATCATGATAGACGACCGTGTCCAACAAAACAAAAGATGAAAAACCGGCTGAGCGCAAACGAAACGCCAAATCCACATCCTCTTTGTATGAATGATAAGACTCGTCGAATAAAGAACCGTCGCGAAATTGAATTTTTTCCGCTACGTCGCGCCTCATCGCGAGCAACGCTCCGGATAATCCAAATACTTCCAAAAATTTTTTATCCGCGCACTCGTTGATCGACCAGCTTTCCCCGCCGTGAAGTTCGCTAATTCTCCGCCGTCTTGAAACCGACAACCCCACTGAATCCACCAAATCCGTGAACGACTGTTCCAGCCTGGCATCAATATCCAAAAAATTCCATTTCATCAAACGTGGGGCAACGGCCGAACGCGTTTTATCTTCGTCTAAAAACTTAATAATTTTTTCCAACGCATCCGCCGTCAAATACATGTCTTGATTTAAAATTAAAAAATACTCTGCTTTGCTCACCCGGAATAATTGGTTGTGTCCGGCGGCAAACCCTTTGTTCTCGCTATTACATATTACATTGGCCGCTTGATTATTGTTCTTCAATTCGCGTTGAATCACCGATACAGTGCCATCGGTTGAACAATTATCCAAAATATTCAATTCCCAATCGCTAAATGTTTGCGCGCGCAAAGACGCAAATAAATGCGGAATATATTTTGCCCCGTTCCACACAACCAAATTAACAGATAATTTATTCATGCAAATTATTTTTCTTCACAAATATTGATGCCGCCGCCGCTGAAACAATGACCATTGGACGCAACAAAGCAATCCAAATCCATTTATACCACGGTTCCCATTTCTGAAAATATTGCAACATGCTTTTGGTAACCACTTTCTGTTTCCACAACAAATCTTTCTTTTGAAAACTTTGCCCGACAAAATCCACGCAAGAAATAATCGGAGTATACATTACTTTCATTCCGTTCTTGACGCACTCACGGCAAGTATCCACATCTTCAAACCAGAGATAATATCTGGGATCAAAGGCCCAGCCAAGTTTATTATAAAGTGTTCGGCGCATCAGCATAAACGAACCGCGCACCGAATCCACTTCCTGTTCAATGTCGGGATTAAAATTTTTGTACAAATAACCGCCGAGCATCTTCGGAAACAAATGCGGTAATTTTAATAATATCGCCACTTGATCAAACAAACGAGGAAAACGCCGAGGTTTGGCGTTTTCATTTAATTTCCCGTTGGTGTCCAACAATTTGCAACTGGCGATGCCAACCTCGGGATGAGCGCGCATCCAAACAATAAGTTTATCCAAACTTCCAAGCTCCACCCGCATGTCCGGATTTAAAAATAATAAAAACTCTCCGGTGGAACGCAAAGCCGCTTGGTTGTTGGCATAACCAAAACCGGTATTAACTTCGTTGCGGATTATTTTTACTTGAGAAAAAATATTTTCAATCATTTTCAACGCGTCATCCGATGAAGCGTTGTCAACCACCCACTGCTCCCAAGAGATGTTATTCGCGCCACTAATCACGGTCGGGATTTGGCCGAGGATTTGATCCTTATCATTATGCGTGACGGTAATCACCGAAAGATCCATAATTATTTCTTTAAGGCGGCCTTGAATTTATCCACAAAAGGAATAGCGGTCGGGTCAATGCCCGCGACAATGGCCGAATAATAACTCAAATAACCGGAAGCAGCCAAGGCCGCGCCGGCTATTTCCAAAGCGGTTTTATTTTTTAGCAAAATCGATTCATACATAATATTATTTTCCGCCAGCACATTTTTTGTAATGTCAAAACGCTTTTTTATTTTTTCCGAATAAAGCGAGGATTCAAAAAAAACAAACAGTAAATTGTCTTTGTTGCCCGCGGGATTCATCATACCCTCCATTAAATGATGGTTGAGTTCGGGGATGAGAAAATATCCGGCAAAACGCTTGGCATTTTCATTCATCTGATTGGCGGCCGTATGCGCGTTGCCTCCGAGAATTCCCGCGCCGACAAACCATACCGAACGATTCATTGTTTTACTCGCGAGCTTTTTAATGACATTATCCTCGGCGGAAACACCAAATTCTTCTTGCGCCGCGCCCACGGCAAAGACTAATTTTTTAATCTCCTCATCCCTAAATTTAATCAAACCGGCGCGGGATAAAATTAAACCAATGCCGGCAACAGAATAACCCAAGCCCATTCTCGGCGATCCGCACGGATTATTATCAGTGGAAAAGATTAACGCGGGAATTTTATTTTTCTGAGCGATTTTTCGCAGTTCACCGCCGGCGCAAATAATCACTTGCTTGGCGCCAATTTTTCGTACAGCTTTTTGCGCCGCGATAACTTCTTCGGTATTGCCGGAATAACTGGAAAATATCGCCAGCGTGTTTTTATTTATGCATCCCGGAGCATCATAGCCGTTCACAATAGTCAGAGGGACTTTTAACGTTGGCATGAAAACACTGTGAATAATATGCGCGCCCAGAGCGGAACCGCCCATGCCAAATACGACCGCGCGATCAATCTTTTTATAACCGGCGGGCAACTTAAATTTCTTTGCCAATGTGTTAATTTCAATTATTTGATCCCCGAGTTTCTCAATACTGCCGAGCATGTTTTGAGAATCAATTTCGCTCAAATCAACGCGATTATTTAGATTTATCATACGAATAATTATTGTGGAAATTAAAATGATTTTTTGTGCCCCGCGTATTTAATCAAAGCATCTCTCACCGCGTCTTTTACCGGCCGCATATTTATACCAAGCTTGATTAAATTATCTGACGATAAAATATTATTTGAACGTTTCTTCTTGGCCAAACCTTCGCTAACCAGATCAACAGCCGTTATCCATTCATTTTTATGATTGGGATCCACCAACTCTTCATACATGGCAATAATTTCGCGGTGTTTAATTGTCCCGGGATTGACCACGTGAAAAACGCCGGTGGCTTTCTTTTCTAATAGAGCGCGAAACACCATTATCATATCCGGGATTATTGTCACACTATTTTCCACATCCACCACTCGTTCGTATGAAACAAGTTTATCAATTAAATTTGCTTTTGATGGAGATTCATCAATCGGCATGCGGATACGAGCGATACCGACGTTCGGCAGGGTGGACAAACATAAATCCGTTGCGTATTTTGAACGCGTATACACGGCTGAAGGATTGGCAAAATCATTTTCTTTCCAACCGCCGTCTTCCGGCGAATCGCCGTAAAATATACAGCCGGTGCCCATGTGCAACAAATATGTAGTTTTCAATTGACAAGCCTCGGCAATCATCAACGGCAAAATTGTGTTGCCAAAAATTGTGGCGGTTTGATTAGTCTCGCACCAATCAACATTCGGCTTGCCGACAATGCCGGCCGCGTTTAACACCGCATCGGGCTTGTGCTCGTCAAGCAGAGCCACGACATCATCAACCGACTTAATTATTTTATCGGACAAGACGGCGTCCGGCCAAGCTTCGGCACAGCGTCTACCCAACCATCCGGCGCCGATAATTAAAATTTTTAAATTACTTGTTGCCATATTGTTGATTGTAATAATTTTGGTAATCGCCATTTTTAATTTTTTTCCACCAATCAATATTATTTTTATACCAGTCTACCGTCAGTTTCATCCCCTGTTCAAAATCCACGGACGGCGTCCAACCTAATTCATTTTTTATTTTGGAATAATCAATGGCATAACGGCGATCGTGGCCGGGCCGATCTTGTATATATTCAATCATCTCATCGGTCGCGCCAAGCAATTCAATAATTTTTTGCGTAATGTCCAAATTGGTGCGATTCTCTCCCCCGCCGACGCAATATGTTTCGCCAATCGCGCCTTGATGTAAAATTAAATCAATCGCGCGACAGTGATCCACGACATAAAGCCAATCCCGCATTTGTAAACCATCGCCGTAAACCGGAACTTTTTTACCTTCCAACAAATTTGTGATAAACAACGCGTGTAATTTTTCCGGAAATTGATTTGGTCCGTAATTATTGGAACAGTTGGAAATAGTAATCGGCAAATTGTAGGTATGAAAATACGCGCGCACCAAATGATCAGACGCGGCTTTTGACGCGCTATACGGACTGCGGGGGTCATACGGCGTTTGCTCGTTGAAAGGCGCGTCAACCGGTCCGAGCGAACCAAACACTTCATCGGTGGATACATGATGAAAACGTTTGTTCCCGCATTTTCTCGCCGCTTCCAACAACACTCTGGTGCCCAAAACATTTGTCCGCAAAAAATCCTCGCCATTCATTATTGAACGATCCACGTGCGTTTCAGCGGCAAAATTTACCACCGCGTCGCATTGCTCAATCATTTTTTCCACCAAAGGCGCGTCGCCAATATCCCCGCGCATAAATTCATAGCGCGGATTATTTTCCACTTCTTTTAAATTTTCCAAATTTCCGGCGTAAGTCAGCAAATCAAAATTTATCACGGAATAATCCGGATATTTCGCCAAAATATATTTAATAAAATTTGATCCGATAAATCCGGCACCGCCGGTAATTAATAGACGCATAAATAATAAAAATGCGCTGATTTAGCGCATTTATCATAACATATTAAGGCGATTTGTCAAAATATACACGCAAACCGCAAAAATTTTCTAAAACATTGCTATCCGGTGTTATATTTGATATATTTAACCTATTATATCCTCGGTGGCTATAACCCTAATTTGTACAAAACAATAACGTTTTTCGGCTAAATATTCCATTGGTTGGGGAAGGTAGTTGTGCGAAATGATAATATATTCTTTTTACTATTTGATAATAAAATCTGGCAATTTTATGAATTTTGAAAATAGAGAGTCGGCCAAACCAAAAGATGAAAGCAGAATAATTGATGAAAATACATATATAGATATGTGCGTTGACTATGCTCTTATGACTGGTTGGGTTAAGCCGGAAAAGAAACATATACTTACCGACAACTATCTTAAACCTATTTACCAAAAATATACTGAGGTAATAAGCGAAGTCAAGACAGAAGTTGCAGCAGAAGCGGATGCGGAAATATTGCTAAAAACAATCATCAAAAGATTGAACCAAATTTTAGAGCCAACTCGACGAATTGGTTCTACCGAAGACAACAATATAACTCGTTCTATTTATGATTATCGCGATAGACTTTGCCAATCTAATACATATTTAGAATATGCCGCGACTTCTTTGGCTGATTTCATTCGCGACCTTCTCTATTCTAAAAGTTAAAAATTACCCATTTTTTTATGTTACTTCACAGAACACGGCATATTCGGCTCCGCCACACTATAAAGTATTCCATTTTCTAACTTCATATGAGAATAATTTTAGCTTCACAATCACCTTTCAGAAAACATGCATTAGATATACTGGGTCTCAAATATGAAATAATTCCTAGTAACATAGATGAATCTGCTATTAGGCACCTTGATCCAAATGAATTAGCTCAATTGCTTTCAAAAGCAAAGGCTTTGGAAATTGGTAATAAAAATGCGGATTCCATTGTGATATCAGCCGATTTATTTGTTGTTCATAAAAACAAAATAATTGAAAAACCTCGAGACGAAAATCATGCTAAAGAAATGCTAAAATCATTCTCAGGTGATACTTTTAAAATTGTGACCGGTTTGGTAGTTTATAATAGTAATACTAAAAAGTTGCTTTCAACTTCAGAAGAATGTGAGGTACGATTTAGAGAGCTTACTGATTTTGAAATAAATAATTACGTTACTAGGTTCCCCGCGGTTAAGTGCGCAGGCGCATTTGAATCGGATGGATTGCTTAGGTTTGCGGAATATATAAAAGGTAATTATAATTTTAGAACTGCAATTCCTGTTAATAAACTGATTTTATTTTTAAGAGAAAATGGCATTAGTGTTTAAGTATGAAAACAAACGACGTTGTTGTAAAAAAATCAAATATTGACGGATCCGGTGTTTTTGCAACTCGGGATTTTAAAACAGGGGAAATTGTTTTGCGATGGGATATTTCCAATATTTTATCTAATGAAGAAGCCGCTACGCTGACCGAAGAAGAAAAACGATATATTTCGTATATGGATGGTAAGTATGTTATTATGCAAGACCCTGAAAAATATGTTAACCATTCTTGCGATGCAAACACGACCGCAAAACAATTTTGTGATATTGCCAAGCGAGATATAAAAAAGGGCGAGGAGATTACAGCAAATTATAAAGAAGAGCTGTCTCCAAGCACCGAAATGAAATGTAATTGCGGTAGTAAAAATTGTGTGGGAATCGTAAGGAACTAGTGCTAAAAAAGAACATCGGCTAACACGGTATATCCGGCTCCACTTCGCTCCACCCACATCGCTATTGCGACATCGTATACACGCAAATCATTAAACGAAATATTTTTCAGTTTAAAATATAATTGATATGGCGGCACCAATTACACACATTGCTTTAACAGCAAAAATTTTTGATAAATTTTTTAAAGATAAAAATAAAAAAGATTTTTTTATTGGCTCTTGCTTCCCAGACATAAGGTATTTAAAAGTTATAGAACGAGAAAAGACTCATTTTGATAATTTAACTATAGCTGATTTAAAAGATAATGATGCTTTTACCACCGGGTTAAAATTTCATTCAATTCTTGATATTGCTCGCGAGAAATATATAGTTGAAAATGACACCTATTCATTATGTCCGAAATCTGAATATGCCACCACGTCACTTAAGTTATTGGAGGATGAATTATATTATGCAAGTATTACAAATTGGTCTGAGTACATAGAATATTTGAAGGAAATTTCAACCGATGAAATAAATATCGGAATCAATATTAATGATGTTAAAAAGTGGCACAATCTATTAAATTGCTATTTTCAAACAAAGCCAAGCACAAAAAGCATCACCGATTTTATGCATGGCATTTATTTTACCGATGACGTCATACGAGAAATATTTAAAAATCTTGATATTATGAGAACTAATAAAAAAATCATTGAAATTTTAAAAAATCTATACAAAAATTTTGATACATTAATTACCTAAACTGGAAGACATATCGTTTAACACGGTGTATCCGGTTCGGGAATTTTTCACATTCATCCTGAACTCGGCAATAATATAACATCAACAAAAATCCCCCGCACATGCGAGGGATTTGTTTGTTAATTTAGATTTTATTCCCGACTTACACTCGCCACCACGCCTGCGGCCGCGAGACAAACAAGCATGGACGATCCACCGTGGCTTACGAATGGTAATGTCACTCCGGTTAACGGCAAAAGTCCGACCATGGCCCCGATGTTCATACAAGCCTGCCAAAAAAACCAAATACTGACACCGCAAGCCAGCAAAAATCCGTAACGGTCCGGCGCTTCTTTGGCAATCTTGAGCCCGCGCCAAGCAATGAGTAAAATCAAACCGATTAAGGCGCACGAAATAACAAAACCCATTTCCTCGGAGATGATGGCAAAAATTGAATCCGCTTCCACTTCGGGTAAGTACTGGTATTTTTGGCGCGAATGTCCGTAGCCTAGCCCGCCCCACCCGCCCGAACCAATGGCCAAATACGCTTGGCTCACATGATACCCAATGCCTTGCGGGTCAAGCTCGGGATGCAAAAATATTTTTAATCGGTCCGAACGATACGGCGCCGTGATAATGAGAATAATTACTGCGACTACGCCCGCGGCCGCGAGCGCGGCCAAAATCGGCTTTGATGTGCCGGCCACAAATAAAATTCCCACAACCATGCCTGCAATCACCACCAGTGTGCCGATGTCGGGCTGAACCGCGATGAGAAGCAAAGCTGGCGCGATCACGCCAAGCACGGGCAAGAGTCCGTTTTTCCAATCATGCAAATTTCTATCCGGGTCAGACAATAAATCAGCCATGATAAATATAATCGCGAGTTTGGCCAATTCCGCCGGCTGAAAATGCATGAACCCTAAATTTATCCATGACGCCGCTCCTTTACCAAATGACGTGCCTATATGCGGAATAAAAACCATCACCAAAAGCGCCAGGCAGGCAATATAAAATACTCTACCGAGTTTACGCCACAAATCTGTATTAAAACGCGCGCAAATCAAAAACGCCAGCAAGCCCGGCAAGACGCCTTTGAGCAGTTGGGATTTTATAAAATAATATGTATCGCCGTGAACGCTGTAGCCGACCGGAGCGCTGGCCGAAGTCAAACAAAATAAACCAAAAGCCAACAATATTCCAATGCTGACCATATAAAATCTATCGGCTTTTTTGGCATTACCGGCAAGCGCCATATTTACAAATTAATATCCACAATCAAATATACGGCTAAAGCCAAAAATAATTCCAGCACGGCCGTAAAAACCGTGAGGATGCGCGACAAAAGTTTGTCCGAGTTGAAAGTGTATATACCGGCGATAAAATTTATTATTACGAAAGCTAAGCCGACCACGGGCATAATCAAAATTCTCCACCATTCACCGACATAATCCACGCCAAAAATAATATTGTAATGCAAAAATAATGTACCGCCTTGCGTTCCCAAATTAAAAAAAATATACGGCCACATAAAAACTTGCGCCAAAGCCGATATGGCAAGCGGAACAAACACCCACGGGTCCTTAAAAAAAACTTTTAATAGGTAAAACATAATTTAAGCGGTTATAATTTTTCCTCCCTCGCCGATAATAATTTTGTCTCTACGTTTGACCGAACCGGACAAAAGCAATTCGGCCAGTTTATTTTCCACGCGTTCTTGCAAAGCCCGTCGCATCGGACGCGCGCCAAAATCCGGATCATAACCCACGTCAGCCAAGAATTCCAAAGCCGCATCTTCAATAATAAGTTCAATGCCTTTGGCCTCCAAATCTTTGGCCGTGCGCGCCAACATAAAGCCCGCGATTTGTTTGATGTTTTCCCGAGTTAGGGCTCGGAACAGCACAATACCGTCAAAACGATTTAAAAATTCGGGACGGAAATATTGTTTGAGCTCTCCATGCAACAACCGGTCTTTGATAGCATCAGACGACAAACCGGCGCGCAATTGCTCGGCCACATACGAAGTGCCGGCGTTTGAAGTGGCGATAATAATTATATTGGTGAAATCCACCACTCGTCCGGTGCTGTCGGTCAATCGCCCGTCATCCATCACTTGCAAAAATAAATTTAAAATATCCGGGTCGGCTTTTTCAATTTCATCCAACAGTAGAAGCGCGAATGGCTGACGGCGGATGGCTTCGGTCAAAATACCGGTTCCCTTTTCTCCGGGCGCACCAATCAGACGATACACACCGGACTTGTCCATGTATTCACTCATATCCAAACGGATCATTCGGTTCTCTCCGCCAAAATAAACTTCGGCAATGGTTTTAGCTAATTCTGTTTTGCCCACGCCGGTCGGGCCGAGAAATAAAAAGTTGGCAATCGGGCGGGTCTTGGAACGAATTTCCACGCGGGCTCGGCGCAAAGCGTTGGCCACCAAATCCACGGCTTCATCCTGGCCGACCACGCGTTTGTGCATTGCCTCTTCCAACAACATTAATTTACTTGATTCATCGGACGTCACGGTCGTGGCTGGAATGCCGGTTTTGTCTGCCACCACCTGCGCCACCTCTTCACCCGAGACAAGGGAATCCGCGCCCTTTTTGTTGCGCGCATGCGAGCCGGCTTCACTGGCAATTTCTATGGCACTGCCCGGCAAACAATTTTCATGTAAAAATCTTTGCGCCAATTGCACGGATTTTTCCACCGCGTCATAAGCAAAAAATACTTGATTCTTGTGTTCAATCAAAGCGACTTTGGATTCCAAAACTTGGATGGCTGAGTTCTCGTCCATTTCGTGCACTTCCACTTTAGCAAAAACATTTCCCAACGCCGAATTGGAAATATAACGCGCAAAATCTTCATCCGTACTCGTGGCAATGGTCAAAAACCGGCCGCCGCGTAAAAAATCCGCCAGTGTTCCGGCCACATCCAAACTACTACCTTCGCCGGCTGATACGCCAATCAACTCGTGGACATTTGGAATATACAAAATCACATTTCGCGCGCGGGAAATTTCATTCATCATGGCAATCAAGCGTTCAATCGCGCCCGAAGCAGTCGTACCGGAAAGAAGTGAGGATACATTTAATTTAACCAAACGTTTGTCGCTCAAACGGCGAGGAACATCGTCTTCAATCATTTTGTCGGCCAATCCTTCCACAATACTGCGCTTGCCCACGCCATTAGAACCGGTGAGAAGCACGTTGGCCGCTCCGCCGTCCACCACGCGGAAAATTTCTTCAAATTCTTTTTCGCGCGCCACGCAATAATCAAATTGATTGAGTTGGGCCAAACGCGTCATGTCATCGCTAAAATTATTCAAATACGGCGTGGCTAAAGCGGTCATGGCTTTGTCCATGCCATATTTGGAGCGATGCGAACCCGCCCGCGCATGCTTCACATATTCGCGATATAATCTTTCACGGATACGCGCCCATTCCACCACGTTCATTAATTTATTTTTTTCAATTTCCATGTCATACAATAATTCTTGCAGGGGCGGAGATTGTTTGATGCAGGCGACCAAAAGTTCGGTGACGCTCACGTATTCTTGATGAGCGCTGTAGGCTTCTTCATACGCGCGAAATAAAATTTGCTGTATGTCAGGCGATAGAAGGGGCATGGAATGCGCGTTTTGCACTTGCGACGGCGCGTCAAAAAGCGAAACAATCCCCTCTTGCAATGATTTGGCCGGCAAACCAAGCCGGATAAAAATATTACCGATGCGATTAAACGAAAGTAAAGTGTAAAATAAATGATTGGCTTCCACGTGCGCATAGTTTCTTTTGTCCGCGAAATTATAGGCTTCGGCCAGCACAGCCATGGCCTCATCGGTGAATGTCTTGTCAATTGCTAATCGTTTACTGGAAGGAATTTTTTGGATTTGCTTCCAATCGGTTAGCGCCTCGGACTCTTCGGACGCGGACGTATGCTCATAATCAAATTTTTCCACCTCTAAATTTTTCTTGCGTTCGGTAATTTTGCGATACCAAAAATAAAGCAAAAACAAGGCGCCGAGACAAAATAAAAATTTGGAATAATACGGCAAACCTAGAATCGCTGTCAGCCACTGTTCGGGCAGAGAAATAAAAGCCTGATAGGCGCCGGCGCGATAAGCAAAAAATATTGCCCACACCCAGAAGTTGAGCCAGAGGACAATAAAAGTAATCCGGCGAATTTTGTTTCCGATTCTTCGGCCATTCACCATGGCGATGTTGTATCGCGTCAGAGGATATGTCCAAGCCAGCCATTTACCGCGCATCCGCACGCCCATGGAACGCCCACGGCATTCTTTGCAGACGCCAAAACCGCGCAAACCCGTTCCTTTGCACGAAGGGCATGTCGCGACATTCATTGGCGGTAGTTGCTCAAACAGCATATTAAATAATTGTCTTGGAATGAATCATGCAGTACACAACCGCGACCGGTAGAGCCAGCCACACAAAAAACAATGCGACGCAAACCAACATCCAGCCAACCAGCGCGATAGTCCGCGCTATCACTTGAATCAAACGCATCAGAAAACTGATAATTCGCCCTTGAATATCATACTGGCCAAACATGGGCACAAAAATATTCTTAAACCAAAGCCCGGGCGCGAGCGTGGCATTGCCGGACATAAATACTTGCGCGCACCAAACAATGGCGTGTTTGGCGCCAACCGTGTACCACCAAACCGGAAAATAAAATAAATCAAGAATGGCCAAGCCAAAAATTCTGGTAAATACAGTGATAAACATACGGGAGTATTATAACATAAAATGACAGAAAATAAAAAACCCATGGACATAGCCAAGGGTTTTCATATTTCATAATTATTTTTTTGCCACCACTGACCCAACCGCGCTCAAATAGGTAATATTGTCCGCTCGGGTCAATCCGGCATTGGCAATTCGTTTCTCCAAAACAGGTAAGGAGTTGGCCGCCGCCATCTGCACATCCAAACCGCGAATTTCTTCATTGAGCGAAGCAACTTTATTTTGCAAATCACGCATTTCATAACCGCTGGTCGCGGCCGCGCTCACTTCGCGCACATACGCAAACACCAACAAGACTAGTATGCCCAGATAAATTCCGCGCGCCGCGCGCCCTTTTAACCATTCAGGGATGGCGCCACCGCGCGTTATTGTTTCCATATAACGGCGCAGGTAATTCATCTGATATTTGATTTTTCGTTTTAGGGTCATAAAAAACGGTTGCAATATATTTGTCCCCTCTTCGCAAAAATTATTAAATTTTCTCAATCACTCGCAATTTTGCGCTTCGCGAGCGTCGGTTTGCTTCTAATTCCGCCTCACCGGCCGTAATCGGTTTGGCTGTAATCAACTTGGCTTCACCGGACGACAGTGTCTGAAAATAATGCTTTACAATTCTGTCCTCCAATGAATGAAAGGTGATCACCGCTAACCGCCCGTTGCCGGCCAAACTCTCGTAGGCTTGAGGCAATGCTTGTTTCAACACCTCAAGTTCGCGATTGACGGCAATGCGCAGGGCTTGAAAAACTTTGGTCGCCGGATGTATTCCGCCAATCCAAGGAATTTCTTTTTCAGTTTTCAATTTACTCCGATAAACTTGTAAAATTATTTCCGCAAGCTCGCGCGTCGTCTTTATCTGATTAACTTTCCTTACAGCATCTATGGCTTCGGCAATTTCTTTTGATAAATCCTCCTCGCCAAATCGTCTGAAAATCTCCTCCAATTCTTTCACGTTCCATTCGTTTATAATTTTTTCCGCCGTCGTCTCCGAACCATTTACCGGCGTGTAGCGCATGTCCAAAGGTTCGTCACGTTCAAAACTAAACCCCCTGTTCCGTTCTTCAAATTGCGGAGATGACCAGCCCAAGTCCATTAAAATCGCGTCAGCCAATCCAAAATTATTGTCAACAATTATTTTTGATAAATTTTCAAAATTGTCGCGCGCGTAAACCACTTGCTCGCCGAATCTATATAAAAATCTTTTGGCGCGGAGCAATGATTCCGGGTCGGCGTCAATGCCGAGCAGTTTGCCTTTCGGGCCGATCGCTTCCAGAATCGCCTCGGCATGTCCCCCGTCGCCCAAGGTGCAGTCAATAACGCGACCGCCTTTTCTCAGGTTCATCGCTTCAATCGTTTCATGAATTAGGACCGGTTCGTGTCGCATAACTTTATATCAATTTTCAATATTTCGTAATTTCGTAAATTTTCGTATTTCGTATCTTTTTAGACTCCCAGCTCGGCCATTCTCTCGGCAATCTCTCCGCTTTCTTTTTCAGTTTTGGTTTTGAATTCGCCCCATTTGGTTTCATCCCAAATTTCCAAACGGTTATAAAGTCCGGCCACAATCACACTCTTTTTCAATCCGGCGAACTGGCGCAGATATTCAGGCAGGACCGCCCGGCCTTGTTTGTCCATTTCCACATCCATGGCGCCGGCAAGCATCAGGCGCGCGAACGCCCGGCTGTTAGCTTGGCTGATGGGCAAAGCCGCCAATTTCTCGGCCAGCTTTTCCCATTCTTTTTTGGTGTACAGAAACAAACAATTATCCAAACCTCTCGTCACCACCGCGCCTTTCACGAGTTCATTGCGAAACTTGACCGGTATGGCTAACCGGCCTTTTTCATCCAAATTGTGAGAGTATTCGCCGATGAACATACCGAAGTTAAAAGTTTATAAAGTTCATAAAGTTATAAAGTCGCACAGTTTGTGGGGCGTAGCGCAAGCGAAGCCCCACCACTTCTCACCACTACACTCCATTTTATACCACAATCAAACACCCGTCAACACCATTCTCCATTTTTATTTTGGCTAATGTAAAACAAAAAATCCCGCTGTAAGCGGGATTGTGGATAAGTTTATTGATAAAATCAGGATATGCGCCTCCTCCATCACAGCAATGGCAGACCTCAACTACTTTTTATTGAGTTAACTTGTCCGCTATTTTTGGAATCAAACATGTAACAAATTGGGCTGAAATGAAAACAATTATGGCGGCGACAACCCAGATTATTTTATCTTTAATCGACGACCATGCTAAGGATTTAATTTCTGTTTGTAACGGCACCGAATCTTTTATCGCCGCACATATCTTGTTATCGAAATTTTTGCCTTCAAACTCCTGCTTAAACACAACGAGGGCGTCCACTTTTTGTGTATACTGCTCTTGGTTAAAATCATTGTCAGGTCTGGGCATAAGAAAAAAATCAGACTTTTTTCTTTTTGATATTCTCCGAAGGAATAAGTGCGTTGCCATTTATACTAATAGGACTGCCGTTGGCTTGAGATATAACAGAGAGTACAAAACCCAACGCATCTTCATTGCCAATAAGATCATAATCTCGAACTATCTTCTCAAGTGCCTGAACATGGCCATTGTCCATTTCAATGCTCAATTTTCCTTCACCAACATCATTGATCTTTATAGACATAATGGTTTATATTAATGATTCATTTTTAGTATAACATAACCCCGCACAAATGACAACAATATTATCACGGATTCTTCAATGCCTCCAAACACGTCTGGATCCCCGCCTTCGCGGGGATGACACTGCCGAAGGGATTCCTCGGCTTCGCTCGGAATGACAGTTTTTACACCTCCACCGCCTCCTCCGGATCAGCCACGGAAACTCGCACGCCCAATTCACTCTTAATTTTATCGGCTAAAGGCTGGCTTTGCTCGGGCTCGCCGTGATTCAAGACCACGCATTTGGGCGTTGAACCGTTGTTTTTAATCCAATTAAAAATTTTAATTCTATCCGCGTGCGCCGAGAGCACATCAATAAACTCCACATGGCATTTGACTGCCACGTGTTCATTCAAGACGTCCACATGAGTCGCGCCATCCAAAATCTTCCTGCCCGGCGTGTGCATGGCTTGGAAACCGGTGAGAAATAAAGTATTGCGATTATCAGACAAATAGCGCAACGCGTGATACTGGATGCGTCCGCCGTTCATCATACCCGAACCGGCAATAATAATTTTTTGGCCAATGACCGTATTGATGCGCTTGGAATCATCGCGCGAACGGGTCATTTTCAATCCGCCGAATTGGAACAAATCATCACCGGACCGGATATACCTTTCCGCTTCTTCATCAAAATATTGCGTGTAGCGGTTAAACACGCCCGTTGCGTTGATGGCGAGCGGGCTGTCCAAAAAAATCGGAATGTTCGGCGGTAAAACTTGGTCGCGGTCAATCAAATCATTTAAATCATACAAAATTTCCTGGGTGCGTTCCACGGAAAAAGCCGGCATCATCAAAGTACCGCCCCGCTCAAGCGCCTCGGCCACAACTTTTTTAATGGCAGACTTGCGGTCAATACTCGTGTCGTGTTCGCGGTCGCCATAAGTGGACTCGCAAATCAGCAAATAAACATCTTTGGGCAAGGCGTCGGTATCGCGTAAAATCGGGACATTCACATTGCCCAGGTCGCCGGAAAAAACAACTTTTTTGCCGGCTAAATTTATTTCCAAAAATGCCGAGCCGAAAATATGACCGGCTTCATAAAATTTAAACCTGATGTTTGATGCCGGTAAATCAAAATCATCATAATAATCCACTTGGCGCATCATACCGATAACCTTGGCCACATCATCTAAATTATACAGAGCCGGCCGGCCAAATTTCCGGGCGTGATATTCCATGATTTCGCATGCATCCTCCAAAATCAATCTGGCGATTTCAATAGTCGGCGGGGTGGCATAAATTTGCCCGCTGAATCCGCGCTTTATGAGCAACGGCAAGCGTCCGACATGGTCCAAATGCGCGTGCGTGACAAACACAGCCGTGAGAGCGCTGGCGTCAAAAGCAAATGGGTCGGCATTACGGTCTTCCACAAAGTCCCCTCCCTGAAACATCCCGCAATCAACCAAAATTTTAATATCTCCCTCTTCCAGCAAACTGCACGAACCGGTGACTTCTCCGGCCGCGCCAAAAAATGATAATTTCATGATATGACGTTAAATAATCCGCTCTTGGCGAATCGCCCCCAGGGGGCATTTAACAGGTTAAATTATACCACATTTTACCCCCTACACAAATTCATCTATTTCTGATACAATGTCGCTATCATTATGAATCAAGAAGAACTGCTTAAAGACGTGGAAATAGTGGAGCCGCCAATGCAAGAGTTCAGAAAACGCGGACACTGGTTTGCCACTGCTTGCTTGTCCGGCTCAGGCTGTGTTTTGTTATTTATCGCGTCCATTGTCATTGGAATCAAATTTTATATTGGTGCCGGGCCGGCCACTGTCAAAAATCTGCCGACAAACTTCCCGACCGATGTGCCGATTTACGACCAATACAACATTGACAAAATTACTTACATTTCCGGACGATATAAAAGCCGTTCTATGGAGATGGCTACTTTCTTTCCCAAACTGGTCCTGTCGCCTGTGATTTCGCGCGAACAAAATGCGCCGTCAACCTCGGCCAAAGAAAACGGAAATATATTCAAAGAAGTCTTCCGCATGATCTTGAAACCAATCGGCGACTCTCGCGATATGATTCAAGTTGAATGGCGCGACATCACCAGCGATGTAAATACCATGATAACTTATTATAAAAGAAATTTAACGACTAACGGTTTTACGATTGAATCAGAAACTCAAGGCAACAACTATCGTCAATTAACTTTCAGCCGGCAAGATAATTTGAGCGGGACAATTTTCGCGGAATTTTCCGACCAAAAAACCAAAAAAGTAACTTACGCGTTTATCATGGTAAATTTGCCCTATCCGGCCGAAGTCGTGAGCACGAACACCCAAACCCTCACCACTACAACATCAACCGAACCTGAATCAAATGATACTCTCTAGCTTAAACAACCAATCCAAAACCGTCACCGGCGCGGCTTTGATTATTGCGACCGCGACTTTGGCCAGCCGTTTTGTCGGCTTGATTCGCGACCGCATCCTCGCCCATTATTATGGCGCAGGCCCGGTCATGGACGCTTATTACGCGGCTTTCAAAGTTCCCGACTTGGTTTATACTCTCTTAATTGTTGGCGCGCTGACAGCCGGATTCATTCCGATTTTTACTAAACTATTTTTTCAAGGCGAAGACAAAACTCCGGCTTGGCGCTTGGCTAATAATATTTTCAACATCGCCGGCGCGGCTCTGATAATTCTATGTAGCATCGGGATAATCCTATCCAAACACATTGTCCCCATTGTGGCGCCCGGATTTTCCGGCGATAATCAACATCTGGCGATTGCCTTTACCCGAATAATGTTTTTGTCTCCCCTGCTCCTCGGCCTATCTATGACCTTGGGCGGTGTCTTGCAATCGCTCCGCCGATTTGTGCTTTATTCCATTGCCCCGATTTTTTATAATTTGGGAATTATTATCGGGGTATCCGTGTTCGCCAAATTTATCGGCCCGACCGGAGTGGCCTGGGGTGTGGTGTTTGGCGCGGCCATGCACCTCGCGCTCATGGCCATTGGCGCCTACAACTCCGGCTGGAAATGGTCATGGGTTTTTGATTTAAAAGACGCAGGCACACGCACAGTGGGCAAACTTATGCTACCGCGCACAGTGGGCGTGGCTGTCTCCGAAATAAATATTTTGATTACCACCATGCTCGCGTCGCTCCTGCCTATTGGCAGTGTGGCGGTGTACAATTACGCCGCCAACCTACAAGCGGTTCCGACAGGCATTATCGGCATCCCGTTTGCCCTCGCCGTATTTCCGGTTTTGTCCGCGGCTGCGGCCAGGAATGATATGGCGGACTTTACCAAGAACCTGTCGTCCACCATCGGCAAAATTCTATTTTTGATTATTCCCCTTTCCATTATTTTGCTTTTACTCCGCGCGCAAATTGTCCGCGTTATTCTCGGCACCGGGCAATTTGATTGGACCGCCACCACCAATACGGCCAACGCGCTCGCGTTTTTTGCTTTTGGACTTTTCGCCCAATCGCTCGTCCCACTGTTTGCCCGCGCATTTTTTTCGCTGTCGGACACCAAGACGCCTCTCGCCATTGGCGCGTTTTCCGAAATCATCGCCATTGGTTCGGCTTTAATTTTAATGCGTAGTTTGGGTGTGGCGGGATTGGCCTTGGCTTCATCCATTGGCGCGATTATCAACGCGTCTTTGCTTGCGGTATTTCTTCGCGTACAAATACCGACATTTAATGGCGCAAAAATCATTGCTTCGCTTTTAAAAATTTCCGCGGCCGCGATTATCATGGCCGTGGTGGTTCAAATCTTAAAATATCCGTTAAATAAAATTTTTAACTTGGATTATTTCTGGGGCGTCTTTGGCCAAGGCGTAATTGCCGGAGTTGTCGGCCTCGTAGTTTACGCGGGAATATGCTGGTTGCTCAAAGTGCCGGAGTTAACTGAAATAAAACAATCATTCGCCCGCCGTTGGTTTAGAGCGCGGAGTGTCGGCGCCACGGATATTATTGATTCAAAGGAATGATATGATGTCCCACATGCTTACAAATATACTTTTTCGTTTCATCTTCTTTCTACCATACTTCATGCTTGCCGCCTCAGTAATATTATTTCAAAAATATAAAAACCGCTTATTTAGAGTATATTTATTAATAATGACCACTATATTGGTCCCCACATATTGGATTCTATTATCGCTATGGACAGGGACAGTTTAATGAGAAATTTTTGCATCATCGCCCACATTGACCACGGGAAATCCACCCTGGCCGATAGATTTTTGGAATTGACTGGAACAGTTTCACATAGGGACATGAAAGAACAATTATTAGATTCCATGGATCTGGAACGCGAACGTGGTATCACCATCAAACTCACGCCGGTCAGAATGAACTACACGGCCAATGACGGCAAAAAATATATTTTAAATTTAATTGATACGCCCGGACACGTGGATTTTAATTACGAGGTGTCCCGCTCGCTCGCGGCCGTGGAAGGCGCCATACTTCTCGTGGACGCGACTCAAGGCGTGCAAGCGCAAACGATCGGCAATTTGTATTTGGCGCTGGAACAAAATTTGACCATCGTGCCGGTTATCAACAAAATTGACACTCCGGCCGCTAATGTTGAAAAAACTAAAGAAGAAATTATCCATTTAATCGGCTGTAAAGATGAAGATATTTTGCTCGCTTCGGGCAAAACCGGCCAAGGTGTGCCGGAAATATTAGAACGCATTATCACGGTTGTTCCCCCACCAATGATTACCGCCGATCGTCCGGCGCGCGCTTTGATTTTTGATTCTTCATACAACGAATACAAAGGCGTGGTTGCTTCGGTCAGAATGATTGACGGCCAAATGAAAAAGGGCGACAAAATATTATTAATGACCACCAAAACTCCCGCCGATGTTTTGGAGATCGGCTACTACACGCCAAAATTTAAACCAGCCGATGTTCTCGTAAGCGGTGAAACCGGTTATATTGTCACAGGCCTGAAAGAAGTCCGCGAGTGCCGTGTCGGCGACACCATTACATCTATCAGCGAACCGGCGAGCGAAGCCTTGCCCGGTTACAAAGAAGTTAAGCCTATGGTCTTTGCCGGAATTTTCCCCAAAGAAGGCAACGAATACCAAGAATTGCGCGACGCGATAGATAAATTAAAATTAAGCGACTCCTCGCTTTATTATGAACCCGAACATTCGCAGGCGCTCGGCTTTGGTTTCCGCTGTGGTTTTCTCGGCATGCTTCATCTGGATATTTTTCAGGAACGTTTGCGCCGTGAGTTTAATATTGATATTGTCATTACCGTGCCGAGCGTGGCTTACAAAATTATCAAGACTGCCGGCGACGAAATAATTATTCATGGCCCTCAAGAAATGCCCGACCCGTCGCACATCCGCGAAGTCCACGAGCCATGGATGTCCTTGGACATCATCACGCCCAAAGAATATGTTGGTAACGTGATGGGGCTAATTTCCGAACGCAAAGGCCGTTATGTCAACACTGAATATCTCTCGGCCGGAGCCGGACAACGCGCGGCCATTCATTATATTATCCCTCTTGCCTCGCTCATCACGGATTTTTATGATAAACTAAAAACTGTCACTTCCGGCTACGCTTCCATGAATTATGAGTATCGCGGTTATGAACCGACTAAAGTGGTAAAACTGGATATTTTAATCGCCGAGGATCCGGTGGAAGAATTGTCCACATTAGTTTGGGATGATGAAGCTTACAAAACCGGCAAAAAAATTGTGGAATCTCTCAAAGAATCTTTGCCTCGCCAACAATTTGAAATTAAAATTCAAGCCGCTATTGGTGGAAAGATCGTGGCCTCGGAACGATTGAGCGCCTACCGCAAAGACGTCTTGGCAAAATTATACGGCGGAGACGTCACGCGTAAAATGAAACTTTTGGAAAAACAGAAAAAGGGAAAACGTAAAATGGCTTCGCACGGCAAAGTGGACATTCCCACTGAAGCATATTTAAAAGTGCTAAAACGATAATAATAATTCGTATAATTCGCATGCATTCGTATATTCGCATCGCAACAATATGAAACACAAAACACTCAAATCACTTTGGGCGCTGGTGGCGGTCGTGGGCGTGCTCGCCATGATAATGTTCACTATCCTGCCGTTGTTCCAATAATTTTATGCTCAAAAAATGGGTCGTCCGGCCGGAACCGCCGGCTGAATTTATAAATTCTCATCCTGAACTGCCCTTAATCGTGGCGCGTTTGCTTTGGAACCGCGGACTCAAAACCCAAGAGCAAATTGACGAATTTCTTAATCCTGATTATCTGGCCGACATCCACGACCCGTTTTTGTTCCGCGATATGGACAAAGCGACAGATATTATTTTTGACGCCATTGCCCAAGATAAAAAAATTGTGGTGCATGGAGATTATGACGCGGACGGAGTTTGCGCCACTACCATCCTTACCAAAACATTGAAAAAATTAGGCGCAAAAAATTTATCCGTATTTTTACCCAGCCGGATTGACGATGGTTATGGTTTGAATTTGAAAACCATTAAATCATTCGTGGAACAAAAAAATGATTTGATCATCACTTGTGATTGTGGCATCACCAATGTGGCGGAGGTGAAAGCGGCCAAAGACGCCGGGCTCACCGTAATTATCAGCGACCACCACACTCCGCCGGAAATCATACCGCCGGCCGATGCCGTTATCCACGCCTTTCAACCCAACGAAACTTATCCGGACAAGGGGTTGGCCGGCGCGGCTGTAGCCTTCAAATTGGCGCAGGGACTATTAAAAAAACATCAAAAAAATAATTCTATTCTGACTGACGGGCAAACACATGAGGCCTTTGAAAAATGGCTGTTGGACCTGGTGGCCATTGCCACTATCGGCGACATGGTGCCACTCATCGGCGAATCACGTACGCTTGCCCGCTACGGCCTTACAGTTATCAACAAGACGCGCAATATTGGCCTTAAGCAACTACTGGTCGTCGCATCGCTCGTGGACGAAAACGGTAAACCCAAACGTAATTCTTTTGACTCCGAAACAGTCAGTTTCCAAATTGTGCCGCGCCTCAATGCCGCCGGTCGTATGGACCACGCCAACACAGCCTATGCCTTGCTCGCCTCCGAAGATAAGACAGACGCGGAAAAATTAGCCTTAATGCTCAACCAAAATAATATTGACCGCCAAAAAATGACTGAGGAATTGACGAACCGGGCGATCAAACAGATAAATTCTGTTGATCAAACAAAAAACTTTGTGCTGTTTTTTTCTGACGAAGCTTTGTCCGTTGGCATTGCCGGACTCATCGCCGGCAAAATCAAAGATACTTACAATAAACCGGCTATTGCTATCGGACTGGGGGGCGAAGAAATTACCGGCTCAGGCCGAAGTATTCCGGAATTCAATATCATGGAGGCCTTGCATTCTATGCCGGAATTTTTTCTCAAATATGGCGGCCACCCGCAAGCTTGCGGATTCTCGCTCAAATCCCGCGACGACTTGGAAAAATTTCAATCAACCATGAATGAATACGCCTCAAAGACTATCAAGGATGTTGACATGACCCCGCAAATTTTGGTGGACGCGGAAATAAATCTGGAAGATGTTGATTGGAAGCTTTATGATATTTTACAAAAATTTGAACCGTTCGGCGCGCGCAACGAAGAACCGATTTATACCGCGCGCAACCTCACCGTGGTGGAAATAAACCCTGTCGGCAACGACGGAAAACATCTTAAATTAATGGTCCGCCACAATTCACACACTGTCCGCAAAACCATTGCCTTTGGCTTTGGAGATATTAATAAACATCCGCTTGATTGGAAAAAGATTTTACATGCCGGGGATAAAATTGATTTGGTGTTTACGGTTGGCGTGAACGAGTGGAACGGCAATCGCGAACTGGAATTGTCGGTCAAGGATATGAAAGTGAGCGAATAGTAATTTGTAATTAATAATTTACACAATAAAACACCCCGCATTTGCGGGGTGTTTTTCGTTCTTTCGTAAATTTTTGCAGGCGGTATCTATCCGTTTCTGATTTCTTCTTCCAGTCCATCCCATTTTTTTGACAATTCACGCACCAAATTATTTTTTACATCTGCGGCTAATTCTTTCTTGGCGGCGTATTCTTCCACCGCGCGCTCCACCAGAGCGTCCCACATTTCTTTGGTCGGGCCCTCCAGCTTCATAATGCTGGTTTTGAGTTCACAATATAGCGGTTCAAGATGCGCCAAAATTTTAGTGCGATATTCCTTGCCTTTAACTGTGGCATTGAGCCACATCAATCCGGCGCCCAAAATCCCACCAACCACCACGCCTTTATTGAACTTACCCATAGGATGTTAAATTAGGTATTAATTTTTTAGCTAACTCCCTGCGGGAGTTCCCCCGTAGGGGGACAGCTCAATATTCTAACTACAGCTTGCATCGGTGGCCGCGCCGGCAGTATCGCCAAAACTGGCCGAAAAACTTTGCGTACTGAGAGTCTTGTCGCATTCGCTCGGCGCTTTACTAAATGCGGCGCAGATTGCTTGTTTGACCGCTTCTGGAGTACGGCCGGAATCAATTTGCACTCCATTAATCACGAGGGTTGGCGAACCCTGCACGCCATATTTATCGTTTTCAGTTTGATGAACCGTATAAACCGGATAGGTATTTGAAAGCCATGTAGATTTGTCATTATACATTTCGGTAATTTTGAACGTTTTGTCTGTTTTGGCCACACAGGCGTTCATTTTGCTCGTATTCACACCCGCGGTTTTCAAACACGTCGTTGAATCTCCACTACCGGTAAAACATTTCAAATAGGAATTAAATTTAGCAACCTGTTCTTTCTGAATACAATACTGCCGAGTATTCTCATCCAGTTCTTTCTTTTCATGCATGGCATAAGACACAAACTTCACACTCATGTCGGCTTTTTTACCGAGCAACTCCATAACCGGTAAATAGGCTTTTTCCATTTGCAAACCATACGGGCAATACGACATCACAAATAATTCCACCACCGGCTTGTCAGTTTTTGGCGCGACAGCCACCGTCTCCGTTTGATCGGTGGTATCTGAACTAGCGACCGCGGTATTTTTTACCGTTGAACCGGCCGAACAATTCAGACCATTAGTGGCGGCCATTACCGCCAAAACAATAAAGCCGATAGTACAGACAATCATCAACCCTCCAACAATACCAAGAATCATGGCGCTCTTTGGCTCCAGAATCTCAAACAAATTTTTCTTTGGCTCGTTCTCCATAATTTAGCTAATAAACGATGAATAAATAGATACGCAGGCTTTTGCCTCCATATCCGAATGCAATAATTTTAACTCATCCGCCGTATAAGTCAAGTGGATTTTGTCAATAACCCGGCTACATAATTTAGAAATTTTCGGCCAATAATAACAATTATATAAATAAACAAATACTGAAAATAAATCGGTAATTTTCATCTCGCGCCAAACAGTCGCGACCAAAATTTTATCCGGATTAGATTTTTTCCAAGCCAGCAAATTTTTAGCCAAGCCGAAAAATGGACAGTGTAAGTGAACAATATCGTAATTACCCAGATCATTAATTAAATCTCCGCCATTAATCAGTCCACTAAAATTTAGACCCGGAGCTTTTTGCGAAATTAAATTTTGTTCACGCCGAGTAGCCGCGCCATACTGCAAAGTGTAGGCCTCCGCGTCAATCCCCATCTCACGTTCGACGTTTACCAAAGCCATCGCTTTATCGCGGATATCGTTAAAATAATCAAAGGCTGATGGAATCAAATGAATAACTTTCATAATTTTTTGGCGACAATATGAACATTGGGCGACGGCAGCCAAAATAATAATTTTGATTCCAATGTAATCAAACAATTTACAAATTTCTTAAGCTTAGAAAATCCGGCCGATGATTCTTGGGCAAAAAATGTTTCGTTGTTGATTTGCCCGCCCGATTTATTGGCCGCACGCCCCATGGCCTTGAACACGGCCACACCGAGGATTTGGCCGAGGATATTTTCCGCGTAAGTTTCCGACTTGATGCGAAAACCGGAATTGATAAAAATTTTACGCGCCTCCGCGAGCGAGAAAAAATTTACATGTCCGGCAAATCTGTTGGTTAAATTATTTTTCCATCCCAATTTGTCCAGCCAACGCCAGAGCGACGTCTTGTCCCCTTCGCACGGCACGAAACCGTACATAATTCCTTTTGTTTTCAGGACGCGTTTGATTTCCGCGACAAAATTCTCCGGTTCACTCACGTGTTCCAAAACATCCATAAATATAACAGCATCAAAATTATTATCCTCGTAGGGAAAACGTCCGCCATCAAACGCAGTATAACGCACACCATCAACCGCACCCACTGCTGTATTAATTGCTTCTTGACTCAAATCCACGCCAAAACATTCCCACTCGGGACGGATTTTTTTTATTGCCCGGATAAACGCGCCCGCACCACAGCCGATTTCCAAAATCTTCGCGCCTTCGGGTAATTTCCTCAAAGATTTCAAACATCGCCCAAGCCGGATGTTCATCGGATCAGACCATTTGAGCGTGGCCGTCCCCCGCCCCCAAATTGATTGTTCGTAATTAAATGACATGGAAATATATTATAGCGCTAAATAGACTTCCTTCAACTTCCTCATATGTTCCTCAACGGAATATTTCTTGGCCGACTCGCTCGCTCGCTCGGAAATAATTTGCCTTTCCACTTCGGACAAATTTAAAATTTTATTTAGTCCATCTATCCAAATTTGCTCATTATTAACCTTGAGCAAAAATCCATCTTCATTATTTTTTATTCTACCACGAAGACCGGACACTTCGCTTCCAGCTACAATCGCGCCCCCGGCCATGGCTTCCACGGCCACGAGCGAAAACGATTCTGACAGAGACGGTATCGCGACTACGTTCGCCACGCGATAATAATCTGAAAGCAGTTCGCGCGAAACATCATTGCCTAAAAATATAATTTTATCTTGTAATTTTTTCTCGTTAACCAAATCGCGGATACTCTGCTCTGCATATCCCCCGCCGACAATCGCCAGCCGAGCGTCATTATCTAAATTCGGCAAAATTTTAATTAATAATTGCAAATTTTTTACGGGCAAAAGATTTCCCACAAACAAAATTACTTTTTTGCCCGTTAGCTCCTGATGTCCGAGCTCAAGCCATGTTTTGATTGAGGCCGGCTTGAACACGGATAAATCCACGCCGTTGGGTAAAACCACGGATTTATCTTTACCGATATAACGTCCAAATTTTGATGCTTTAAAATAATCTTCATCCACCACGATGACTCTATCAGCAACACTAAATAATTTTTTGGAATAAATTTTATCGTAAAGATTATTGGCAAAACTCAAACATCCCGCCCGTTGCGCGTCCATATGATACGTGACCACTAATTTAAAACCGAGCAATTTTTTTGCTTTGATGAGCGAGCCAAGCGCGCCGTAAAAAGGATAATGGAGATGAACGACATCAAATCCTCGTAAAAGTTCTTCCAAATTACGTAAAATTCCGCCGTCACCAATTTTAATAAACGGCTTGAGACGAAAAATTTTATATGATAAATCTTCATCCTCATATTTGTAATTAGGGTATGCCAGCGTAAACACCGCAACTTCATGCTCGGGAGCGAGGCGCACCGCTTCATCCTCGCAAACCAAACCCATACCGCCCTTGTGCGGTGGAAAAGTGGAAACAAGATTTGCGATTTTCATAAAATTATAAAATGCTTCCTTCCCTGTCCTCATCGTCAACTGCAATTGGTAATATATACACATCAGCGTTATAACTATCAACCCCGACTAATTCCGCTTCACCGCGCGCAATAATTTCAAACGAACGGCAGTCAGGGCAACCGGCATCGCCATTGGGACACTTGAATCTTTCAATCTGACGCGCCATCTTAATTTGTCGCGCCACATCCAAAACGCGCGCCCTCCCCTCTTCCAAATCCGGCAAAATTTTGTCAGTCAACACATCGCTGAAACCCAGGTACCAATAACCGGCATTAGACACTTTGCGCTTTTGACAATTCTGTACCAATAAATTATATATGGGCAGTTGCAGTGAACCTGCGTCCTCTTCACGCTTGCCGGTTTTAAAATCAATAATTTGCACGCTGTCAATTTCCGGAAGGTATTTTAGCCAATCAATCTTGCCACACAAAATAATATTTTCTTCTTCGTCCAGCCAAAAATATGGCAGATCCATATTTATTTTTACCGAGAGTTCTGTGATTGGTCCGGGGTGATTCATCACACGGCGCATCATTTCCTCGCCGCGCATGCGATAGCGATATTCCACTTCTTCGTTTGGAAAACCACCCTTTTTACCGCTAACATTTTTCCACGCTTCGTTAAATTTTGTCACCAATGAATCTTGCAAGCGTTTTTCGCGCGGTAAAACCGATAAAGATTCCAAAACCTCGTGCGCGATTTGCCCGAGCGCGAGCGAGGGTGTCATCAATTTTATCTTGTGATTATTTTTCGGGTCGCGATAAACATTTTTCAAATAATACGCGCGCGGACAACGCAAAAAATCACTGATGGAAGAATGGGAAACCCATGTAGCTGAATATTTATCAGGAGGCATATTATTTGTTTTCTTTTAAAGACAACGTGCGCGTCAATTCGGTAATTTCATGTTTTTGTTTTTCCACTTTTGCGGTCAAACGAAAGACGGAAAAAAATAATACAACTAAAGCCAGATAGACAACCAAATCAGCGCCTCGGCCAATACCAATTTTATTCGCGATAACAAATGTCGCGTCCGGCCAAACCACAATGCCGGCGGCCGCCACCCAAAACGCCAGCCAATAAACAAAACCGAGCAAACGAATGTCGCCGGCGCGAAATTGAACAAAAGCTTTAACTACGGCAAAGACGAAAAAAATCAGGAGCAAAATTTGGATTAGAGTCATATTAAAAAATTTTACCAAATAATAAATCTTTTAAAATCGCCAGGCCGCCCAAAGCGCTTTGGCCGTATTCATTGTATCGCACCTCCACCGGACACTCGGAGTATTTGAGTTTGGCCCGACGCGTTTTGGCCACAATTTCTGAATTATGCGCCATTCTATCTTGAGTAATCGTAATCGCTTCGTATGCGCGCCGATTCATCAGGCGGAAACCGTTATGGGCGTCGGTCAGGCGCACGCCGGTGATGCAAAAATTTATCAACCGCGCGATTGGCAAAACAAAATATTTTTTACTAAAGGGAATTTTGGAACGCGCGTCTAAAAACCGGGAACCAAAAACAATGTCTAAATTATTTTCCCGCAATAATTTTTCAGCAATGCGGATATCAGCCGGATTGAATTGCCCGTCAGCATCAAAATGCGCCACCAAGTCCGCGCCATGGGCAAAAGCATAATCATTGCCGGTTCTAAGCGCCGCGCCTTGCCCGCGGTTAATCGCATGGCGCACCACCATTGCTCCGGCGCGGAGCGCTTCATCCGCGGTCTTGTCGGTTGAACCGTCGTCAACCGCCACCACCTTGGTAAAACCGTTTTCAAAAAGGCCGCGTATGACGCGACCTATTGATTTTTCTTCATTGTAGGCGGCAATGACGACAAACATAATTAACGTCTATGATTGAACATGAGGGATTCTTTGTTGGCCACCACATATTCAATGGTTTTCTCTAAACCATCCTCCAAGCGCACCAAAGGCATCCAGCCCAGAGAATTTTTGGCAAAGGTCAAATCGGCCGCGCCTTTTTTCGTTAAAAATAATAGCGGTTGCTCAAACACAATTTTGGAATCTGAATTAGTCATCTGAATAATCATCTTGGCCACATCGGCAAAACTGACAATTTTATCCTCGCCCAAATTAGTAACTTTGACTTCATTGTCGGAAGACATCAACTTAACTAACCCGCTTACCATATCATCAACATAACAAAGCGAGGTGGTAAAATTTTCATCACCGTAAATCACCAAATCCTCGTTGTTGATAGAATTGATGATAAAATCCGGAATTAGCAATCCTTGGAACAATCGCATGCGCGGACCAAAAGTGGTAAACACGCGCGCGATCTTCGCGTCCAATCCATGTACTTGCGAATAAGTCGCCACGCAGGTTTCGGCAAATTTTTTGCCTTCATCATAGCAGGCGCGTTCGGATAAATGATTGACCAAACCGATATCGGTCTCTTTAAAAACATTTTTCGCGTCGGTCGCATCACCATAAACCACCGAGCTGGACGCAAAAACATATTTGGCTTTGTGCTTGACAGCCAAATCCAACGTATTAAACAAGGCATCGGAATTGGCGTGCAAGGTCTGCATCTTCAAACTTTCAAAATCTTTGGGGCTGGTCGGGCAGGCCAAGTGATAAATTTCCTGGATGCCTTGAAATTTTATTTTGAACTTATTTAATTCTTCAAATTGGTCCGGATCAAACGGCTGGGAGATATCGTGATTAATAAATTCGAAATCCGGATATTGCAAGAGGTGGCTGATGTTGGACGGGTCGGAATTAGAAAAATCATCAATACAAATAACTTTGGCTTCTTTGAGCAAGCGCTCGCAGAGATGCGAGCCGATAAAACCGGCGCCGCCGGTGACGAGTACGTTTTTCTTTTCAAAAATTGGGGTATCCATATTTGAGTAATTGGTAGTTAGTAATTGGTAATTTGGGAAATTTTAGCGTGTCATCCTGAACTCGTTTCAGGATCTATGGCCGAAAGATGCTGAAACAAGTTCAGCATGACGGTGAATTTAGTTTATCAAATAAGCCTATTTTAAGCAAGTATTATAATAATTTTGGCAAGACAACTGTTTTTAACACCACCCCCTTGCCGGTGGCGACTTTAAATTCACCTCCGGTCAATTGATAGCGTAAAATATCGTATAAACCGTCGTGATTATAATCATCGGCTGTGAAGCGCGACGACACCGCTGATTTTGGGTATGCTTCTCGGCTGAAAGACCCGGAATCTAAATCCAAAGTGACAAGCGAACTGCCGGCCGAGTCGCCAATGGCCGCGACTGCTTGTTCACCGCCTCCCCGCCACACTTTCTTGATTATCAACCGCTCCACACTTTTGGCCGGCGATCCAACGACAGTTTGGAGCTTCAGGCCGGTAAAATCATACTTGTTTAGTGTGAGTTTGCCCGATGCCACACGAGCGCTCCAAAAATTTCCCAGCGAGTCCAAAGAATAATCCCCTATCGCGCCGGAAAAAGAAAATGAATTTTTGAGCGCGCCGTGCAAATTATAAATCGCCACGCGAGTGGATTTTTTCACGCCATCATAACCGGAGACGACCGCGCGCCACTCGCCGCCCAAATAAAATAATTTCAACTTATCATAAGTTTTATCCAATTTCCACGAACCGGACAAAATCCCGTTATCGGCATAAACAAAAATTTTGGAACCATTTTTTGTTTTGGTCAACGCCATGGTATAATCATCCGCCACCCAGTCTGAATCAACAATCTGTTCGCCCGCATTGGCGAGATAAATATTTTTTTCGCCCTCCGCGTCATAGCAATACAGCTTGGTTGATTTGTAATAACAAATTCTATTTAAATCGCCGGACGCGTGTTCTTCAGTCGCGGCTCGCGCCACCGCCGAAGCCACATTCAACCGGCCATAACCCATTTGACCGGCAAATCCTGAATTTTTGGCGTCCACATCATCGGACGATGAAAGTAAAACAGAAATAATATCACGCGCCGTCCATTCTGGACGCACGGATTTAACAAGCGCGGCTGTTCCGGCCACCAGCGGAGCGGAAAATGATGTCCCCTGCCAAGGCCCGCTAAAGACATTGTGTCCATTCTCATAAGACACTCTTTGGATGCTGTAAATATTTTCTCCGGGTGCCGACAAATCCACACAAGTGCCATAATTGGCAAAATCGCTTAGCCTATCCGCGCTATCAACCGACGTCACTCCGATCAGCCAATTTTCGCTATCTTCACGATCAAAACATATGGGGTAATTCGGCGACTCATTTTCATCGCCTTTACCAATCACACGGTTGTTGCCGGCCGCCACCGTCACCATGATACCGCGATCATAAGCGCGACGCAGAGCATAACTCAAATCCTCATCATTGGCATTGCCGACAAAACTAATGTTTATGATATCCGCCCCATTATCTACCGCATAATTTATCGCTTTGGTGATGGTTTCATAAACACCGGAACCATAATTATCAATCGCCCGAATAGGCATAATTTTAATTTTCCAATTAAGTCCGGCGCCAAACACATTATTATTTCCGATGGCGCCAATCAAACCGGCAATGGCCGTGCCGTGTGATAATGTCTCTTCATCAACTATATTATTATTTGAATCGATCACTTGCGGGTCATTATTATTCTCAATAAAATTCCACCCGCGCACATCGTCAATATAACCGTTTTGATCATCGTCAATGCCGTTGTCCGCTATTTCATCGCTATTGGTCCAGATATTTCCCGCCAAATCCGGATGGTTATAATTTACGCCAATATCAATCACCGCCACAACGGTATCAGGTGAGCCGGTCGTAGTCTGCCAGGCCTCTGGCGCGTTAATTTGCGCCCACATGGCCTGCTGATATGAATATCCCTGGTCGTTCAGCGCCGCGGCACTAACCGGAACCGCCAAAAACAAAAACAAGCCTGCCATCAGGCCAAATATTGATTTTTTTGCCAAAATATAATATGATGAGGTCATACCGTTCCATTATATTATACATCATAATACAACCTCCGAACAACCTATGTTTCACCGAATCAAACAAATTACCCTTGTGCTCGGCGACCTGCTGGTGCTAAATCTGTCGCTATGCGTCGCTTTGTGGCTCAGATATTTCTCATGGCCGGCCGACCAATGGGCGGAACTGTTTTATCCCATGGCCGGATTATTTACCGCCGCCATTATTATTTTTTTCGTTGTCGGCCTCTACGACATCGGGCAAGCCAAAAATAATCTGAGATTTTTCCAAAAAATCTATATCGGTTTGAGCATCTGGCTGGTGTTTGGTTTAATATTTTTTTACTTAAACCATAAAATTACCGCTCAACCAAAAACCATCATCGCACTCTGCGCCCTAGTCGGGGCAGTGTTGATTTCTGTCTGGCGCGCTCTGCACAATAAATTTTTATCAAAATCAATTCTCAAGACAAACATTGTATTTGTCGGTCTGTCGCCCGAAGTATTTGAACTGATCGCCAAAATTGAACGCGAACCCGCGCTCGGTTATGAAATAGTCGGGCTAATTCGCACTCCGCACGACACTTGCCAAGAACAATTGCCCGGATTATCCGGATATATCACGACCGATAATTTGAACGAGCTGGCGACAAAACAAAATAAGGCCGCGCAAATTTACATTATCGCGCCACAAGCGGCGCAAGACGAAAATTTTTCCAAGGAACTTTACGCGAGATTATTTGAACAATCCGGCACTATCTTTCTAGCCAGATTTTATGAAGACATAATGACCCGAATTCCACCGTTTATTTTTTCCGATACATGGTTTCTGGCAAATCTGGATGAACAAAGAAAAAAAATTTACGACCGCGCCAGAATTTTTGTGGATTTTATCTTTGCCGGATTTATGGCTGTGACTTTTGCCATTTCATTTCCTTTTGTCGCCCTGGCGATTAAATTATCTTCGCCCGGGCCCGTATTTTTTATTCAGGAACGAGTCGGCCGGAATGGCAAAACATTTAAAATTATTAAATACCGCACTATGAAAGTGTTGTCGGCCGACGGCAGCGCCGAGACCGGCGGCGCGCAATATGCGTCAGTTAATGACGCGCGAATTACCTCGGTTGGAAATTTCTTACGCAAATCGCGGATTGATGAACTACCTCAATTTATAAATATTTTCCACAATGAAATGGCTTTGGTCGGCCCGCGCCCCGAGCGTCCGGAATTTGTGGCCGAGCTTTCCACCAAGATGCCCTACTACTCTTTACGCCATTTGATCAAACCCGGACTGACCGGCTGGGCGCAAATCCAAAAATCTTACTACGGCACAATTGAAGAAAACTTACGCAAGCTTGAATTTGATTTATATTATCTAAAAAATCGCGGCGTCATTTTGGATACCGCGATTATACTTCGGACGTTTAATATCTTGGGGAGATTGGGGGGGAGATAAAAAAGCCGCGCCGGAGGACCGGCGCGGGAAAGAGACTGAAGGGAGAAGGAGCTGCATGGGATTATTATGCTTAAGTACTAAACGCGAGTGCAAAGGCAATCACAACGGGCCCTAATATCAACACCCAATCAATATTTTTTAACATTTTGTCCTCCTTTTGGTTTCTAAAAATTATCATAATATAAAAAGACAGGCGTGTCAATGGCACACCTGCTTTTTTAGTCGGTTCTGAAAACCGTGGGATTGCCACGTCGCCCCTTCGGGGCTCCTCGCAATGACAATTACTTTTTACTCACCGCCGCTTTAATCAAACCCATAAACAACGGATGCGGGGCGAGCGGACGGGATTTTAATTCCGGATGAAATTGCGAACCGACAAAAAACGGATGGTCTTTGAGTTCAATTATTTCCACCAAATCTGATTCTTTGTTTATACCGACTATTTTCAGGCCGGCCTTATCCAGTTCATCGCGATACTTATTATTAAACTCAAAACGATGGCGATGGCGCTCGGAAATTTTATCCGTGCCATATAATTTCTGCACTTTACTCCCCGGTTTCAATTCACAATCATAAGCGCCCAGGCGCATGGTCCCGCCGTATTTCGCCTCTTGAATATTTTTCGCTTGATTGGGATTGACTTGGATAATAATGTTTGAACTTTTCGGATTGCATTCCACCGTGTGCGCGTCTCTGTAGCCCAGGACATCGCGCGCGAATTCAATGGCCGCGAGTTGCATGCCATAACACAAGCCAAGATACGGAATTTTATTTTCCCGCGCGTATTTAATCGCGGATATCACACCTTCCACTCCGCGTGTGCCAAATCCGCCCGGTACGACAATGGCGTCGAACCCGGACAATTCCTTCAATAGTTTGACGTCTTTTTCATATTTTTCCGCGTCCACCCAAACCAATTCCGGCGATGCGCCATTATACCAAGAGGCGGTCTTGATGGCTTCAATCACTGAAATATACGAATCGGCCAAAGTATAATTGCCGGTGCCAAAATATTTACCAATCACCGCCACTTTAATTTTTTTCTTAGCGGTATTTTTTTTGTTGATAAAGGCCGCCCACTCTTTGCCGTCTTTTTCTTTCAATTTCAATTTTAATTTCTTGGCGATAACCTTGCTGATATTATATTTTTCAAAATTATCCGGAATATCATAAATGGATTTCACATCCGGTGCCGGAATAATATCTTCTTTGGATTTAAGCGAACAGAAGAAAGCTAATTTTTCACGGCGCGGTTCATCCAATTCATCCTCTCCGCGAGCAATAATAATATCCGCCTGCAAACCGGAATTGTTAAGCGTGCGGGCGGCGAACTGAGTAGGCTTGGTTTTCATCTCGCCCAAATGTCCGGGCACGGGCAAATAGCTGACCAAAACAAAAATCACATCATCAGGCGTATCCATCTTCATCATGCGGGCCGCTTCCAGAAATAACACATTTTGATACTCGCCCAATGTACCGCCGATTTCAATCATCATTACTTGGGCTTTGGTTTTCTTGGCAGCGTTTTTGATCCGACCGATAACTTCCAACGGAATGTGCGGTACCACCTCCACGCAACGGCCCTTGTAGGCCATGCTTCGTTCCTTTTGGATGACGCTCTGGTAAATGCGTCCGGTGGTCATGTAGTTGATGGAAAAAATATCCGAGTTCAAAAATCTTTCATAATTTCCAATGTCCTGATCTGTCTCGTCGCCATCATCAGTCACAAATACTTCTCCGTGCTCAATCGGGTTCATGGTGCCGGCATCAACATTTATATACGGGTCAATTTTCACGGCCGACGCGTGGATGCCATGATTTTCCAAAATGCGTCCGATTGACGCGACTGTAATCCCCTTGCCCACTCCGCTCATCACCCCCCCGATCACGAAAATGTATTTCGTCTTCATAAATTAAATCAGTTTATTGGTTTACTGGTTTATTAGTTTATTTGTTAATCAACATATGCCTCAATCTGCGCGACTTTATTTATTATTTTTAGTTTTTCAGCCAGTTCGGGAAATATCGTTTTTTGTCTTAATCCCATCCATAAATCATCCAATAATGACGACCCCGGGTATGGATGCAAATTATAATTTTTGCCTTCAAGACCCAAACCATTAAGAAGAAAGGGCAATTCGTCAATAATGTAGGCGGCTAATCTATCCAATTTATCACGACCAAAACCATCCACGCGTTTTTTAAAATTTTCTTTAATTATGTCTAAAATATATTGATGAAATTCAGTATCGTTTTCAAACTCTTCAACAATTACTGAAATTGAATCTTTGTAAAATTGCGATTCTTTATAGTCCCGCCATTTTGCTATTTTTATCAAATGTCGTTTTTCTTTCGGCAAACTATTTTTTATTTCATTTATCATAACCTCTATCTCCGTGCCTTTTCTTAAGGCCACACTCGCAGCCCTCTCGGCTGAATAACCATCAAACACTTCATAATTAATGGCATGAATTTCATCCGCAATCAATATCGCCACATCATCTTTGGTTTTGTCTAATGCCCATAAAATATATTTTTCAATATTTTCTTTTGAAAAGTATTTATTCCCCAAACTGATTCCGACAAAAAAATTGAATTGTCTTGCATCTATTTCGTCTTGCGTGCAGTTAAAATATTTTTCTATCCGCATATTTCATTTTTTCTCACCAAGTCCGACCACCACCAAACTTAATTTTGCTTCCAACCCATGGCGCAATTTGACGCGCGCTTCATATTCACCCGGTTCTTTGATTGGTTTGATAGTAATATTATTTTTGGCTACATCAAAACCCATCTTTTTCAAGGCGTCGCTGATTTTCTGAGCGGTGACAGCCGCATACAAAAAACCGGCTTCGTTGGTCTTCTCGGTGATAGTCACCGGGAGTCCATCTAGCCGGCTGGCAAGCGACTGCTGGGTTCTTAATTCTTCTTCCGAGGCTTTGGCCCGGCGGGCGCGGTCGGTCTTGAGGTCGTTTAACGACTTGGGCGACGCGGAAATAGCCAGATGGTTGGGGAACAAAAAATTCGTGGCATAACCATCGGCTACGTTTACTATATCATCAATAGCGCCAAGTCCAGGGACTTTGGCGAGGAGGATTACCTGCATAGACTTGTAATTAGTTCGCACATATTATACAATAAGACCCAAGGAAATTCAAAATAATGTCAACACCCCCTATGACTGAAAAAACCACAGAAAACACCGAGGCCAAAAAATGCGGTTTCATTACGCTTATCGGCCGTTCCAATGTGGGCAAATCTACTTTGCTCAATACTTTGGTTGGCACCAAACTGGCCATCGTCACTCACCGTCCGCAAACCACGCGCAATATTATTCACGGTGTGCTTAACCGTCCCGAAGGGCAAGCGGTTTTTGTGGACACACCCGGTATTTATAAAGAAAAGAAAAATTTCTTGGCCGGCAAATTGACTAAGCGCGCCGAAGAAGCGCTGGATGATATTGATCTGATTATTTATGTGGTGGACCCGTCCAAAAATATCGGCGCCGAGGAACGCTATATGATGTCCGTGGTGCGCAAAGCCAAAGCCCCGAAAATTTTAGTTATCAACAAATCCGATTTAATGGAAAAAGAAAAACCATATTTGGATGATTACAAACTTTATGGCCAAGAAGAAGGTTTTGAAGCGGTCTATGAATTATCCGCCTTGGCCGACCGCCACGTGGAACCCTTGCGTGAAAAAGTTTTTGAATTTTTACCGGTGGGCGAAGAGGTGTATCCGGACGACCAACTCACCAACACCAGCCCGAATTTTTGGGTGGCGGAATTAATCCGTGAAAAAATATTTCTAGCTTTGCGCAAAGAAGTCCCCTACACCACGCACGTGGAAGTGACCGAGATGGAAGAAAAACCGGATTTATACACCATCAGGGCGACCATCTATACTTACGACAGCCATTACAAAAAAATGATTATCGGCGCCAAGGGCCGGGCCATCAAGGAAATCGGCATTGCCGCACGCAAAGAATTGGAAACCGCGCTCAATAAAAAAGTTTTTCTGGATTTGGAAGTGGAAACGGACAAACATTGGGAGTTGAGAGCGTAAAAAATATTACAAAAAAATACCGCCCGGGAAGGACGGTATTTTTAATTTTTTATTTCTGCGTGGTAGTCGCGTCTTTCACCGGAGGCCAGAGCGAAGCCGACAATAAATCCAATGCTTTGTCTAACATTTTATCTTCGCCGATTTTTTCATTAGTCCAATCCTCCACTAATTTTATGTCAGGTGCGATGCCGTCTTTGTTTATATTTCGTCCATTCGGCGTATACCACTCGGCCACGGTTAATTTCAAAGCCGAGCCATCGGTAAATGTTTGGAAATCCTGAACCGAACCTTTGCCAAAAGTTTTTTCACCGATGATGGTCGCTAACCCGTGGTCTTGCAAAGCGCCGGACACAATTTCCGAAGCCGAGGCCGAACCTCCGTTTACAAGCACGACGGTTTTAATGCCATTCAAAAGATGTTTACCCGAAGTCAAATGTTGATTGTCCACCCCATTGTCGGATTTTTCACTCACAATCACGCCGTTATCCACCCACTCACTCGCCATACTCACGGCCGCATCCAAAAATCCACCCGGATTATTGCGCAAATCAAGCACGATGCCCTTCGCGCCTTCACTGGTTAATTTATTTGTATATTTATCAAACAGGCTTTCCGTATCCTCATTAAATTGTAAAATT
Organism: Patescibacteria group bacterium; assembly: GCA_041651015.1. GTDB lineage: Bacteria > Patescibacteriota > Patescibacteriia > Magasanikbacterales > GWA2-37-8 > JAPLWQ01. The sequence goes on from JBAZKA010000003.1 coordinate 73,094, forward strand.
CTAATGTAAGCAATTTTATCTCCCTTCCAAGAAAATTCCACCGAGGGCACATTGATTTTTTGCCGGGTAATTTTTACGTCAAACGCATCGCTCAATCCATCACGACTGATCGTTAAAGTGACGACGCTACCGGCCTCACCGCGAATATAATTCACAGCCGTGTTCACATCCAAACCATAAGTGCTAGTCGCATCAATCGCCAAAATTTTATCACCGGCATGCAAGCCCGCTTTCTCGGCCGGAGAATCAGCCAGAGGACAAACAATCATCAATTGCTCGCCTTTGATGCCTATTTCCGCGCCAATGCCTTCAAATTCACCGGATAAATCCTTGGCAAATTCATCAGCCACGGTCGGCACCATATACATTGAATACGGGTCGCCGAGCGAATACACCAAACCTTGAATTGCGCCGTAAAATAAATCCGCGTCTTTCACGTCTTTATTTACATATTTTGATTTGACGGTATCCCACACTTCCCAAAATTGATTGAAATCAACCGAATCGGATTTATTTATGGAACGATTCAGATTCAAAACCTTGCTGATAGAAATTTCGCCATTGGCATCGGTCGTTTGCTTTTTGACAATCAGCATCTGCCCGGTAAGAAGACCGAGGCCGAAAGCCGCCACAAATAAAATTACGGCGAAATAAACGCCGATGTATTTTTTAAAACGCGCGCGAGACGGCGCGATATTTGTTTCGGGCATAATATTATTTGTTGATGATTTTAATATCAGCGCCGGCTTTGTTTAGCACGGCATAAAAATTTTCATAACCGCGGTCAATCATATAAGTGTTGCGCAGAATGGATTTACCGCGCGCCGCGAGCATACCAATAAGCATGACGACCGCGCTGCGCAGAATCGGCGGGCAAACAGCTTCGTTCGCGGTAAATTCCGTCGGGCCCTCCACCCAAACTCGGTGCGGGTCAAGCAAGGTAATCTTCGCGCCGAGCTTTTGTAATTCCAAATAACTCACGGCCCGATTTTCATAGGGCCAATCGTGAATCAGCGTCCGGCCTTTGGCCGTCGCGCAAATCGGAACAAATAATGGCAAGTTATCTATATTCAAACCCGGAAACGGACGGCATTCAATTTTATCCGACAAAGCAATTAATTTTGACGGAATAATTTCAATATCCGCCACTTCAAAATAATTATTTTTTGATCGGCGCGAATTTTTAATTTTAATTTTTTGTCCCATGTGTTCCAATTTAGTCAACTCCAATTCCAAAAATTCCATGGGGCAATTTTGGACGGTAAGACGCGAGCCGGTCGCGATACCGGCCGCGATATAAGTCATGGCCGCGATCGGATCAGGCATAATGGAATAATCGGCCACTGATTTTAATTCTTCTGCACCTTCAATTTCCAAAGTGGTGGAGCCGATGCCGGAAATTTTTGCGCCGGCTTGATTTAAGAAATAACACAAATCCTGCACCATGTAATTGGCCGAAGCCATTTTAATAATAGTTTTTCCTTTGGCCAGCACCGCGCCCATAATCGCATTCTCGGTGGCAGTGTCGCCGGATTCATACATTACAATTTTCGCGCCATGAAGAACGGGCGAATTTTTTATAACGTAAAATTTATCTTGCGAAATGACGCTCACACCAAACTTTTCCAAAGCGTACAGATGTGGACGAATGGTTCGCTCGCCGAGTTTGCATCCGCCGGATTTCGGCAATTTGAACTCACGCACGCGGGATGCCAGGGCGCCAAACAAAAATAAGGACGAGCGGGTTTTCTCCGAAGCCGGCCGGTCAATTTTATTGGTAATAATTTTACCCGAAGCATCAAGACGATATTTACCATGCCCGATTTTATCAATCTTAATTCCCATGCTCTTCAGGAGTTCAATGATGCGATAAACTTCTTCAATTTCCGGTACATCAGACAACGTCACAACGCCTTTAATCATGGCCGAAGCGCACAAAATCGCCACCGCCGAATTCTTGGCCGTTTGGTTAATTATCACGCCGTGAAGTTTCTTTCCGCCGTTAATTTCCAGATATGACATAGTTGACTTTGAGCAAAAATACAAGTAATATGATTATACAATAATTGCGAAGCTAAATCAAGCCGCATGGAATACCCAAATTCAAAAATCACCAAACCCATTCGCACGATAATTCTCGTGTTTTTTATCGTTTTATTTTTAGTGCTCGCTCCGGGCATCATTCTTTACACCAGCGGATATCGTTATGACTGGCAATACGGCCTGCTCCGCGAAACCGGTTCCATTAATGTGGATATTGCTCCGGATACCGCGTCTATTTATATTAACGATGTTAGAATTAAATCCGGCATGCCGGTGCGTTTGAATGATCGGGTACCGGGCAAATATAAAATTCTTATTTCTAATGACGGATATTTTGACTGGCAAAAAGAAGTATTGGTGAAAAACAAACAAACAGTTTACATCAAGGATATTTCCATGCTCAAAACCGGAGCGCCTCAAGCGATCATCTCGGGTAAGGATATCGCCTCAATACAAATTTCGCGCGACAAAAAATATTTGGCTTATGCGGAACGCGTCAACACGACTTCAGTAGCGCATTTATACAATTTATCAACAGCCCAGGACACAACACTGTTCACACTCTCATCCGCGGACGGCGGAATGAAAATTGAATTCGCGCCCAACAATAATTATTTATCAGTGAGCGATGGGTCCGCGCCTTATGAATCGGTTTTAATTTTCAATGCCGATGAACCGGCCAAAGAAATAAATCTGACCGAACGCATCAAATATCCGATTGATAAATACCAATGGAAAGAAACAGTTGGGCCGGAATTATATTTCAGCGCCAACAAACGCCTAATGTCCATCGTCGCCACGACTGAGCAACGCTATGTGCTTGGTAAAAATTCTTGGATTGACTGGCTGATGCAAAACGGCCAGCTTTGGACTTTGCAAACCGCGTCGGGCACAAAACAAATCAAGCTGGTGCGTGATACTTTGGGATTTAGTTCGGATTACGCCGATGCTAATAGGTTCACCTCGGCGGAACAAGATTTACAATTGGCGGCTGCTTACGCTGATACCATCTTGCTGAAAAAAAATAACAAATCGGAAATGATTTTATTGAGCAATGGCAACAAATACACGGTCGCCGGAGAAAAATTTTTACTATCAGAATATAATGACTGGCTCATTATTTGGACGCCGTGGGAAATTTGGACCTATTCCAAAGGCGAAGAGCCGAACTTGTTAAACCGCTCGGGCGAACAGCTTAATGCCGTTCTGCCCCTGGATAAATACAACACGCTCGCTCTAGTTTGGAACGATAAAACCACGGCCCTATTTCCATATTATCTGGTGACGCATGATTTTATCAACGCTTCCATTAATTCCACGGCCGCGGATACATTGAACAGAACTATGTATTTCGCGGGCAAGGTTAACAACTCGGAAGGACTTTGGAAATTGAATTATTAAAATATGAGACTAACCATTTTTACCGACGGCGGAGCAAGGGGTAACCCGGGACCGTCTGCGACCGGCATCGTCATTAAAAATGATTCCGGAAAAACCATTGATTCATTTGGCGAATACTTAGGCGAGCAAACAAATAATTTTGCCGAATACTCGGCGCTTATCGCCGGAATGAAAAAAGCCAAAGCACTGGGCGCGGATGAATTGGAATGTGTTTTGGATTCGGAGCTGGTGGTCAAACAAATGCAACGCGAATACAAAGTAAAGGAACCGACCTTGCAAAAAAAATTTATTGAGGCCTACAATGCTTCCATGCAATTCAAAAAAATCACTTTCAGACACACGGCGCGAGAAAATAACAAAGAAGCGGACGCGATTGTGAATCGGATTTTGGATGAAAGAATGAAATAAAAACAGCCCACAACCCCTATTGGGATCGTGGGCCTCGACGTGAGGAGCGACTCGTTGCTCTACACGTCGGCCATGACGTTCTTCGACGGCGATTGTTGGCTCGGCTGACGGCTGTTGGACACAAACGAGGAACCTTTGTTGCGAACCATGAACCACCTCCTTTGAACGCTCTCTGAGCGCCCTTGCAAAAATCCATGCCGGCTCGACATGCCGCGCACAGATTGAAAAAACAATGAACTGATTAAGATGATATCAATTTTTTATCCACAAGTCAAATTAAAAAACGAGCCTTACAGCTCATTTTTTAATTCTTCCAAAAGTTGTTTGGCTTTTTTACTTAATTTTTTCGGCACTAGTATTTTTATTTTAACATAATGGTCTCCCCTGCCCGAACGGCCCAATTGGGTAATACCGTGACCCCGAAGGCGGATAAGCTGGCCTGATTCCGTGCCCTCGGGCACGACCACGGTCAATTCACCATCCAAGGTCGGCACTTGAATTTTATCACCAAGCGCGGCTTGAGAAAAATTTATTTCCGATTCAGTGTAAACATCGAAATTTTCCCGATGAAAAACTTTTTGCGGTTTAACATGCGCTCGCACATATAAATCCCCGGACATACCGCCGTGAGGCGCGGCCTCGCCGTGGCCGGTCAAACGAATCGCTTGGGCGTCATCAATGCCAGCCGGAATCTTGACGTTCAAATCCACAGACTTGGATAAAATTCCGTCTCCGCCACAATGTTTACATTTGGCCGATGGTTTTTCGCCCCGCCCATGGCAATCCGGACAAGTAGCCACAGTTTGCATCACGCCAAGAAATGTTCGTTGTTGTTGAACCACTTGACCCTTGCCGTGACAAGTACTGCAGGTATCCATCTTACTGCCCGGTTCGCTACCCGAACCATGACAGACATCACATTTACTTTGTTTACGCAATGAAATATCTTTTTGTACGCCAAACGCCGCTTCGACAAAAGTAATTTCCACATCAACCTGAATATCAGACCCTCTTCGCCCGCCTCGGCCCGAGGCCGATCCGCCTCCACCAAAACCAAACACATCGCCAAATATGTCGCCGAAATCGAATCCGCCAAAATTGACATTGCCAAATCCCCCGCCTTGGCCGCTTCTGGCCGCGCGCATAAATTCTTCCCAGCTCGCTCCGCCAAATCCGCCTTGCTGATCAAAATCAGCGCCAAACTGATCGTACTTGGCGCGTTTCTCCGCATCGCCGACGACCTGAAAAGCCTCGTTTATTTCCTTAAACTTTTTTTCATCACCACCTGGTCTGTCCGGGTGATGTTGCATGGCCAATTTCTTGAAGGCCTTTTTTATTTCGTCTTGCGTGGCGGATTTATCCACGCCGAGCATTTTGTAGTAGTCTTTGGACATGAAAAATTATTTTACTACTTCGCCCTCTATCGGACCTTCATCAGTCTTTGGCGGCTCCTGTTGAGTATTTTGTTGGCCTGCCTGCCCGCCCGCCGAGGTGGGTCCGCCTTTGGCGGATTCGGCCTGGTACATTTTTGTGCCGACCACTTGCGCGGCTTTAGACAATTCCTCGCCGGCTTTCTTGATCGCTTCCACATCATCTTTATCTTTTACTTCTTTCACTTTGGCGAGCGCGTCATTCACCGCCTTTTTCTCGTCATCGGTGATTAGTGGGGCTTTTCCGCCCGAGGCGGATCCGCCTTGGGCGGATTTCTCTTCCACGTCTTTCATCATTTTTTCCGTGGTGTAAATCATGGTGTCAGCCAAATTGCGCGCCTCAATCAATTCTTGCTTTTTCTTGTCTTCGTCCGCGTGCGCTTCAGCTTCCTTTTTCATCTTTTCCACTTCATCTTTGGACAAACCGGACGAAGCGGTAATTTTAATTGATTGTTCTTTGCCTGTGGCTTTGTCTTTGGCTTTGACACTCAAAATTCCGTTCGCGTCAATGTCAAACGACACTTCAATTTGCGGAATACCGCGCGGAGCCGGCGGAATTCCGTCCAACATAAATCGTCCGAGAGTTTTGTTGTCAGACGCCATCGGACGTTCGCCTTGGAGCACATGAATCTCCACACCCGGCTGGTTATCGGCCGCGGTGGAAAATACTTGCGTTTTTGATGTTGGAATCGTGGTGTTGCGTTCAATCAAACGCGTCATCACTTGCCCCATAGTTTCAAGACCGAGCGAAAGTGGCGTCACGTCCAAAAGTAAAATATCTTTAACTTCACCTTTGAGCACACCGCCTTGCACGCCCGCGCCAATCGCCACTACTTCATCCGGATTCACGGTGATGTTCGGCTTCTTGCCGAAAAACTTTTCCACGGTGGAAAGTACGAGTGGCATGCGGGTCATACCACCGACCAACACCACTTCATTTATATCTTTTACATCAAGTTTAGCATCAGTCAAAGCATTGCGCACCGGGCCCAAAGTTTTTTCTACCAGATCACCAACCAATTCTTCCAGTTTCGCGCGGGTCAATTTCATGACCAAATGTTTCGGTCCGGTCGCGTCAGACGTGATAAACGGCTGATTGATCTCGGATTCCATGGCTGTGGATAACTCAATCTTGGCTTTTTCCGCCGCTTCTTTGATGCGTTGCAGAGCCAAATTGTCTTTGCCCAAATCAACACCGTTCTCGCGCTTGAATTCATCAATAATCCAATTAATCAAAACCTGGTCAAAATCATCACCGCCCAAATGCGTATCACCGTTGGTGGACAGCACCTGCACGTTATCCGGCGCGACTTCCAAAATGGAAATGTCAAAAGTTCCACCGCCCAAATCATAGACCGCGATTTTTTGTTCAGTCTTTTTGTCAAAACCATAAGCCAAAGCGGCCGCAGTTGGTTCGTTCACAATGCGGAGCACATTGAGGCCGGCAATCACGCCCGCGTCCTTAGTCGCCTGGCGTTGCGAATCATCAAAATACGCCGGCACGGTAATGACCGCGTCAGTAATTTTCTCGCCGATTCGTTCTTCGGCATCGGCTTTCATTTTTTGCAAAATCATAGCCGAAATTTCTTGCGGAGAATATTCGCTTCCTTGCATCGCCACTTTCACGCCCTCGCCCGCTTGCACAATTTTGTACGGCATCAATTTCAAATCACGTTGGACTTCGGCGTCGTTAAAATGACGGCCGATGAGGCGTTTGATGGAATACAAAGTGTTTTCCGGATTAGTGACAGCTTGGCGTTTAGCCAGTTGGCCGACCAGGCGTTCACCTGATTTTGAAATTGCCACGATTGACGGCGTCGTACGCGCCCCCTCTTTGTTTTCCAACACCTTTGGCTGACCGCCTTCAATGATGGCCATGCAGGAGTTGGTTGTACCCAGATCTATTCCTAATACTTTAGACATATATAATGTGTTAAATTATTATTTATTTTAAATTAGTTACCCATCGCCTTCCTCAATTCCGGATCTAAATCGTCTTCCGCATACTGCTTTGCAATTTTGTCAATAACAATGAATGGCTGCGGACCTTCACAATAAGTGGAAATTTCTGACAACGATACTTCCGCCATTTTTGTGGGGGATGTTTTTCTTAATTTATTCAATAAATCTTCGCTTACATTATCTTCAGTTAAATATGTAAGTAAACCGTTATTGGCAAGCGCGGCTGCATCACCAGAGGCAAATAGGCGTTGAAAGATTATGGGTAAGTTATCTGTATCAAAATTATAAATATGAAATACATATGGGGCACAATAGGGGTTGTAAGGATTGTTGTCGGCGTCGCATTTTTCTTCTTCAAACCAGCCACGCACGGTGGTACTGCCGCTATATATTGGCCCAAAACAATCATCCATTGGGTTACCATGAGTCATTTCCCAATATTTGTTATCGCCGTTCGTGTTCTTGTCGCTATCTATTACGGGAAACTGCCTAATAGAAACGTAAAGACTGTCCCTGCCAGACATGGCCGATTGGATATTTAAATTTATCGGATTATCCACGGTAGCCTTTTTTAGCCCCGATAACACGCTCTCTTGAGATATGAACAATGGATCCCAGCGCAATACAACTTTGCTAACATTTCCGCCATAAACTTTTATCGGCAATTTATCCAAATCAGACTGATCAATGCCTAAGACGTACGCATTGTCGTAACCGTCCCCCAATTCATTAACCCATATTACTTTGATTGACGCATTACCAATATATGAAGAATCTCCGATTTTTTTCCATGTTCCGACAGATTGAAAGGCAGTGCTCGCATCATTTTGTTCAGGCTCTAATATGCCAGCGTCACTATTGCGAGCATCATACATATTGCTCTGATTCTCTTCAATATTTTCGTCAGCAACGTTGGATGAAGACCGATTAATGTCCTGTGATTTATTTTTGGCCAACAAAAACCCGAAATAAATCACAACTACTATCACCCCAACAAAAACTACCGCCGCGATAATATGCACGGTCAATAATTTTTTGTTGTTTTTTAGGATTTCGAACATATTTTCATTTTTTTAACTCCCACGGAGTATTGCAAACAATTTTGTATAAAATTTTCATTTTTTCTACCGACAATTCAACCAACTTTTCCATTTCTTTTCTCGCCTGTGCGCTTTTTACCGAATGGCCGATTTGCGAATATTTTTCTTGCAAACGGCCTTCCGCGGCCAAAGCTTCACAGACATCATGCAACTTCGGTTTATTTTCGTTTTTGGACATATGACTAAAATAAATTATTAAATTTTTTTCTTCATTAACATTCTAAAATCTTCAAAGCCCCACTTTTTATAAATATCGCGGGCAAAATTTGTATGCATGACATTCAAAGAAACATACTTGACGCGGCGCTGTTTGAAATATTTCATTGAACACAAAAAGAGCGCTTTGGCAATCCCGTTCTTCCGATACTTTTTTTCAACATACAAACTGCGGATAAATCCTTGGCGTGGCATAACTTTCACTCCGTCCTGTTTGCCGTCATCAATACGAAACTGGACATATCCGGCCAGCACGCCATCCAAAAGGGCGAGATAAAACAAATCCTTTTTATTATTCATCAATTTCTTTAACGCTTTTTCATCTCTCAACTTTAGAAAATCATAAAAATACTTTTTAACAAAAACTTTTTGACTACTACTAAAATCATTCTCAAAACCGGCGAGTGTCTTCGCGTCTTTTTTTGTGGCTTTTATGATTTTTACGATCATATTATTATCTCTTGACAAAACCGACAATCTGTATTATAATTCAATTAATCACGATGAGAGGACTACCAAAGGGTTTCGTCCCGAGGGAATGCCTCTTTTTTGTTTTATCTTTTTTCTAATTTTGTTTTAAATAACTGGATATTTACAATATACTTGCTGAATTTTCGTAACAACGAGGAATAACGGAAATTTGGCACCACCACTTTTGATAATTTTTCTTTGTCGTTCAGATATTCCAGCAAGCAATGAAAGTCGCCATCGCCACTCACAATGAGAGCCTGTTCATAATTCGGAAACTCAATCATCGTATGCAAAACTAATTCCGCATCAACGTTTCCTTTTATCTGAACTTTATTCCCATATTTTACCTCCAGTGTTGGCTTGAACACGCAAATATATCCGGCGTCTTGCAGGGATGTATATAATTGCTGGTTACCTGGAACAAAACCAATAAACAGAAACGCTTTGCTAATGTGATACTTATCTTCAAGAAAAACTCTAAACCTCTTGAAATCCAGCAACCACCCTTGACTTTTTACACCTAAATTAAGATTTTGACTGTCAATGAACGCAAAATTATTTGGCCTCGCCATATTTTCCCTCCTTAAAAATTAAATTTTTTCTCCCCGATTCATCCGCGAAATTATTCGCGAATGTGCGGAAAGACAAATTATTTTTTCACAATTTTAACATCCACTTTATTCGTCTTTGATTGCGTCGCTTTCGGACAAGTAATTCTCAAAATACCATCTTTAAATTCAGCCGCGGTTTTGTCGTCCAAAACCGGCGCGGGCAAAGCAATCTCGCGATAAAACGTGCCACTGCGAACTTCTTTACGGTAATAATTTTTTTCTTCAACTTCGTGTTCTTTTTTGGTTTCACCGCGAAGCGTGAGCACGCCTTTTTCCACACTCACTTGCACATCCTCAGGGCGCATACCGGCGAGCGGGGCTTCCACCACCACGGCATTGTCTGTCTCATAAATATCCACTGCCGGCACAAAGGCCTTGAGCGAAGGATTGACGGCCGGCAAACGCATTGACTCATCCAATTCCGCGAACGGATCCCACATCGGAGACCAACGGATTAAACTCATATTAAACTCCTTTTTCCCATTTATTACCGCGAGGTAAAAAATGAATATTAATATATTATTGGAAATTTGGCATTTGGCATTTGACATTAACAAACTATTTCGCGAGCATAACCCTTGCGGCCTTAATCACTCTGTCCCCCATCTTAAAACCACCGGAAATTTCTTTGACGATTTCGTCTTCGCCCGCGCCTTCAATCGTTTCATGCCCGACCGCCTCATGATATTTCGGGTCAAACTTTTCACCAACAGTTTTTATTTCTTCAACGCCGTGCGCTTTCATAATATCAGCAAATTGTTTGAGCACGTGATTCACGCCGTCAAGCCAAGGATTATTTTCACCCGCGACTCCGCTCGTGGACATTTTCAAATGCTCGTAAACCGGAATAAATTCTTCCAATATCTGCTGTTCACTCATTTGCGCCCATTCGGCCCGGCGGGCCAAAGTTTCTTTTTGTAAATTTTGATAATCCGCCAGAGCTCTCTGCCAGCCAATTTTATATTCTTCAGCTTCGGCTTTTACCCTGTTAAATTCAGCTTCGCTGACGCCCCCAAGGGGCGATTTAACAGGGTTAACTTTTTCACAATTCTTGCAGGTCTTGTGAAAAAATGATTTTTTTTCCGCTACTGCATCACCCCGAAGGGATTCCTCCGCTTCATTCGCTTCGCTCGCTCCGGTCGGAATGACAGGTGGAATATTTTGTTCGTCAGACATAATTTTACAATGAATTTTTTATTTTATTCAAAATCGCCAAATTCTTTTTGTAATCCATACGTACCGGACCCAAAATCACAAACATGCCTTCTTTGGTATCGGCCAACCGCGCCGCCACCACGCTCAAATATCCGCCAAACGGATGCTCATTGCCAATATAAATTTTCGGCTCGGCGGTAATCTTTGATTCAAAACGGCCAAGGCATTCCTCGCACTGGTCAAACATGCGCGAAGTGTTGACAACCATTTCCGCGTTTATAAATTCCGGCTTTTCAAACAAATTGGAAAATCCCGTGTAATAAATTCTGTCCAGTGTAAAAGCGACAATCACCGCGTCGCGCGATATGGCCGAGGCTTCTTTAGCCGTGGATTTGCAAATTGATTCACGTTCATCGGCCAACGACATTGTTCGTTCCATTCTCTCGCTATCTTTGGCAGATAATTTGATTTTGGAATCATCTATGGAATCCACGTAAAACCGATAACCAAGCTCAGTCGGAATTCGGCCCGCGGAAGTGTGCGGATGAGTCAAGTATCCGGCTTCTTCCAACGCCCGCAAATCATTTCTGATAGTCGCTTCGCTCCAACCAATTTTTTCCTCGTATGCCAAAAATTTGGACCCGACCGGTTCGGCCGAATGGATAAAACTCTCAATTACGAGAATCAGTAATTCTTCTTGTCTCGGGTCTAATTCCGGCATATTGGTAATTTATCACTCATACGTCTTGAGTGATAATACACCAAACACGTCCACAGTGTCAAGAGACCAGTTTTGTAGCTAAAATAGCACAATAGCGAGGCGAAACAAATATATGTTTATGACAACTGCGGAGCGGGTTTAACACCCGCGAGCATTAGGGCGACGAACCGATTATCTGACATATGAGCCATCATATTTAGAGGAGACCCGTGTCAGAAACATATATTTGTAGAGCTGAGCGTCTGCAAACAAAAAAATCCCTCAGCGCAAGGCTGAAGGATTTTTAACGTTATTTTTTAGTTTATTGTCTGTATCTCACTCAAGAGCACATTTTCCACATAAATACCGCGGGTGTAAAAGATGCTTTCCAATTCTTGTTTCAACATCTCCTCCACCTCATCACGCCGTCCCCCGACAATATCCTGATAATTAAACCTGGAATAAACCATACGTATACGCGAACGGATAGTCGGACGGACAATCTTTTCCACGAAATCCTCACCAATCGTTTGCCAAATAAGCGGTACCTGATGCACATCCAGACGAAGTAAAATCGTACCTTCGGTGCTGACGCGTTTGCCGTCCATGGTAATGGCGGCAATCGGAATATCCCCCAAAGATCGCGGCATATCTGCGTTGAATTGGCGCGAGATGCTATATTCCAAAGTTTGTGTGTTGAACAATTTAGCTTTTTGCCAAAACGGAATTTTTAGGTGCAAACCCGGAGTCAAAACCTTTTTCAAAACTCCCCGTCCCAAATCATAAACGCAAGCCACATATCCCGGCGGGACATGAATAAAAAAGCCCTTCAAAACATCCTCCACCACGAACGAATACATCAGCTTATCCAAGGAATCTCCGGACATAGTATTAAAATTATTTTTTTGCCGTTTCGGCAGCGGGTTTCGCAGCCGGCACGAGCAAATGACGCAATAAAGACAATATATCAGAAAATACCATTGTGGTCAAGATAAAGAGGGATTTGGCCATGGGTAGCATCCAAAGTAAAACAAACGTAAAGATTGGAAATAACACCAAAAAAACCGCTTCCGACTTCTGCCAATTCTTGTCCGTAATTTTTTGAAACAAATTCATCACGAACAAATACAACCCGCAAATGCCCGCCCAAAGCACGTCATGGACTTCACCGACATTATGACCATAAAAATTATTATTAATCAGTCCCGGAAAACTTACAGACGGATACAACAGTTGTATTAATTTTTCCCCAAAAATTCCTCCGACAAAAACATAATACAAAAGCAAAAATACTAAAAATTGAAGCAAAAGCACGATTGATTTCGCCCAAGGCGAAACCCGATTTTTCTTCATCATTTTTCTGTATTCTTCTTTTTCCGCTTCCGGATCGTTTTTGAACGAAGCGGCCACGCGCCGCGCTTCTTCTTCAACTTTCTTTTGACGGTCCGAATCACGCCCGGAAATTATGGACAGAGGTAATAGAACCACGCGTAAACATACGGTCAAAATAATTACAGCCCAGCCCATATTCTGATGGGCCAAAGTGTTATAAATCCAAACCAAGGCGTTTAATAGTGGCTGAAACAAACAAACAGACCAAATAAATCCCATATTATAATTTCAATAAATCAATAATGTAATCTCTAAATCTTAATTGTTCGGACAGAGGATTTTCCACTTCAATCGCGGCAATTGATGGAAACATTTCGCGCGGATAATTCTTTAGATAATTAAATCGTTCATTTGATTCGGCGTGATGATAATCTAATCTACCAACCGTCTGTTTTAATCCGTGCCAAATTTTTTCCACCGGTTTTAAATAAATTGCCGCAATGTGCGCGCAACCGACTTTACCTTTCTCGATCGTGGCCACGACTTGTTTGTAATTTTCTTCATTCGTCAATCTGGCATTCTCCAAATGCGAAAAGTCTAAACAAATACCGGCAAAACCGCTCAAATCATTTTCTTTTAAATCCCAAATATTTTCCACATAAATTTGATCGCGATATTTAGACAAGGATTCATTGCGCCCCTCTCCCCGGTCGGGATGAATATTAAATATTTCCGCGCCCCATCTTTCAACGAAATACTTTATCTCATTTTCATCCATGTCCTCTTCGCGTAAATGCACGAACGGTATTTTTTGCAAATCAGTCTTTTCCAATAATTTGTAAAGTTCTTGGCGTTCATCGTGTTCAATCGCGGTTGGAAATAATGCAATTTCTTTCAGACCGAGCGCGTCAATTTCATTTATCTTATTCCTCCATTCATCTTTAACAAGCGTAGTCAGAGTCGGCAATAATTTCATATGCTATAAGTAAATAAGGATATTATGGCGAAAGCAATGGCCATGTAAAATGACCCGCGCGACACTGGAATCAAGGCATCAAAATTAAACGCGAGCGATAGGAGCAAAAAAACCACACCAACCACCTGCAAAATCATCTTGATTTTTCCCCAAAAATTTGACTGGACGTCCACACCATCGCGCCTCTTAACCAAGGCCGCTACAATAATTATGCTCTCCAGAATAATTATCACCCAAGCGGTAAAAAAGTCAACATATTTAAGCACCAGAACAAATACGACTGTGCAGATTAAAAACTTATCAGCCAGGGGGTCAAATAACTTCCCCCAGGCGGTAATTTGGTTGCGCGTTCTGGCCAAAGCGCCATCCAAGGCGTCGGTCAGGGCGGCGGCCAGAAACAAAATCAAACCAACCCAATAATTTCCCATCCAGATAAATAACGCCACCCACGGCACCATTATCAGGCGCACGGCGGTCAAATAATTCGGCCTGACTTTGTGAGGGATAAGCCTAAGCAATGTCCGGCTGAAAATCTTATCAGTCAAATAAATTTTTATCGGCTGTCCTCCCCCTTCGTTGGTCATATTACTTTTCTATGATATCAACACTGGTTATTTTTATGGGATTTAGCGGAACGGATTTTTCCGTACCATAATCATTCATCCGAACCGGCGCCTCGGCGATTTCATCCACCGCTTCCATGCCGGAGACAACGTGCCCGAAAATTACATAATCTTTTTGCAAGCCAACATCCGCGTGCATGATAAAAAATTGACTGCCGTTGGTATTGGCGCCCGAGTTGGCCATGGCCACGGTACCGCGCGTATACTCACCTTCAAAATATTCATCCGCGAATTTATAGCCCGGCCCACCCGTACCATCTCCCTTGGGGTCGCCACCCTGAATCATAAATCCTTTAATAGCGCGGTGAAAAACCGTGTTGTTATAAAATCCTTCTTTGGACAGATAAACAAAATTATTGACCGTAATCGGGGTCATCTTGGTGTCCAAAACAATTTCAATATCACCCGCCTCGGTATGAAGCACGGCAATATAATTTTTTGATTGATCAACTGTCATCGGCGGCGTATCCATATTATTTGATTGTTGGGTTTGCGTTGGCTGGCCCGATGATGAAGATTCTTCCGCGGAAGACGTACTCGCGGCTACACCCGGTTGGGATTTACCGGAGGCAATATCATCAAGCCGGCTATCCAGCATTTTATCAGCGTTTTCAAAGGTTGCCGTTTCATCTTCGGATGGCAACGATCTGGGCGTTTGATAACTGCCGGAAAATACCACGCATCCCGAACAAGTTAAAATAAATAAAATTAAATAAATTGAAAAAAATTTCGCACGGAACATAAGTATATTCATTTTACCCCAAAAACACGGATAAGAAAAGACCCCGAAGAACATCTCCCTTGATTCAGCCAAAAATGTGTTATTGGCCGAACCTTGTTTGACGTCTGCGAGGCCGCCGAAAACGCCGAGCGTTTTACAGCACTAACTCGGAACTCCCTCAAAAACCGATACGCCATCATTCGGTGCTCCGTTGGTGTTGCCAAAGTCAACGCGTGAGCGCGCGACTCGGGCGCGTTTGGGTATCGGCAAATGCCGACCCATTTGGTTGAGATGCGAAAGAACGAGGCGTACTTCATCGGGAACCAGTGTACGCCCCGAAACCATGAAGTACATTACGTCTTCCCACCGCTTGCCAATGCTATCGCGCGGATCCGATTGCCTGTCGCACGACCCCCGCCTTTTGGCTGTGGCCAAAAGCGCGGTCAACGTTTTATGCACCTCGCTTTCTTTCATCTCTCCGGATGAAACCTTTTGCCTCGTCCGCACCCATTCGGCGCGGACCGAGAGCGTCCCCAATTCATGCGACGTCACGCTGATAGAACTCATTGTCGCCATAGCGCACCTCCTTTTTTGGCGAACAGCTAAACTTTTACGCGCACCATTGCGCGAAGAAGTTCCGTTTTGAAAGGACGATACCTGTCATTTGTAGTATAACACAAAGCCGGGCATAGTCACCCGGCGTTGTCAAGATTTCACACGATTACAGGGTATTAATTACCGTGGTTGCATTTAAACACAAACATCAACGCGACGCCGCCAAAAAAACAAATAAAAGCAACCAAAGATTTTATGAATTTTGACTCCTTGTGCAATTCCGGAATCAAATCCGAAGCGGAAATGTAAATAAAACCGCCGGCCGTCAAAGCTGTGAGCAAAGGAATTATTCCTTGGATGGTATTAACCAGAGCAAAACCGCACAACGCTCCAATAACGGCAAAAATTCCAGAGAGGAAATTAAATAAAAGGGCCTTAAATTTTGTAAAGCCTCCATAAATAAGAACGCCAAAATCGGAAATCTCTTGCGGTATCTCGTGTAATATTACTCCGACGGTCGTGGCCACGCCCAATTCAAAACTTAAGGAAAAAGAGGCGACAATTACCACGCCGTCAATAAAATTATGGAACACGTCGCCAAACAGATTTAGATATGTAAAAGGATGAACCTCGCAATCCCCGCCATGTTTGTGACAATGATGCCAGTGCAAAATTCGTTCTAAAATAAAAAATAACGCAAAACCGACAAGCACGGCGATAAATATATTTTGAATGTCGCCGGCGCCTTTCGCGCTTTCCAACGCTTCCGGTAATAGATTCAGGAAAGCGCCACCCATGAGCGAACCGGCCGAAACCGCCACCAGATAAAAAACAATTTTATTTAAAATTTTGTCTTTTAAAAATAAAGTCAAAATACCGGCAAACGAGATGGCGCTCACCGCAAACGTGGCGACAACGGAATAAAATAACACATCCATAAAATTACAAATTACTTCAGGCGCATTTATTGCACACGCCGGTTAAGGTTAAATGATGAAAAACATCCTTGAAATTTTTGAATCTTCCGAAATCATGGTGGCATTTTATCGCTTCCATATAACCGCATTTCTTGCAAATAATATGGTGATGCGGTTCATCGGCCAAGCAATAAATTTTTTCTTTACCTATGATTTCAACATTCACCAGATGTAATTCTTCAAATAAATTTAATGTTCTATAAATTGATGCTTGGTCGCAATGTTTGATATGTTTGTGAATATCTCTGGCCGATCCGGCCGCGTGATGACCGGACAAATATTCTAAAACAGCCAAACGCGATTTGGTTAATTTATATCCGTCACCCGCCAGTTTTTGTTTAAGTTTCTCCATAGCGGGATAAGCTTAACACAAATGCGAACGGTTCGCAAGTGGATAACTCCCCCGCCATGCTTTTTAATTTTACTCTATTGAAGAGGCTGAATCTGAATATCGGATTCTTCAGCCGTGGATGACGCAATATCATCTTCAGACGAAAAGATCTCGCCGGTTTCCTCATAAACGGCCGAGGTAATTTCCACTCTCCCATTTTGAAATTCTTGACGCTTTAAATTTTTCGGTTCTTGCAAATAGATTATTTCCGCGTTATCACCGGCTTTGGCATCCAATAAAAACAAAGAATTAATTTCCACCGAGCTTCTGTCTTCGGATTCAACCACTGCTTCCTCGGTTTTTAGATCAAAGGCGGATACTTCGGCGTAGCCGGATGTTTTAATTTGTAATTTGCGCACCGTACCACCAAGCGTGACGCTGGAAAATACACCGGCGTCAATTTCTATTGTCTCGGAGTTTAATTCCTGGGCTATTAATCGTCCATTTCCTTCCAGCACGGCTTTTAAAATTTTCGGACTCCCCACCACTTCCAAACTACCATTTGTTCCGGCAATGTAGCTCGTCATTGTGGTACTGCTGGAAAAAACTTTAACATCCGCCGATTCACCAACATTAACTTTTATGTCTTTGCCAAAATCCGCTACCTCGGCATTTACTCTATCAAAAGCAATGAATGAATCCAATGCCGAAGCAGTTATCACAATTTTCGCTCTTTTTTCAAAACAAAATATACAGAAAGTTTTGTCTTTGCGCGACTGGGTAATTTTAAGTTCGCCGTCCACAGTCTCATATTTATATTCTTTCAGAGCATCCTTGTCGCCTGTGACAGTGACGGTAAACTTATCACCCGGCACCACTTTAACATCAGTCAAACCGCCCACGCGAATTTTGTTTACGTTATCAAATGAATAATTTTCACTAACGGTATTTTGCGCGATTCGTTGATCATATTTATCCTTGGCCAACGGCACAATTTGCAGGGTTGACACTGTGACCGCCACCAACGACACTATCCACAAAATAATCAATAGAATAGTGCTTTTCAAGCGAAACAAATTTTTGCGGTTCATCAAACTAACACTGACAATTAGTAAAAATATCAGCGGGATTGACGCGGTCAAATATGCGCCCGCCAAACCCGCGTAATAATATGCCGTGCCGGTAATCTCCCGAAGCGGAATATCCGATATCAAATACGGCGAATTGATGTTGAAGAGCAAGATTCCAATCACCATGGTCAAGCCAATAACCGCGCCGGCCGCGCCTAAACACAAACCCACGCCAATCAGAATGCTAATTATCGGCAGAATTATTTTTAAAGTTTTTTTTAGAAACATTACAACATGACGAATAACGTCAATCGGAAAAGAAAGAATTTTATTAATCCACTTACGATTATTCTGCCAGGCATTTTTCCCTTCATGCGCCATTTGCGTGGTTTTTTCTTTAACCACTTGTTCCAATTTTTGTAAATTCACCGGCCGTCCGCGCATTTCTAATTTTTGCGAATTTGTTTCCGCTGTCGGCATCACCAGCCACAAAACTAAATAGGCCAGCAAACCAATGCCGTTAGCAAACAGCAAAACAATAAAAATGATACGAACATAAACCGGATCAATGCCAAAATACGCCGCCAATCCCGAACAGACGCCGGCGATAATCATATCATCGGGATTGCGATACAGCCGGCGAGACGATTTGCCCTCCCGCGAATCCGACTTTGACGACACTCCCGCCTCCGCCCCCGTATTCTCCTGAGCGAACTCTTCCACTGTTCCCATTATTTTTATTGCCTCTTCAACATCGGCCAAAGTAATTGTTTGTTTGGCCACACTGAGCCGCGCAGAAAATTTTTCCGCTAAATTTGATTCAATATCGGTTAAGATTTCCCGACTGTCATCCGAACTATAATGATTCTTGATGGAATCAAGATAATTATTCAACTCGGCAAAAGCATCTTCTTCAATATTGAATACCATGCCGCTCAAACTGATATTAAAATATTTCTTCATACGTTAAAATTATTTATTTATATTTTTTAAGAAGAGAATTTAAAGATTTATCCAAAGATTGCCAAGTCTTGGATAATTGTTTCAAAACCGCGCCGCCTTCAGGCGTCAAAGTATAATACTTGCGCGGCGGTCCGCTCTTGCTCTCCTCCCAATCATAG
The DNA here is from genome assembly GCA_041651015.1 of Patescibacteria group bacterium. GTDB lineage: Bacteria > Patescibacteriota > Patescibacteriia > Magasanikbacterales > GWA2-37-8 > JAPLWQ01. The sequence continues at coordinate 92,297 of JBAZKA010000003.1, forward strand.
GCCAAGAGACCGGAATTTTTTAACCGAGCGAGCAAAGGATAAACCGTACCTTCCACCACAAGCAAATCCGCCTTCTTCAATTCTTTCAAAATATCCGAAGCGTAAATTTTTTCTTGGGAGATGACGAGCAAAACACAAAACTCCAAAATGCCCTTGCGCATTTGGGCTTTGGTATTTTCCACGTTAAATTCTAATTTTTGTTCCGTGTCCATAAGATGACAATTAATTCTATTTACAGTATACCACTAACTACCGTGTAATGCAAGGTAGCAGGTTATCCACAGGGTATGAATATAAAAAAAGCCCGACAATAAACCGGGTAACCTCCCTACTCCAATACTATATAGTCATTGTGGTTTATTTGTCTTTATCACCCCAACGCCAACCGGGCTTTTCGCCCGTCTTGTAACAAATGTAAATCAATAAACCGGACAAAACGAAAACCGAGAGAATATAAATGACCAAATATTTTTCAATATCTGATTCAAAAATGTAAATTAACGAAACAAGAATGGCGGTATATAACAATAACACCAGCCACCCTTGCCATGTGGCGGGATACCAGCCAAAACCGTATTTCTTAGCTTTGAACCAGAGAGTTTTCATAATGTATTAACAATACCATAAATATACGATTCCGTGAATATGAAATTTTGCTCTATTGTAAACAAAAAACGGAACCTATTGAAGTGAGGTTCCGTAAAAAAAATAATTTGCAGCAAAAGAACTAAATCTAAATCCAAAAACTATTTTGAAAGTGATTGCAAGACAACCCATTTAACATCATCCGCGGCTTCAATCTCTCTATGTGAGGGGGTTTCAAACGTAAATACCTCTTCATCTTTGGGAATATAACGTCTTACCCCACGAAATTTTGTTTTACCGATGAATTTATCAAGAGAAGTTTCCATCACTCCTGGCATCCGGTTGCAGCTGGTAGCGTGAACAATCGTTCCGTCGCCAGAAGCGATACCGACATGCCCGACGCCGCACGCAGGGTCGTCGCGATAATAATTAATCCATCCGGAAACGAACACAACATCACCCGCGATAATGTCATTAATGCCGATTGTCTCGCCGAATTCATATTGCTGAATTGACCGTCGTGGCAGCCAGATACCGCGCTGAGCGTAAAGCCACTTGATGAAACTGGAACAATCGACGATCGCCGGAGCCTCAACTAACCGGGCACCTCGACGGTATTTAGAAATGCCGATGCACTGCCGAGCGAGCGTGACAATGTCCACTTCCACCAATGAAAAACCTTTTTGACTTAATATAATCAAAGCTTCCTCGCGCGAAATCGGCAGATGCAGAGAACTAAGGGAGACCGCGCAACGATTGGCAACAGCTCGATAATCCATCTTTTCCTCCTCAGTGGTATTTTGATTAAAGGACAATAAAAAAACCCGCCCCAGTCGGGCAGATTTTGAGACTTAGAATATTCAAAGTCTACCCACTAGGTCAGGAGGATAAAAGATACGCCAACAAAGCTAGACCAGGTTTTTATTTGATGATTGTGCATCATAAACACACCATTATTTCTGCCGCGGAAGGAGAGGGATTCGAACCCTCGATACCTTTCGGTATACATGCTTTCCAAGCATGCGCCATCGACCACTAGGCGACCCTTCCAATTTTATTTTTGTTGTTTGATTCTACCCCAAACACGCCATAAAGTCAAGATGATAAAAAACCCAACAATCCCCCACTGCGCCGGAGTTAAATGCCAATACCGCGCATCGGCGCCAATAACGTCATCGGCCCGAAGAAAATCCAAAAAAAATCTGCCGAACGCGTAAAGCATAAACCCGAATACGGGTGAACCGACTTTTTTTATCACCCGAACACGGCGCGTGAATAATAAAATGAAAAAAATAATCAATGCCAGAATGGAATCCATCAGCCCCAAATCATAACGCGCGCCATAAGGAAAATTCACGGACAAGAAAAAATTCGTCAGACGTCCGACGTGGTCGTGAATCAAAAAACATCCGATGCGTCCAATCGCCCAGCCCAACCAAAAATATATGCCGATAATTTCCGCGTATGGTCTGAAATCCGTCCATTTTATTTTTTTATTTTTTAGAAATATCCAAAGACCGGCCAGCGCTCCCGCAAATCCACCAAGAGAAGACGCCCCGCCGTGCCAAATTTTTAGAATTTCCGCGGGATTTTCCCAATAATAAATTGGTTCGTAAAAAATAATGTGAAAAATTCTGGCGCCGATGAAACCGCCGAAAATCAGCCAAAAGAATACGCTCCACATGGTCTCGGGATTCAAGATGACGCCCTCCTGGATTCCCGCCTTCGCGGGAATGACACGAACGGACGCTTTCATAATTTCCCGCAAACAAAAAAATAAAGCAATGAGCGCGCCCAGCGCCACGCAAATCCCCCAGACCTGCAGGGTAATCGGTCCGAGCGAAATTGTTTGCCAAGAAAAATACGGGATCATTTTTGTCTAACGAGATTCAACAGCTCATTAATATCATCAGTGACACGGCAAAGTTCACGATCGCCGTGGCTGATCGTTTTGAAATCCGTATACATTACATTGATAAAATCCAAAAGCGGTTGCCAAAACTCACGGCCGTAAAGCACGAGCGGCATGGGTTCAACTTTTTTTGTTTCCACTAAGGTCAAAAGTTCAAATAATTGGTGAAGAGTACCATACCCGCCCGGAAAAAACGCAAAACCATGCGATGGCGCGGTGATAATTAATTTGCGCACGAATGGAAAAGTAAAACCAATAGTCCGTGACAAATAATTATTCCGGCGTTCCACTCCGCGCACACGCATATTAATACCAACACTCTCGCCGCCGGATTCATAAGCGCCACGGCTGACCGCTTCCATGATACCCGGACCGCCGCCGGTAATAGTCATATAGCCGTTCAACGCGAGTTCCCGGCCAAGATTGCGCGCATCTTCATAATATTTTGTGCCCGGCATGATGCTTTTGGTACCAAGCACGGTGACATCATTTTTTACTTTATTCAAAAATTCAAAACCCTCCACCAATTCGGCCATAATCCGAAATATTCTCCACTCCACCTCGCGTTTATCCGCGCCGTGCAAATCAAAATCATTGGGTCGGTCGGTCGTATTTTTTATTAAATTAAAAGCATCCTCCGCGGTATCCACTACATGCCAATTTTTCAAATCCGCTTCCACAATCGCGTTTGCGATTTGGCCGGATTTTTCCCGCAAAAATTTTAAAATTGGATTCCAAAAATCCGAACCGACCAGCACTACCGGCACGTCCGGCATATAGCCCTGTTCAATCAAATCCACCACTTCAAAAAATTCATCCAAAGTGCCAAATCCTCCCGGGAAAAACACGAAGGCGTTGGCCGGCGAAGTGAGCATTACTTTGCGAGTGAAGAAATAATAAAACGCGGCCGATTCTTTGACATACGGGTTGATACGCTGTTCAAACGGCAGTTGAATGTTGAGGCCGATTGATTCACCGCCGGCTTCAAAAGCGCCGCGGTTGGCCGCTTCCATGATACCCGGACCGCCGCCGGTAATGGTGGTAAAATTATTTTTGGCCAACAAACGCCCAAGTTCAACCGCTATTTTATAATATTTGGAATTTGGCGTAATGCGCGCCGAGCCCAAAATCGTCACTTCATTTTTCAATTTGCCCAAAAATTCAAAACCTTCCACGAACTCAGACATAATTTTAAAAATCCGCCATGATTCGCGGTAATCAACAGCCGCGCCGGCAGTGGCGATTTTTTGTTCCTCGGTAAAATCATGGACCTCGGGCAAATTTTTTAGTTCTTCTACGGCAATTTTCTGGGACATATTTTTTTAATTATTTTTTTCCAAAAAATTTCCCACGCGCAAAATCGTTGATTCATCCAAACGAGCGCCGATAATTTGCGCGCCAATCGGCAAACCGGATTTAGTCTTGCCAACCGGCACGGACAATGCCGGCATGCCGGCTACAGCCGCGGGCGAGACCATCACATCAGCCAAATAAAGCGATAATGGGTCATTTAGCTTCTCGCCCAAACCGAATGCCGGACTCGGCGTGGTCGGGGTAATCAAGGCATCAACTTTTTTAAATACTTTATCAAAATCATTTTTGATGAGCGTTCTCACCTTCTGCGCTTTTTTGTAATAGGCATCATAATATCCGGCTGAAAGCGCGTAAGTGCCGATTAAAATTCTGCGTTTGACTTCCTCGGGAAAACCTTGGGCGCGCGATTCAGCATACAAATCAAATAAATTTTTGGCTTCGACGCGTGAACCATAACGCACACCATCCAACCGCGCCAGATTGGAACTATCCTCGCTCGGCACCAGAATATAATAAACCGCCATGGCATATTTAGTATAAGGCAAGCTCACATCAACAATTTTACAACCGAGTGATTTTAATTTCGCGATTTGATTTTGAACGGCGCGCAATACTTCGTCATCAATACTAATCTCCCCGCCCGAGGCGGGTCCGCCTAGGGCGGAATAGTATTCTTTGGGCACACCAATAGTCATTCCCTTGATATCTTTACTAATTTCTTTGGAATATTTCGGCACCTCGTCTGACACAGTCGTTGCATCTTTCACGTCGGCTCCGGCCATAATTTCCATAAGCATGGCAATATCCTCAACGGTTTTCGCGATCGGCCCGACCGTGTCCAGAGACGAAGCCATGGGCATAATGCCAAAACGCGAATTACGGCCATAACTCGGGCGCAAGCCAACCACTCCGCAAAACGCCGCCGGCTGGCGGATTGAACCACCCGTGTCCTCGGCAACAGAAAAAATACATTCATGGTCAGCCACGGCCGCGGCCGAACCGCCGGATGAACCGCCGGCTACTTTGGTCGTATCATGCGGATTTTTTACCGGGCCATACATGCTGTTTTCATTGCTCGCGCCGTGGCCAAAAGCATCACAATTATTTTTTCCAATTACGACGCCGCCCGCGGCGCGCAATTTTTTTATCACTGTCGCTTCATACGGCGGAATATATTTATCCAAAATTTTGGCCGCACCCGTGGAACGAATTCCCTCGGTCACAATTGCATCCTTCACGCTGAACGGCACACCGGTGAGAGCGCCTGCCTTCTTTTCTGAAATTAAAACATCGGCGGTCTTGGCGTCAGTTAACGCCTCTTCTTCATTCACAGTGATAAACGCGTTCAATTCTTTATTGCGCTTTTTGATTTGCGACAAACACGCCTCGGTTAATTCCATGGCGCTAAATTTCTTTTTCTTCAATCCTTCAACAGATTCTTTGATTGTCAGTTCGTTTAATTCCACAATACTTTATAAACTTTATAACTTTATGAACTTTCAACTTCGCTAAACACCGCCGGTACTTTTAATTCTCCGGCGTAAACATCGGGCATACAATCCATCAATTCTTTTTTATTCGTAGATATCACAGCTTCGTCCTCCCGATAAACGTTGCTTAGGCCCGTCACTTGGGACGTTGGTTCAACGCCGTCAGTCGGCACTTCATTCAAAATTTTCATATAATCCAAAACCGCCGAAATGGTTTCGGCGTGGCGTTTTTCTTCGTCCGGAGTTAGCTTAATCCGAGCCAACAAGGCGATCTTCTTTATTTCTTCAAGGCTAATCGGCATACGGGTTAAATATAACAAAATAACGGCTGTCGTGCAACCCCTCACGACGAAATATTATTTAATATTTACAGTAATTTCCGTGTCCCCCGCCATATAACCAACCAGACGCTTGATTTCCTCTTTGGCCTTGTTATTCGCGGTCGCCATCATTTCCGTGGAGGTGGCTGCGCTCTCCGCTTGTTTGATCAGTTCAGCCATCGCCTGATTATAGCCGTCGTCATTTTCTAAAAATCTTTTTAATATGCCTTGAGTGTTTTCCACGCTAATATCCCCCACCAAACGCGAATTAAAAATTTCCGCACCCGGAATTTCCACGATAATTTTTTTGCCGGAAACCTTAATGTCTGCGGCGGACAATTTTTCTAAATCCACACCCAAATTAACTTCGGCCACGGCTGAGGCGTTAATCTCCTGACCCCAAAATAATTTTTTCCATAGACTGGCCTGATCGGTTTTGATGTTGGTCGCCACCGTAGAAACAATAGTCTCCGTCACCAAAAATCCGCGCTCGCGCAATGCCGTCAGGATAGTTTGATCAGTAATGGTTTTATCTACGGCTTGACCGCGCCCCCACATCCAACCGATAAAAATTCCAAAAATCATGATACCGACTACCAACAAAATCGCTTTGACAAATTTATTCATATTAAACTTTTTTACTGCGAATAAGCATGACGACCAACAACATGGTAAAAAGCGCCACGCCGATAAATAACGCAAAAACTTTTATCGGTTCGTCCACAAACGGCACATTTATGTTCATACCGTAAATGCCGGAAAGTAAAGTGAGAGGCATGAGCGAAGCGGAAATAACGGTAAGTGTGGTAATGACACGGTTGGTGTGCTGAGAAATAAGGGACTCATTGGTGCGGTGCAAGCCGTCCACCATATCGCGATGGCTCTCCACTTCCACCCAAGTTTTTTCAATATAGTCATGGATGTTGTCAAAATAATTCGCCATCTCGGCCGGAATAAATTCACGATCCAAATTGACCAGCACGTTGATGGTGAAGCGCTGCGGGTCAAGCAAACGGCGCAAGGTAAAAGTTGAACGCCTGATGAGCGCGAGGTCGCGGGCCACGCTCTTCAACTCGTTATCATAGACATCATCCTCCACTTCGGCAATTTGCCGGCCGACAATGTCAAACGCCTGATGCGACTCGCGGAATAATTTTTCCAAAATCTTGTATAGTAAAAAACTAACGCCTTTTTCCACCCATAATTTTTTTAATTTACGACTGACGTTCACTCGTTCAAAAATATGATCCAAAAAAGGATTGGGGTTTTTGGCAACTGTGATAAGCGTATCACGATTTAAAAATATGTCCACCTCGCGTCCGCGGACTTTGAATTTTTCCTTGTCGTAATACGGAAAAACCGCGATTAAAAAAAGATAATATTTGTAAATATCAATTTTCGGCCGCTGGCTATCGGACATGACGTCCTCAATATCCAAAGCGTGAAATTTGAAGTTGTCTCTCAAATATGTTCCGGTGGATTCATCAATATCCGACAAATGTATCCAACGGCATTTTTTGCCTTTGATTTCTTTAACATCCATATTTTCCCAAAATTTATTTTGTGAAATAATTATTTATATTATAGCACATCTAACGCGTGACGGAAAATAAAACCGTCCCGGATAATTTATTCGGGGCGGTGTTTGAGAAGATGGTGAGATAAAACTAAATCTGTATCTTCCTAAAGAAATAACTACCCAGCGACCAGAACAATACAGTCACTGCGCCGAGGACGATAAAATCCATGGTCAAGCCGTAATGTCCGGCGCCGATAAGCAAAGCGCGAAGAGCGTCAATGCCGTAAGATAGCGGATCAATCTGCGCGATAATGGCGAGCGCGGCCGGCAGGCCGTCCAGCGGGAAAAGCGCGCCCGAGAGAAAAAATAACGGCATGACCAAAAAATTCATAATGAGTTGGAAGCCTTGCATATCGTCAAGCAAAGACGCGATCATAGTGCCGAGCGAAGTAAAAAGAAGCGAAACCAAAAACATGATAAGAATAGCCGGAATAATCATGAGCCAACTTACCGGATGAAAACCAAACAGCATGGCGATAAACATCACGATCACGCCTTGCAAAGTCGCGACAGTCGCCCCACCCAAAGTCCGGCCGATCATAATGCTTAGGCGCGACATGGGCGCGACCAAAGTTTCTTTGAGAAAACCAAACTGCCGGTCCCAGATTACTTCCATACCGGAAAAAACCGAAGTGAACAAAATACTCATCCCGATAATTCCGGGCGCGAGAAAATTTAAATAATTTCCCTCGCCGGCTTTTTGGTACACTGAACCAAAACCATAACCCATGGCCAATAAAAATAATAACGGTTGCGCAAGCGAACCGACAATGCGCGATTTGGAACGCAGATAACGCTTGATTTGTCTGAGCCAAAGAATGTATATTTTTTTCATAATAGTTAGCGTTTGTTATTGGTATGCATGCGGTGCATGGCGCGGAAATGATCCATGGAACCGACCGTCTCCTCGCGAATACTCTTGCCGGTCAAAGCGAGAAACGCGTCTTCCAGCGAATTGGTATTGGTTTGCTTTTTCAAATCATCGGCCGTACCTGAGGCAATAATTTTCCCATGGTCAATCACGGCAATCCGATCGGCGATGCGCTCAGCTTCTTCCATGTAATGCGTGGAAAAAAATATTGTAGTCTTTTCGTTTTTATTTAGCTCGCGCAGATGCGCCCACAAAGCATTTCTGGTTTGCGGGTCCAATCCGAGAGTCGGCTCGTCAAGAAAAAATATTTTCGGATGATGCAAAAGTCCGCGGGCGATTTCCAACCGGCGCTTCATTCCGCCGGAAAATTCTTTGACCAAATTATCTCGGCGTTCCCACAGTTCCACGAACTTGAGCAAATATTCAATTCTCTCTTTGCGTAATTTATCCGGCACATCATACAACACGCCGTGAAATTCCATATTTTCATAAGCGGTCAGATCATCATCCAAACTCGGATCTTGGAACACAATACCAAATGACCGGCGGGCTTCATCGGATTCACGCACCGGGTCATGCCCGTTCAAATCCATTTCGCCCGAAGTCGGCTTGAGCAAAGTGGTCAGCATTTTAATGGTGGTGGATTTACCCGCGCCATTCGGACCGAGAAAAGCAAAAATTTCTCCTTCTTTAACTTCAAAGGAAATGTTGTCCACGGCCGTAAAGCCGTCAAATTTTTTCGTCAGATTTTTGACTGATATCATATTTTTTGTCATTCCCGCACCCGCTTCGCGAGTATAAACTCCGGCGGGAATCCAGATTTATATAGATAATTTACAAATTAAGCGTGAACATTATTGTATCATTTACTAGTGCAATAATCAATCCGCACTTTGTGGCAAATAAAAAAGCCGGCGGGACAACCCCCGACGGCTCAATAGTCTCACACGCCGGCCAAAATCCTACACGAGGAAATATACTGATGTAATCTCCCGTATAACTGAGCGATCAAACGTGGATCACCGACTTGGGCAGCAAGTGTTGCAGGCTCGGAGATTTGTTCCGAAATAAAATTCAAATTCAAAACTTGCGGCATCAAATAATCGTAAACATCGACTTCTTCCGGCAAACCGCACCGAGTCAATCCTTGAAACAACACTTCACCGCATTTGCTGCTGATGTCGCCCTGTTTCAACAAATGATCGACGAACGCACGACCAATGGTTTGCGAAAAGAACGGGCTAGAACAGTCAACTCCCTCGTGATAGATAAAGGCGGAATTTCTATTGAAAAAGGACTTATCCAACACAACCAGATGCACGGCATTAGCTTTTTTAGACATGGCCCCTCCTCATGTGAAAATGTTGGAAAATTCAAAATATACTAACATATTTTTGTATATTTGTCAATAATAAAATCACCGCGCAAAGGCGGTAAAATATCTCCGAATTATTTCAAAAAATATAACGTTAATCATCCGCGCCACGCCGCGCAATTTTAATTTTTGACCGATGAATTTTTGCTTCCAACCTCCGAATTTTTGACGCTTTGGTCGGACGGGTCGGCCGGCGTTTCTTGGGAATGACTAAGGCGCGCGATACCAGCGCCTGCAATCGCGCAATAGCCAAATCACGATTTTGCGCCTGCGTTCGTTCTTGTTCGGACACCACCACTAATTCATCACTCCAATTTATTTTGTTGGATAATTTTTCCCGCACCCGCGCTTTTTGTTCCAAAGACAAAACCCGCGAACACCCAATCGGCCAATGCACGGTGGCTTTGGTGGAAGTCTTATTCACATTTTGTCCGCCCGCGCCGCTTGACCTTGCAAAGGTGATGCGGAGTTCGGATGATGGGATATACATATTTACGTCCTCGGATTTGATTTTTTCCACTCAATTATCCGGCCGGCGCAACGTTCCATTTTATCCGCCGGACGGAGGAATTTTTTATTTTTCGCGGGATAAATTCGTTTGTGCGGTGCCTCATCAATCGCTTCGGCAATGGGATACAAATCCTCTTCGGTGGTAATCCATTTACTACCCAGACGGCGCAAGTCAAAAGGTTTGGCCGAATAACTCACCAAAACTTTTTTACCATTGCTGTTCAAAAAATATTCATGAAAATATGACAAGGCCAACTCGCGGAAAGTTTTGTGCACCGGGTCGCGGAAACGCAAAACCGCGTGATTAGTCTTGCTGATCGCGCCCCAGTATCCGTTTCGGCGGTATAGCGTCACCACATGGTCGTCATCCCCGTCGCATTTCAAATCAAAAAGCAGCGGTTTTTCCCCGCGAAGCCACAAGGCCGTAGCCGCGACCAGAGCGCCTTCCAAACAATGCATCTTGCGCCTTTTTAACGACAGGCGCGGAGACAAATATGTTTCTCCGTTCTTTTCATGATTCATCGGCATCTTATCCAAAAAATCCTGAATTTTTATCGGAGTGGAAAGTTTTTTTAAAATTTTTATTTCGGTTTTTGTGAGGCCGAACATAACCGGAATTATCATTTGGAATTCTCTTTATACTTATTTAAGATATTATAAATAATTTCAATTTTTTCATAATTCAATACATTTTGCGGAAAAGAATCTGCAATTAATTTTTCTAGCCAATCATAACCAATTACATATACTCCCCTCTTTTTATTCAACCCAAAATGGACAATAGCATTCGGATTTTCAAATACTATCACCGGCCAAACATGCAATGTTAATTGCAACTCACTGAGAAGAGTTTCTTCAATTATTTTTTTCTGCGCCCATGCCTGGCGTAAAAAATTCTTTTCCTGGAACCTGCAGCCGTTACGAGTAAGCTCCTCGTCGTCATAACCAATATTTCCCTCATGGCTCTTAACTTCAATAGACCAAACTCCCGACGGACCAATAACCACAATATCAATATTTCCTCTGTCACCTATTACTAAATTATCAAGAATTTTATAGCTTCCGGACAGGCCTTTCAGAAGTTGCTTTTTAACATTATCCTCTGATTGCTTGCCAAATATTCTATTACCAATTTGGTATCCGAACTTACTGAACAATAATGCCAGTATGGCAAAACCACCCATCCATGCCAAGGACGACCACCAAAATTTTAGATATTTATAAAACGGATATTTATAATAGAAATATCCGACGACTATCACTAAAACAAAACATATAATACTCCGTGATAACGATTTCTGATAATACGATAATTTCATAGTCAATATTTTACCCCCTCGCCTCAAAATCCTCCAACAAATCACCAAACGTCTCCAATTTATTCCTCACCGCAGGCGAGACATCAGTCCCGTCCAAAATTTGTTTTTGTTCTTTGAGCGAAGCCGTGAGTTTAGCAAACACTACGCGTTCAACATCGGTCGGCGCGCTGTCCGGATCAAAATCCATTTTCCCCAACAAGTTTTCCAACTCAATGCTTTTTAATCCCAAATAAAATACCGGCAAGGTCGTCATTTCCGCGCGTTTTAATTTTCCTTTTTCCAGTTTCATGCCATAGCGCACTCTGGCCCCGCCTTTCTTCGCCACCTTTTTTATTTTATCAATCTTCTCGCCGGTGCGTTCGCCAGCTCCGCCTTCGTGCACTTCATCAAAGGCGCAAATCGCTTCGCCGGTGCGCTTGTTCAAAATAATATTATCCACGCCGTTGTTGTAATCATCAAACGCCGAAGCGCGGACAACCAAAAAATCATCTTTTAAAATTTTATGCAGGAGTCCGGTGACCGCCATTTCCATCTGACCATTTTTATTTATTATTTTTTCCTTGCGCCAGCGCTCCACAATCTCATCCGGAGTATTGGCGCCGTATTTCTCACGATAATATTCCTTAACTTGAGGCACGCCGGCACGGCTGAAATGCAGTTCTGATTCGCGCACGCGGTCATTGTCATCGGCGATATCTTCGGCCGAATACAAATCATCAGCATAACTATCCATATTTAACGAACCGTCTGCATGCAAAAAATCAGCCAAGCCATATTGCTCCGACACTTCACTATTTACATGCTCGGATATTTTTTGCATCATTACCGCCAGTTTGCCCGCAAAGAATTCCGGACTTTTCTTCTTTTCCAACGAACGGCGCTCCACTAAATTTCGCGGGTCAACAAACTGATCAGGTCTAAACATAAGATATTTTTAATCTGTTAATCTCACCAATTCAAAAATGTCACCGTAAGCTGTAGAACCGTGGCAAAGGAAACCCAAAGCAAATATGGAATATTTATAAAAGTCACCCAACGAGCGCGCGGGTAAATGGCAATCATCGCCCAAATGAGCGTGCCAAGCACCAGCAAAATATCCAGGGCAGCCAATAAATTATTTTGCAGACCAAACTGTATCGGAGTAAAAATCAAATTAAAAACCAAATTCAAGGCAAACGGCAAACCAACCATGGCCGGAATTTTCTTCTTGATAATTGCCCACAGCACCCAGCCAAAAGAAATGGCGATGAGAATGTATAAAACCGTCCAAACCGGGCCAAACAGCCAAGCCGGTGGCGCCCAGGACGGCCTGACGAGCGTCTGATACCATCCGTAAGCTAAGTTCATACAATAAAATTAATAATTTAACAGCCATTTAATCAATTATACTCTATATAGCGCTTTAGCGTCAAAACAACAGAATATAGCCAATTTGCCCAGGAATCTGACCCCTCACTCAGAGACCATAAAAACGGAATAATCAAATTTCTATTAAATCAATCATAGAAATTGTATGCGTCAAATCACGTTGGTCTCTGGGTGAGGGGCTTGACAAAACTCCCAAAATGTGCTATACTGATAATACTAAAAAGTTTGCTTCCACGTAGAAACTAGTCGAATTTCTGCAGAGGCCTTCTTTGCAGCTTAGTTCACTATATACAACACTATGACCGGAAAAATCGCAAGATTGACGGACAAGGGTTTCGGCTTTATTACTCCTGATGGAGAAGCCGGCGGAAAGGATATTTTCTTCCATTCCACAGCCCTCGTCGGTGTGACCTTCAACGAATTGCGCGAAGGTGATGCCGTGTCCTTTGAAACCGAGCAATCGGACAAAGGCCCGCGCGCTATCAACGTGCAACGCGTCTAATAATATAGACATTAAAACACTCCGCATTTGCGGGGTGTTTTTTGTTTAAAATTTATCCTCTCAAAAATTCCGTCACCAGCGGGTCGGAAATAATGTGGCGCGGAGCAATGGGTTGAATCAAGACAATCCCCTCCAGCGAGGTGCAACGCGATAAAGCCACATATAATTGCCCCGAAGCAAACATCCCCCGCCCGATATCCAAAACCACACGGTCAAAAGTTTTGCCTTGGGCTTTGTGGATGGTCACGGCCCAAGCGAGCTTGATTGGCAATTGCGTGAACGCGCCGGTTTCCTCGGCTTCCACTGAATTGCCGGCGGTGTTGAAAAAATATCTATAAGACTTCCAAGTGTGCGGGCAGACTTCCACAATCTCGCCCTCAGGCAATTCCACATGTACAATCGGCAAATTATAATTGTCTTTGGAAAATTTCTTGACCACGCCAATCGTGCCATTGACCCAACGTCCGGCCGTGTCGTTGTTGATAAGCATCACTTGAGCACCAATTTTTAATTTTAATTTTTCATCGGTCGGCTGAACGCGGTCGTCAAACCGGCCGTATTGATCCGCGGTAAAAGTCTCGGCCTTGCCACTCAGACGATTGAGGCGGGAATTATTTATTTCGGCCGCGAGATAATTGGTGGCCGTGAGATAAATATAATAATCTTCATCCAAAACAAAATTAGGATTATGCCGGCAATTGAGCTCGGCCAAATCCTCGGCCGTGGCTTCGTTATCGCGAATGCGATTGAGCAAGCGAATAAAGTTCTGGTCTTTCTGCCGATGAATTTCCAATAATTCAAATTTAATAAAATCAAAACCGCCGAGCAACTGATGATCGGTAAAAACTTTGGATGAGAAAAAATACGGCGTGCGGTAAATGGAATAAAACGCCTCGCGTTCCATATCAGTGACGACCGGCGGTAGTTGGTGCAAATCTCCAAACACAATTAAACGTGCTCCGCCAAACGGCCGGCCTCGTTCACGTCCATTGAGCCGCATAAATTTATCCACGCAATCCAACAAATCCGCGCGCACCATGGAGACCTCATCAATCACAATCGCGTCCAGCTTGCCATACATTGTTTCGGCGCCATCCTTCTTCCCCATCTTGCGGATGTCGCTTACCGACACGCCGGGCTTGAAACCAAAAAATGAATGAATAGTCTGGCCACGAACATTGAGCGCGGCCACGCCGGTCGGCGCAAGGACTACGATATTTTGTTTGGTCTGCGCCCGCCAATAATCCAACAAGGTGGACTTGCCCGTGCCGGCCCGTCCGGTAATGAAAATATTTTCCGGACTGTTTTCCAGAGCGTCCAGCACAGTCCGCCACTCTTCATTGATAATTATATTTTCAAAACGGTTGGGTTCAGGTTTGGCGGGAATAAATTTTTTGCTTTTCTTTTTGGCGAATTTTTTATAATTATACATGGTTTAGTAATTAGCAATTAACAATTAGCAAGGAACAACTTACGATTCTGTTGCGTACCGTATCACATACTTTCATCATGGAATATTGTGCCTCCTACTTCGCTTCTTAAATCACCAAAATATATTGCTTTGAATTTAACATTTGCATAATGATTTTGAAAATCACCCCAGCAGTTATTTATAATATTTTTTACATCATCTTGTGATAATGGAGACACGCGTGTGTTGACATAATTAGGCAAGTGCTTTGTCCCAATATTTTTGCTTGTAAATAAATTATAGTCATATACAAAATATATTTTTCCGTTTTCATCAACCTGCTTTATTGCCTTTTCAATGTGATCTTTGCATTTTTTTGTTATTGCGTTTCTCATGCCGCATATTTCATTATTTTCCTCCGACTCTGGCAATAGAGGTGCCTGTCCCACAAACGAATCGCTCTCATGTCGCACCTGTTCATCGATACCTTCATTTAAGCTTTTTACTTCTATTTTAAGATTAACACTTTTATCAAACATATCGTAAGATAATGTTTTTCCCTCACTCAAAAAATTCGCTCGCGGATGATACGCACACGCTATCATTATTTCATTTATAATGTCATTGGTTTGAAGATGACTTTGTATAATGTTAATTCTTGCTTTTAAAATATCTTTGTTCTCGTCAGAAAGTTCACCGACAAATTTGTCTAATGCTCGCAACCACCTTTCATTTACCCAATCTTGTCCGCCACAACATTCATTTAAATATTTCGTAAGATTAATATTTTGAAGATTTTCATACATATTATATAGAGTATTATTTAAAAATTATTTACAAAATTCAAAAATTATAAAATTAAAAATTCGCGATTATTCGTATTATTAGTATGTATTCGTATATTGGTATCGCGTAAAGGGTTATCCACAGTCACATTTGACAAGGTGAACGGACGTTCACTATAATATCATCAACAGATGAAATCAGCAAGACTAATTATACACAGTTAATACCTATATGGGAAATAAATACTTGCCAATCTTCACCAAATTCCACAAGACACATCGCCGTCTGCCGAGTTACCGCGAATTTATGTCCCTCGCCGGACTCAAATCCACCAATGCCGTGCACAAAATCACGAGCAAACTCGTGGAGGAAGAATTTTTGCGCCGGGATGATTCCGGACGGTTGGCGCCCGGACGCAAATTTTTGGGCGTGCCCTTGCTCGGCAGTATTGCCGCCGGCTTCCCCTCTCCGGCCGAAGAAGAACTTTGCGACACCATGACTTTGGACGAATATCTCATCGGACGCAAAGAAGCGACCTACATGCTCAAAGTCAGCGGTGACAGTATGATTGAAGCCGGACTGATGCCTGGTGATTTGGTTCTAGTGGAGCGCGGACGCCAACCGCGCGACGGTGATGTGGTGGTAGCTGAAGTTGACCATGGCTGGACCCTCAAGTATTTTCACAAACGCGGTGAGAGAGTTATTCTCATGCCGGCCAATCGCCGTTATCATCCGATTGTGCCGACCGATGAATTAAATATCGCGGCCGTGGTAGTCGGATCGGTAAGAAAGTATAAAGTTTAATGGAAAATTTTTAATTTTATAATTTTTGAATTTTATAAATAATTTTTAATAAAAAATATGACCCTAAATGAAGCATACGAAAAAGTTGCGGAGGAAATCTCTAATTACGATTCAACCGAAAACGGAATTAATTTTAACATATTGGCCATGCACGAATCAGCGACAAAGCTGTTTCAAGCGACCATAAATAAAAAAGATGCGGATTTAATATGTACCCGCGCCGCGAATGCGCTCATATCCGTTTTTAGCATCATGCGCACATTGGGCATAAATAATCCCGAGAAATGCCTGCAAGATAGACTGAATGAACTAAAAAAAGAATAAAAAAATATGAAAAAGCACCAAATGAAATTGATGAAAACTCCTCTGGAAAAAATGAAACGCGGCGATAAAATTATTGAGGCTCGTTTGTTTGACGAAAAACGGCAAAAAATTAGAATCAATGATTCTATTGAATTCGCGCAAAATGAAGATGAAACAGATAAAATCCTGACAAAAGTTGTGGGATTATACCGCTATAAAACTTTTGACGAAATGTTTTCGGATTTACCGATTGAATATTTTGGTTTTGAGACAAAAGAAGACGCCATGAAAAAAATCAGACAAATTTACACCTTTAACGAAGAAAATAAATTTGGCGTAATTGGCATAAAAATAAAAAACTATTAAATAACATGTTCGCCATATCCACATTTCCCAAAGCGATTTTGCATATAGACGGCGACGCGTTTTTTGCGTCCTGTGAACAATCACGCCGGCCCGAGCTCAAAGGCAAACCAGTTATCACAGGTAAAGAACGCGGCATCGCTTCGTCCATGAGTTACGAAGCCAAAGCGCGCGGTATCACCCGCGCGATGCCATTACATGAAATCCGCCGACTGTGCCCGGACGCCGTCATCCTGCCGTCTGACTACGAGACCTATTCCCTACTCTCACGCCGTCTATACGCCATTGTACGGCGCTACACGGCTGCCGTGGAGGAATACGGCATAGATGAATGCTTCGCCGATTTAACAGGCTATGCCAATTCCGAACCAAGCTACACTGAGCTCGCGAAAAAAATCAAACACGATTTGGATACTGAACTCGGTTTTACATTTTCTGTCGGCCTCGCGCCCAGCAAGGTGTTGGCCAAAGTCGGCTCCAAATGGAAAAAGCCATCCGGCCTGACTGTAATTTCCGCGCGCGAACGCTGGAAATTTTTAGACAAATATCCCATAGAAAATATTTGGGGCATTGGTACGGCCACGTCGTTATTTTTGCGCCGTCACAGCATTGCCACAGCCGGTGATTTTGCCCGCGCCAACGAATGGTGGGTCAAGACGAATCTGACCCGGCCGTTCTGGGAAATTTGGCAAGAATTAAACGGCGCTTCGGTCATGCCGCTCCAGCTGGAAGAAAAAGATTCGTATTATTCCATCCAAAAATTTAAAACCTTTACTCCGCCGAGTAAGGACCCGGAATTTATTTTTTCCCAACTTTCCAAAAATATTGAAAATGCTTGCATCAAAGCCAGACGCCACAAACTGATCGCCGGCTCCGCGGCCGTGGTGCTCCGCACGCAAGACTTCAGGCATTTTGGCGCGGAGATACAATTGCCTCGGCCGACTGCCACGCCCCAAGAAATTATCAGCGTCGCGCGTGGAGTGTTCGCCGGGTTATTCAAGAGTAAAACCGATTATCGCGCCACGGGAATAATTTTATCTGATTTAAACCCAAATGTAATTCAACCGGACTTATTTAATTCCGGCGCGCAAATACAAAAAATGAACCGGCTTTATAGTGGTATGGACGCGCTCGCCCAGAGGTTTGGCAAGCACACGATTTTTCTCGGCTCAAGTTTCGAGGCGGAAAATTTTGGCGCGCATCTCGGCGACCGAGGCGACACTACGGAACGGCAAAAAGAAAAATTAATCGGTGAAAACAAACGCCGGCGTTTGAGCATTCCGATGTTATTCGCGAGAGTGTAAATCTTTTTTGAAAATTCTTTCAAAAATTTCTTTGTTGGGTGTGAAAACTTTTTCAATAATTTCCCGATAATCATTTTTCAAATTATCGGACACCGTACTATCGTCAATAATTTTATAAAGAAAAGCAATAATTTCCTCATGCGTCTTTTGCGCGCCGCGTTCCATGGTGGCCTGAAGCTTGTCCACCATCTCAAGCACTCTATGCCCGTGAGCATGATACTTATCCGTCAGTTCTAATGTTTTAGCTCCTTTGCCAATTTCTTCTTCGGATAAATGCGCTGGATTTTTCCCAACTAAAATATGATGGGATGAGGCAATGCGGACAATCTGTTCGTCAATGCCCGCATCTTTTAGAATTTCATACGTCCAATCGGCGTGGTAGCGCCAAAAAACTATGGCCGGAGTATCCTTGGTAAGAGGAGTTTGTTCGCTTGATAAAACTTCAATTAAGCGATCGCTGTTTTCAAACCCTGCGTTGCGCGCCAAATCTTCAAAGTTGATGGAGCGACTCTTGACCAGATCATCGTGAGTTTTAATGTTCACATTTTCGCGAGGAAAAAGTTTGATAAAAACTTCGCGCATTTTTGAATCGTTAAAAATTTTTAGCGAGCCGGATTTACCAATATCGTGAAACAATGTGGCGGTTAACAAAGTTTCGCGATCAGCATCGTCTACTTCCAATTTATCCCAAATAGCATCAATCATACGCGCCATTTCCACCGCATCCTGGAAATGTTCGCCTGTATCAACCAGGCGTTCAAGCAAATCCGGATATTTCTCAATGTCAAAATTTAATTTTAATTCGCTAAAAACTTTCTTGACTTCCTCCATTTTTACTTCCCTCTCTCCCATGGCACGTTCAAATTCCATATATATTCTTAAAGAATTACTAATAACAGTATACCACCATTCCAAAATAAATAAACCCGCCGGCGTATCGCGGGCTCTTGACCAAAAACACCAGATATTATAGGGTTAAATAGTCCGAACAAAAAACATCGGGCAAACGCCCTTTTTACAAGGAGGAAAACCGTGGAAACATTGAAAATCAAGATCGCAATAGTCGGCACCGATTGCGTCGTCGTGCTAAAAACGACCGATTTGGCGTATCGCATGTACGGAAAATATGCGATCGGTTATATCTTGGACTTCGCCGACATGGATGCTGCAGAAGGAATATACCAAGCTGATATAGTATTAGTGGTCGGCAAAAACACCATTGACACCGAATCAATCAAGGACCGTTTGGAAAATTACGGCTTCGCGGGCATCATCGCCGCGGCCACGCTCAACAACGACATCCCGACAAAAGGCGCCGACGAACCGTTGACCAAATGGGATGAGTTCCATTTTAATTTCGGAGACGGCACAACGACCGAAGAATTTTCTCGCTGGCTCATCGCACTAATGGAAACAATGGTGCGCTTCCAACACGAAATATCCGCGTGCTGTTGCTGATGCAAAAACCCACCCCTGCCGTGCTGCAAGGGTGGGTCGTTTTATTTATTTTATTAATTTGACGGAGTTGAAGACGGTAACGGACCCATCATCTCGGTGGAACTCGGCGGTGCCATCATTTGAGTGGAAGTCGGAGCCAGATAGGCTTTGGTGTTGGTAGTGTAATAAACGATCTTTGAACCGCCGTCTTTAACTTTCAAAGTTAAACTACCGGTGTCAATACTCATAATTTCACCCACCACAGTTGACTCACCCGATGGTCGAGCGCGTTGTTGAATTTTGGTCTCATCTTCATCCGAAGTACTCCCCCTATCTGGACGTTCTCCGCCCATAAATTGACCACCGCTCGGAGGCTGCATTCCTCCGCCGGATCCGCCTTGCGCTGACCCGTTACCTGAACCAGAAGAATAATCATCTACGGTGGTTTTGGTAAATTTCTTTGGCGTGCCCGAAGCTGAACCACGGTCCATCATCGGCATTTCACCAAGTATGATTCTGGTCGCGCTGATAGTACCATCACTGTTGGTGGTACCGAAAACCGTCACCATTTTACCAACCACGAGTTCGCTAATATTTATTTCCGTGCCAAAATTCATTTGTGGTGTGCCGGAAGCACTTTGAAATCCCCCATTTTGATTTGGTGTTTGTCCTCCGGCAGAATTTTCCACATTATTTTTGGTGGCACAACCGGCGGTGAACAACGCGACGCATAGTACGCACGCTGAAAGCAAAAATATTTTTCTCATAAAAATACATTATTAATAATGACAAATTAATTATTGATAGCGCAAAGCTTCAATCGGATCCAGCTTGGCTGCGCGGTGCGCCGGATAATAACCAAACACAATACCGATAAAGGCGGAAATACCCACGGCCAAAAATATTGACCATGAAGTGACCACTGTGGTGGTACTACTCAAGGTGGTGATCATCCAAGCCGCCACCCAGCCCAAGACAATGCCGATAATGCCACCGATAAAAGTCAAAACAACGGATTCGGCTAAAAATTGATTGCTAATATCACTCTTGGACGCGCCCAATGATTTGCGCAGACCAATTTCGCGTGTGCGCTCGGTGACAGTCGTGAGCATCATATTCATAATGCCAATACCGCCGACCAAGAGCGAGATGCCGGCAATAGCACCAAGCAACAAGGTTAGGGTGTCGCTGACCGATGACATCGTATCCAACATATCCGCCTGATTCATAATACTAAAGTCGGCGCTGGCCGCGTCCGCGATATTATGGCGGGCAAGCAACAACGCAGAAATTTCTTCTTCCACGTAGGTCATCATATCAGCATCGGTCACTTGAATATTAATCGTGCTTAATTTTGTATTACCGGTCAAATATTGTTGCGCGGTGGTTAGAGGGATGTAAATCAGATCATCGGAACTACCCATACCGGTTCCGCCTTTGGCCACAGTCACGCCGATCACAGTATATTCTTGGCTGTTGATACGAATTTTTTGTCCTATCGGATCAACATCCTCACCAAATAAATCATCGCGCGTGGTTGGTCCAAGAATCGCCACTTTTGATTTGGATTTTAATTGAGCCTCGGTAATTTCTGTGCCGAGTTCAACGGAAGTATTTTTCACGCTAAAATATTTTGTATCAATACCGTAAATGCTGGTGTTGGTATTGGTGCCTTTGGCCGTCACTTGTTTGCGCGAAGAAACAGTCGGAGCCACAGCTGTAATATCAACAATTTGCTCAACAATGGCATCTGAATCTTCTTGAGTTAATGTGGTGGCCGAACCCATGCCCCCGCGCACCACGCTGGTGGATTTTTGTTGGCCGGGCGAGACCACGAGTAAATTCGTGCCAAGAGATTCAATCTGTGAAGTAATGCCGGCGGACACGCCTTGACCCACAGATATCATGGCAATGACCGAACCGATGCCGATGACAATACCCAAAATAGTCAAGGACGCGCGCGACTTGTTTGACTTCATTGAAAAAAATGTTTCTTCCATCAAATCGGAAAATAACATATCTTATATTTTTAAATTATTCTTTCTATCCGCCACAATGGCGCCGTCCTTAATTTCTATCACTCGTTTCGCGTGCTCGGCTACGTGAGCGTCATGGGTAATCAAAATAATGGTGTGCCCGTCAACGCTGTTTAATTTGGAGAAGGTATCCAGTACAATGGCGCCGGTTTTAGAATCCAAATTACCGGTCGGTTCATCAGCCAAAATAATTCCCGGGTCATTAATCAAAGCGCGAGCAATGGCCACGCGTTGCATTTGTCCGCCCGACAATTGATTAGATAGATGATGCCAACGATCGGTGTCCAGACCAACGGCCGTCAAAGCTTTCTCCGCTTTGGCGCGCCGAGCTGACTTCGGTATATGGGTGTTATAAATCAACGGCAACATCACATTGCGAAGCACGGTCGCTCGAGGCAACAAATTGAACGACTGAAACACAAATCCGATTTCTTCGGAACGAATGGCGGCCGTCTCGGCCTCGGACATATCAAAAACATTTTTGTTATTCAAAAAATATTTTCCCGAGGTCGGACGATCCAACGCGCCCAAGATATTCATAAGGGTTGATTTGCCCGAGCCGGACGGACCGATGATGGCCACAAACTCGCCCTCGTCAATATTAAAGTTGATGTCCTTTAATACCGGAGTCTCGGTGTCGCCGGTGATATATGTTTTGGTAATGTGTTCGCACTTGATCATAATTGCAGATTATAATCCCATCATCATGCCGCCGCCCGGAGGACCGCTGCTATCGCTTGAAGATGATTTACCGGAAGAATCAGATGAAGATGAACCGCTGGAAGTCGTGCCACCGGTAGTGATTGTTTGAGTCACAATTGTCTCGCCCTCGCTCAATCCGCTCGTAATTTCTGTTTGGGTATCGCTGATATCGCCGGTCGTGACTGTGCGTTTCTCCGGTGTACCGCTGGCCATCACCATTACGTAACTCTCTCCATTGGCTGTCTTAATTGCCGAAGTATTTACCAGAAGAACATCAGCTTTGCTACTTAAAATAATATTGACAGTGACAGTCATTCCCGGTTTGACGCGCGCATCCTGAACATCAAAGGCCACCGTGACGCCATAACTTACCACACCGGAATTTGTCGCGCCCACGGTGTCTACTTCCACCACCTTGCCGGTAATGGTTAAATCTTCTATAGCATCAAAAGTCATGGTCGCTTTTTGACCCACCGCCACTTTGGCTATATCCACTTCGTTCAATGATATGGTGGCAATTTGATTTTTGGTGATTAAGCTGCCAATGGATGAATTAGCTGAAACTGAATCGCCTTTCTCGGCGGTAAAGGTCGCCAGTACGCCGTCAAACGGGGCGCGAATATAATAATCCGCCAGCGCCGCTTGAGCATCTGATAAAGTGCTTTTTCTTTGCGCAATGGTAATTTTTTGCGCTCTAACTTCCAAAGCATCCGCGCTTTCTTTTAATTTTGCTAGCGAGGCGGTTTTCTCGGCAATGGAACGGTCGGCGCTGACGATGGAATTCTTGGTACTGGTCAAGGTTGATTTGGAAGAAAGCAAACTGGAAAGATTGGAGTTAGTTTGACTAGTATAATTTTCCAAACTGCTCACGTGTGTAGTCATGGTTGACGGAGTGGAAATATAATAAGCCGATTGTGACGTGACGTCTTGGACATGATCCAAGAAATTTTTTCCATTCTTGACTGCGTCCGAAACTAAACGTGACATTTCGTAGGTATCGGATATCAATTCTTCAATGGTGGCGTTATCGGAATATCTCGTGGTATTTTTATATTCGTCAATCACAATATCATAGCTGGCGCGCGCCGCTTTGTAAGCCTCCTCGGCCGCGTCTCGGTATTTCGCGGATTTAGCGCTGTCGTCGGCCGTGGTGCCGACACCGCGATTTTCGTACCAATCTATATTGTAGAGGTTATTATCAAAGTCATAATCATACCACATATCATCAAGCCCGGCCATAATGGTCGGCAAATCCAAAAATACGTTGGCCACAGCATTGAATCCGTCTTCATAGGCTTTAGCCATGGTGTCATCAAGCGTGGTTCGTGATTCTTTAGCCGCAGCCAATGAATTTTCCGATTGTAATAAAGTTAAGGAATCAGTTGGCTCCAACAATTCTTCCAAATCAAGCTGTGCAGTTTCCAAGCTGGTCTGTGCGTCGCGCACGGCTTTGACCGCATCGGTCGCATCCAATGATGCTAAAATTGTGCCGGATTTTACTTCGGCCCCCGCCTTGGCAGCGGAATTTACCGACACGATATCACCGGAAATTTTTGCGGTAATGTCCACTGAATTTGAAGCCTCCACTTGACCGGTGCCACTAATAGTTGAAGACAACACACCCTTTTCCACCGTGCTCGTCACATAACGAGTGACCGCGGCCGCGGGAAAAAACTTTTTCCAGCCAAAGTATCCGCCTACGCCCAAAATAATTATAATAATTACTACTTTAATTTTATGCCGCCAAATTATGCCAAATATTTTCCCCATATAAACAATTAATTATTAATACAAGTTTTTTCACAAAAAATCTTATCACCACCGGTTTGTGCGCAGTGCGCCAGACAAAACCCGACGCTTCCAGCTTGAGGTATACCCTGAGCCGATCCGCCAAAACGACGATCTACCCCGCGCTGAATCATAGGCATGTCATCGCCCTCCATCACTTGGATATTTACTGGTTCAAAAATATTATCCTTTCGCTCCCCGATCGCCACAATAAAAACGCCTTTTTTGATTTCACCCTTGGGAATTTCTTCCAATTTACTTAAGTCAACTTTTACCACTTCAAATGGAGTCTGCACTTCAATATATTTACCGCTAATATCAACAATCTTTCCCGCTAATCCGCCGTCGTGTTTGGAAAAACCGGCGCCAAACAGAGGACGAAACAGCATCCCATCGGGATTGGAGCCATCAAACGCTCGGCGTTCAATATGCTCGGCGATATTGGTAAAGGTCAGGGCCACGCCGACTATCAGAATCAAGCCAATCAAGCCAACGGCAATCCGGCCAAAAGGTTTATGGTAAAAAGCCCCGCTCTTTTTAATAATAACTCCAGCAACAAATATCATCACAATAAACGCGAGCACCAAAGCGTACGGAAAAGATTGTAAAAATGCGAACAATCCGCGGCTGCCAAAACTCAAATACCGCAAGTTATCGGAGGCGCGCAAATAAAATAACACCAGCGTAAAAAATAACACGCCCAAAAGCACGCTTAAAGCAAACGCACTGCCTAAGCCAAGCTTTTCAGCCAAAAAAATATATTTGGAACGAAGCTTGATGCGGCCGCTTTTAATCTCGGACATTACTTTATCCTCAATATTAATTTTGTTTTTATTTTCCATATGAATGTTTTACCAAATATTCACGCAATATTTTTTTTCCGCGCATAACGAGCGTCCCGACTGTGTTGCGCGGGAGGCGCAAAATTTCACTGATTTCCTCGTATGATTTTTGTTCCAGTAAAAACAGTATCAGTGGCTCACGGTATTTATCTTTGATGGACGCGAGACCGTCTTCAATTCGTTTTTTTAAGATATTGTTATCAATATCCTTTTTTAAATCAATGGACTCATCCATGATTTCCCACTCTTGGTCATCCAATGAAAATGATTCACGTTTGTATTTTTTTATATGATTTAGCGCCTCATTATGAGCGATACGATAAATCCACGGAGAAAATCTTTTATCCGCGTTAAAATCAAACAAATTGCGATAGGCCTTGATAAATACTTCTTGCAAAACATCTTCAAGCTCATCGCCGTTCCTGATAAATTTTCGCAGATAATGAGTAAGCTTCGTCTGGTAGCGTCTGATAATTTCACCGTATAATTCTTTATCCCGCTCGCGAATCTCAATTACCAGTTGCTCGTCGCTTAAATTGACGGATAAGGTCATACTTGAATAATACAACTATTCGGCCTTATTTATTTCATCCGGCTCTATTACATTATATTATACCGCAAGATACAGAGTGGAGCCAGACAAAAAAATAACCCCTAAAGGGATTATTTTTCGCAGGGGGTGTAAGAATCGAACTCACGCTAATGGTTTTGGAGACCATAGTACTACCACTATACGAACCCCCCGTTTGCAAAAGGCGGAAAAATTCCGCCTTTTGGGTTTATTTTGTTTCTTTGTGCGTCACATGCTTACGGCAGTGACGGCAATATTTTTTCAATTCCAACCTATTTTTCAAGAGTTTTTTATTTTTTCGGCTGAAATAATTGGTGCGTTTGCACTCAGTACATTCCAGCTTAATCATATTTTCTCTTTCTTTGGATGCCATATGTTTATTTTTCAAATTATTATTTGTACGAACGGCTACAACTCGTTCGTATGTTGACCCTGGTGGGCAGGCTAGGATTCGAACCTAGGAAGGCGGAGCCAGCAGATTTACAGTCTGCCCCAGTTGGCCACTTTGGTACCTGCCCAACGAAAATTTTCCGAGCCACCTGTCGGGCTCGGACCGACGACCTACGGTTTACAAAACCGTTGCTCTACCAGCTGAGCTAAGGTGGCGAATTGGTAGTTTGATTTGTAAACCCGAGCCGTTGCGCGGATTTGAACCGCGGACCTACTCCTTACCATGGAGTTGCTCTACCAACTGAGCTACAACGGCATACATTATTTTATCGTGCAGTCCCGACCAAACGTCGGGGCGGCAACTTTTATGTGCACATTTTAGCACATAAATTATATTTTATCAATCCTGACACGGAACTCGGACAATTTCTGATTTTCCGGATTGGCTAGACGCAATTCTTCAAAGGCCTTTTCCGCGACCGCGCGATCGCCACATAGTATAGCATTTTCCGCTAATAAGTCAAGGTACTTGGGATTTCGCGGTTCCAGCTCCACTGCCTGCTGTATCGCCTCCAAAGCCAGCTCCGGATGACCGACTTTAATATACAATTCAGCTAAACGATTAAATCGCGGGGATAGAGAATCGTTGATAGTGGTCGCTCGTTCCAAATAATTTATCGCTTCATTTATTTTATCTTTTTGCTCGGCCAATTCAGACAGTTTTACCAACAACGCGTCATCACCCGGGGTAAGCCTGGCCAGAAAATCATAGGTCTGTGCCGCCTCGTCAATCACACCCTTGGCAAAATAAGCGTCAGCCAAACCACGATACGCGGCCGCGGATTTTTTATCAATTTTAATCGCGGCAATATAATATTCTTCGGCCTTATCATAATTACCCTCAGCCGCCTGCGCGCCGGCCTGAGCCAGAAACATTCCGATTTCCTTGTTCCTTTCGTCAAAGCTGATTTGTTTGGCCCTTTGGCGCGCCTTGACCAACTCTTCATAATGCAAAAGTTTTTCTATTCTCCCGACATAATGGCGAAATCTGTCTTGCACAAACTCCCAAACTTTTTTTATCGGGGATAATTTATTTTGAAATTTGGCATGCGCTTCTCGGCCTTTATCCAAGAGGTGGCGGTCAATCAGTTCACGTTTTTTTCTTTGTTCTTGTTCTTCGGTTAAATTTTCCAAATCCAAATTAGCCACCACGGGAAATTTACGGGCGATAACCGCGCCGATAACAAGAACCGCCGCGACGATGATTGAAATAAAAATTATTCCGGGCATATTTAGTCGTTCAAAAGTTTTACGGCTTGATCAAATATTTCTTTAAATGTTTCAATTTTGGCCGAAGCATTGCCAATCAGCACGCCATCGGTGTTGTCCAAAGACAGATACTCAACCGCGTTATCAGCGCGAACGCTGCCGCCATATAAAATTTTACAATTTAACTTTGGCAATAATTTCGCGACAATATTTTTAATCATCGTATGCACGCGCTCGGCTTCTTCGGCGTCACAAGCGTCGCCCGTGCCAATAGCCCAAACCGGTTCATAAGCAATAAATATATTCGCTTTATCGGTGATAGTTAAATTTTGGAACACGGCGCGTAATTGAACTTCCACTACCTCATCGGTTTTACCGGCTTTTCTTTCTTCGGCTGTCTCGCCAACGCACACCACCGGGGTTAAACCTAAATTCAAAACCGCTTCCATTTTTTGGCGCACATCGTGATTACTTTCACCAAAAACATGCCGGCGCTCCGAATGGCCGACCAACGCGTACTCGCAACCCGCGTCTTTATACATTTGCGCGGAAACTTCTCCGGTATAACCGCCTTTGTCCGCCCAAAATACATTTTGCGCGCCAACACCAATACCGACGTCGCGCAAAACTTGGCCGGCTGGATAAAGCGCCAGAGCGCTCGGAAAAACCGCGATATCTATTTCATCCGGACGTTTTTTTAGACTGCTTGCGAAAGCATGAGCCAAAATATTGCTCTCGTCATAGTCCAAATACATTTTCCAGTTGGCAAACAAATGAATTGTCTTCGCGGTTTGTTTCATATTATTTTAGTATGCTTATCACCGATGATTTTTTTAACGGACTGATTACGGAAGCGCGGCGCTCGCTCGGCTTAAAAATTTCAGCCGCAATTTTTTTCACATCGCTAATTTTTACTTTCTGTAAATTTTTTATTTCCTCGTTCCAATCAATCAGATTTTTCTCAAACCAAAATTTGCCCGCGTACCAATTAGCTTGCGCGCTGGAATCTTCCATGGCGAGAGCCAGGTGTCCGGCGATATTATTTTTTGCATCAATCAATTCTTTTTCCGTAACCGACTCACTCGCCATCCGTTCACATTCTTTGCTAATAACCAATACCGCTTCTCGCAACCGTTTCGGATCCAAACCTGCCGTGACGCATACGGCCCCCGTATCGCGATAAACCGCCGCTTCGGCGCGCACGCTATAAGCCAATCCTCTTTTCTCGCGCACTTCGGTGAATAAACGCGAACTCATTCCCCCGCCCAAAATATTAAGCATCACGGACAAGGCGTATCGGCGCGGGTCGCCCATCTTTAATCCGGGATAACCGATGATGACTTGTGATTGGTCCAGCTTGCGTTTTTCCGCGTCAATCCGTTTTGTCTTTGACGCGTATTTTTGATGATTAAATTTGATAAATTTTTCCTTGGTGATTTTTGACGGACGCTTTGGCGCTCGACCAAAATATTTCTTGATCAAACGGTTCGTATTTGCGTCAACTTTACCGGCCGCGACTACCACCATATTGCCGGGCGCGTACGCGTCTTTATAATAATTAAACAAATCGGCTCGGCTCATCGCCTTGATGCCTTTAACCGAACCGGCGATATCCCAACCCAGTGGATGATTGCCGTACATCACACGATCAAACATCAACTCCACCGCGGCGCGGGGATTGTCATCATACATCCTTATTTCCTCAATAATGACGCCTTTCTCACGTTTAATATCATCGGCATCAAATTTTGAATTAAAAATCATGTCCGATAAAATATCCACGGCTTTTTCCTGATGTTTGGCGTCAATTTTAATCCAATAACCGGTGCGATCTTTATCCGTGAAGGCATTGAATTGCGCGCCGGCCGCATCCAGTTCGCGAGAAATATCCAATGAGGTTGGACGTTTGGTTGTGCCTTTAAACATCAAATGCTCCACGAAATGCGAGACACCACTAATTTTTTTATTCTCATAGCGCGAGCCAATTGGCACCAAGCACAAAAAAGTGACGGCGTGGGTACCGCTAACCGGCGCCTCAATTACGGTGAGGCCGTTTTTTAATTTTTTTATTTTATGCATAAATTTTTTACGCCTTTGGTCCCGTTAAATCTGTCAAACGATTTTCAATATCAACAATAACCTTTGCAAGCCTGGCAACGTCTTCTTCGCGATAATCATCCGGATTTTGTTTTGCGTGTTCCAGCGCCGTTTTGTTTCTTTTCAACGCATCACGCAACTGATCCGGCGTATAATTATCTAATGGATTCGCTCCGGTTTCCAATTCATCAGTCAGACCCCCGCTCGCTTCTCCACCCGGATTTCTAAACTGATTACCAACATCCACACGTTGTTCTCTATTCATATATATTTTAATTAATAAATTTACCCTCTAAATAATTTTTTAATTCTGCGATGGCCACGCGTTCTTGCGCCATTGTGTCGCGGTCGCGCACAGTCACCTTTTTGTCTTCAATGGACTCAAAATCCACGGTCACGCAATACGGTGTGCCGATTTCATCTTGCCGGCGATAGCGCTTGCCAATGCTTTGCGTCTCATCATAATCAACCACAAAATGTTTTCTGAGTTCCGCGGCCAATGGTTTGGACACTTGAGATAATTCATCTTTCTTGGACAACGGCAGTACCGCCACCTGATACGGCGCGAGGTACTTCGGAAATTTCATCACGATTCTTTTTTCCGTCTCCCCTTCTTCAGATGTCGGAGCCTCCTCCTCGTGATACGCTTCCAGCAAAGCGACGAGCAACATGCGTTCAATGCCAAAAGTCGGTTCAATCACATGCGGAATAAATTTTTCATTGGTCTCAGGGTCGGTATAATGCAAATCCGCGCCGCTGACTTTTTCATGGCGAGACAAATCAAAATCCGTGCGATAGGCAATGCCGTGCAATTCTTTGATACCAAACGGATATTTGTATTCAATGTCCATCGTGCGCTTGCTGTAATGCGCCCGCTCCCCGTCCGGAATCTCATGCCAAACCAAATTATCCACATTCACTTTCATCACATCCTGCCACCAGCGTTTGATTTCAGTGAGCCACATTTCAAAAATTTTCTCCCATTCGCCAGCTGGCGAATGGGGGTTGATAAAATATTCCAGCTCGCCGATTTCAAATTCACGCGTGCGGAAAATAAAATTTCCCGGCGTGATTTCATTGCGGAAACATTTGCCGATTTGAGCAATGCCAAACGGCAATTTACGGCGCGTGGTTTGCTGAACATTTTTAAAATTCACGAACATGCCACCGGCGGTTTCGGGGCGCAGATAGGCCTCGGTGGTATTATCTTCGTTCGTGCCGATAAACGTCTTGAACATCAAATTAAAACTTTTCGGGTCGGTTAATTTTCCCTCGCAATCCGGGCACACCACGCTATTATCCATGACGATTTGGTCTTTGTCATACTTGGGCGTAATGCCTTTGGCTTCCAATAAATGGTCAATGCGGAAACGATGATGGCATTCTTTGCATTCCACTAATTGGTCGCTGAAATTTTCCAAGTGCCCTGAAGCGACCCAAACTTTCGGATTCATGATAATGGCCGCGTCAATGCCGACCATGTCCTCGCGTTCTTGGACAAAAAATTTCCACCAGGCCTTTTTGATGTTTTGCTTGAGCAAATGTCCCAACGGACCAAAGTCCCAGCTATTGGCCAAACCGCCGTAAATTTCCGAACCCGGAAAAACAAAACCCCGACGCTTGCACAGTGAAATAATTTCCTCCATTTTATCATTGCTTGGCATAAATAATTTGAAAATATTAAACTGTGTTGATCTCGCTTTCTTTTTTCTCACCGATTGTTTTTATCTGTTCATTATAATCCTTGACCATTTTATCCAAATCCTCCTGCATGCGAAATTTTTCGTCCTCGCCAACACTCCCCGCTTCTTCGGCTTCGGCAATTTTATCGCGCACTTCCTCGCGCACTTGGCGCACGGAAATACGGGCGTTTTCCAATTTGGTGTGCAAAACTTTGACCAGCTCGGCCCGGCGTTCCACCGTGAGTTCCGGCAAACACAAACGGATTATACGACCGTCATTGACCGGATTCAATCCGAGATTTGATTCACGAATGCCTTTTTCCACGGCCTGGAGCAAAGATTTGTCCCACGGTTCAATCACCAAAGTTTTGGCATCAGACACAGAAATTGAAGCCACGGCTTTGAGCGGTTGGCGCGAACCATAGGCTTCCACACTGACATCCTCCACCATAATCGTGCTGGCTCGGCCCGTGCGGAGCCCGGCGATGTCCTGCTTCATGAAATCCAAAACCTTGTTAAATTCTTCTTTGTGTTCGTTTATGTTCATATTAACATTGATTTAGACAGATTGAGATTGATTAGAACTGACGCGACTAATTCAACACCGTAAAGCCCATCAAAAATGTGCCGGTGTTTTTGGTATGGATTTTTAATGCAACCGGAACAGTGTTGGTCGGTAATTTTTTCGTCACCCAAGTCGTCCCGCCATCCGTGCTTTTGTAAAAAGTGGAACGGACATGAACATTCTTGTCGCCCAGAATCGTGCCGGTATAAAATATTTCATTTTGATTGCTTGGATTGGTGGCAAACGCGTAAATTGTCACCGAGCCCGGCGGAGTGAGTAATTTTAATTCACGCCAAGTGGCGCCGGCGTCGTCCGATCGCATCACGCCGTATTTGCTAATCCAAAATAAACTATTGTCTTGAGACGGATTAACATACATCCGATAAAAAGTCATACTGTCGGTAAAGTCTTTCATGCCGGCGCGCAAGTCAGTCCAATTCATGCCATTGTCATCCGAGCGGTACAAACCTTTTTTCTGGCTGGCCACATAAACTCGTCCGGCGTGTTTTTTGTCCACGGCTAAATCTTGCAGAGCGAGGTCAAAACGTTTCATCACGGTCCAACTGTGTCCGGCATCACGGCTGGCCATCACATCACCGCCGGATTCCGCGCACCAAATAGAATTGTCCGCCGGGTCAATATCCAAAGCGCGGATTTGCTGGTCGGTGCGTCCTTCGGTAAAGACAGTAGCCCAAGTGCGGGAACAATCCTCGGTCTTAAAAATGTTTGTGCCATCGCTCGCGTAAACCGTGCATTTGTCGGTCGGGTCAACCGCGAGCGCGTAAATAAATTTACCATTCATGGACGGCACAAATTGCCAGGTGTCGCCGTTGTTATAAGTATAAAATAATCCCTGACTGCGCGTGCCCAGATAAAACGCGTTCGGGTCGCTCGGGTCTTCAAAAATTTTATAAACTTTGACTTCGGCAATACTCTGCACGCCCTTGGACGTGGGATAACTCGCGATTTGCGACCAAGTCTCGCCCTGATCGGCCGTGCGATACATGCCCATCGGCCCGGACTCGGTACTGCTCTTGAAAGAAATACAACTCGCGCCCGTGAAAACGAGCGAAGCGACAGCGAGCAGAGATAAAATTTTTTCCTTTGTCATATTTTTATAATATTTATATATTTGTATAATTCGTATGCATTAGTATATTAGCATCGCACTTCAAATTTTTAAAAGTATTCTTTCAATTAATAAACGCGGATGGATATTGCGCCCCAGCAAATCCCGCGCTTCGGACAAGGCGTCAATTATTTCGGCCGCGTCTGCCGGCCGATAAGTTTTGCCAAACAATGAATCACCGCGCAAAGCTTCGCGCCAAATCATAGTCCAAATTTCCAAAGTTCTTTTCAGGCGGTCGCGTCCGCGGACAGCGTCTTCTTTGTCGCCAAATAATTCTTCAGTGTCTTTTAATTTTTGATGAAACGGCGCGCCCATCATTTTTTGCATACGCGCGGATTCAATCCGGCATTCATCCATGGCTTCGGGCTCGGTGGAAAAAATTATCGCTCGCCCGGGCCGGCCCCAGGATAATTTGGCCGCTTCACGCGCAAGAGCCGCCTCGCGTCCCATTTGCCGTAACCCTTCCGCGATTTCATCATCCGCCACCAAAGAAAAATTTATTATCTGACAGCGCGAACGCACGGTCGCGGGTAAAAGTGTTTCGTCGGTCGTGAGGAGAATTATCAGATTGTTATCAATGGATTCTTCCAAAGTTTTCAAAAGGGCGTTGGCCGCTTCATCGTTCACGGCCTCGGCTTCATCAATCAAAACCGCTTTGGTCCCGCCAAACCAGGACTTGTTGGCCAAAAAACTTCCCACGGTTTTCGCTTGCGCGATGCTGATGTCTTTTTTTAAACGATTTTTTTTCTCATCCACTTCGCGTTCCAGATAAAAAAAATCCGGGTGCGCGGCGAGCTTGGCTTCCTCCACGCCAAAGGCCCGCGCGATAAGATAAGCCGCCACCGCCCGCTTGCCCACTTGGTCCGGCCCGACAAAACACAAGGCGTGAGCCAGGGTCTTTTTGTCCATTGATTCGGACAAAAAATTGACTGTTTGACGGTGGCCGATGAGCATACGATAACAAATAATACGCGTTATTAACGCGTATTTATACTACCCTATTTTGTTGTTTATCGCAAGGCCTGCCATGTTAATTCCGCGGTTTTTTGCCAGGAAAATTTTTGCGCTTGGACCAAGCCATTTTCAGTCATTTGATTCTTGAAATTTTGATCGGTCAAAATTTTTATGATTGCTCCGGCAATCTCGCCGATATCATCCGGCGAGACATAAATCGCCGCTTCCCCGCCGACTTGGGGCAAACTATTCCCGCGCGAGGCGATAACCGGACAGCCCGAGGCCATGGCTTCCAAAACCGGAATCCCAAAACCCTCATAACGAGACGGAAAAATAAAAACCTCGGCCGAGCGCATCAGAGCGGCGATATCTTCTGTCTCAACCCAACCCGTGAGAATAATATCTTTGTTATACGGACTTTGCAGTATTGCTTGTTCCACCTCGGCATAACCCACGCCCGGCGTCCCCGCCAAAACCAATTGACAATCGCATTCGCGCCTCACAATATCAAACGCCCGAACAATGTTGGCGGTATTTTTTTTATTTTCCAAACGTCCGACCGATAAAATATATTTTTTGGCGATTGGTCGCGTGTCATTCCGAGCGATCCGCCAACTGGCGGAGAGCCGAGGAATCCCTTGTCGCGCGTTATCAAATGCCGGATAATACGTATCTTTATCATAGCCGAGCGGTGTGACAAAAATTTTGTTTTTATCCGCGCCATAATATTTTACCAATTCATTTTTGCTGAATTCGGACGGCGTGATAATGGCCCGCGCTTTTTTTACGATTAATTTATTCATCCATTTCAAATACGTCCGGCTCGCCAGTCCATACAATTTCGGATAAACGACAAACGCGCTATCATGGACAGTCACCACGGTTTTTTCGGGACAGGCCATTGGCACCAGTTGCGCCGGCGCGAAAAATATATCAGGCGGATGGCGAAAAAATTCCCACGACAAACGCGTCTGAGTCCAGCCTTTGCGCAAACGCCTCGGCATTTTTTGCGGCCAGGCCAGAACGCGCGATTGCCAATTGGCGGGCAAATCCGCCAGCCCGGGCAAAAGCGGAGTTTGGCTGTACAAAATTACTTGGACATCCGAAGGAACCACTTTTTTCAAGTGTTGGATAATTTGCCAAGAGTACTCCTCCACTCCGGTGCGTTTAGCTTTGTTGGCGTGTGAGGCTTCAATGGCGAGGGTCATAAATATATTTTGTCATTCCCACGAAGGCGGGAATCCAGTGGTGTGTCATTGCGAGGAACTCCCGCGGGGAGCGACGTGGCAATCTTTTTTACCAGCAAATATTTGTATTCTCACCGATCAACTCCCGTAAATATTTTTCCACATCGTATTGGTCGCCAATTTGATCAATCAAGCCATTTTCCAAAGCCATTTCCCCCATCATTGTTGAGCCGTCGGCCAAACTTCTTACTTTCGTTTCGTCCATATTTCTGTTCGCCGCAACGAGATCAATAAAATTTTCATAAGTTATATTTACATCGCGCATCAGCAAAGATTTTTCTTCGGCGGTTAATTTTTTGTCCGAGCTTCCAGTGTCTTTGAATTTCCCGCTACTCAACTGATTATATGATAAACCGTTCGCAGTGTTCTGCCCTGCATTGTCCAAATACGACATGGTGGCACCAATACTGCCGACATCGGAATTTTTGGAGGCGAAAATTCTGTCCGCTCCAGTCGCGGCCATATACGCGGCCGAAGCGCCAGCGTCGCGAAGCAAGGCAACCGTCGGTTTCATTGCTTCTTTCAACGCACGAGCAATTTCTTCGCCGGCGACTGGCGAACCGCCGTAAGAATCAATTTCCACCAAAATTGCTTTGATATTCGTGTCCTTGTCCGCTTCACGAATTTTTTGCACGACACTTTCCGAAGAAAATTCATCAACGGTTATATTTCCGTCCGCGTCGACGTCTTCATTGGGAATGTATGTAAGCACACCACCGTGCATGACAATACCCGAAACATTACAAATTTGTTCCGGTTGTGCTGAGTTGTAAAATGTTGTAGTATCATAATCCCCTTCGTTCTCGGACGCGGCATAACAAAACAAAATTATTGCTCCGGCCGAGATCCACATCGTGAGAAAAGAAAGAAATACAAAAATTTTTTTGACTTTTTGTCCGACGGTTTTACAATATTTTTGAAAACTTTCACTTCCGACCGGTTGGGTGAGGGTTTGCTTGAGGGACATAATAAGCGAAAATATAATTAATATTATTGTTTAAGTATAACACAAAATTTAAGTTAGGGAAATTAAAGGATCGAAACTTATTTTTGTTAATTTTTAAGAATATGCTACAATGTATTTTGTGAATGAATTTACTAATTTTTTCGTATTAAAACATATGAAAAACTCTGAACAAATGAAATCTCCGTTCACTATATATGTAATAGATTTACTTGACGCGTACCATTATGCAGACATCTTCGAAGACGAAAGATATGCGTTAATCGGCGATAATTACACTGACATCCAAGACGCGGTGACTTTGGCTGACCGCCTTTTTTCAGCTCTCAATTATAATAAAAAGACGCTGGCGGAATGGACAGAATTTGATGATGGGCACGATGTGAGAATATATGACGTTGACAATCATTGCGTTTATAAGGCGCATGAAAAACTACCAAAAAACAATGCGACCATAACACAAAGACGCATAACTCAATCACCAAATTTAAGCGACAATCAGATTGTTGAGTATCTAGAAAAAAATTTTGAAGAAATTATTGCACAATTATCAGAGAATCATTGGGACCATTTCAACAAATATTTTATAATTTCCAAAAAATATATAGATAAAGAATTTGATAATAATTTCAAACGAGTCTTCTGTAATTTTTATATCATGGACGGGCCGCATGGCATGGGCGAAACTCAAAAACATATATTTTTTGATCTACTTTTCAATGAGCAAAATGATATTAACTTGATCCTAAAAATATTATTTGGTATCGTCGACGGCAATAGACCGAAAAAGTTATATTTAAGTTTTGCGTCTAAGCTAATACACACTCTCGACAACGACAGTCCGATTTATGATAATAATATTTCCGAAATTTTAAAGCTGCCCCAACAAACTCATACGGGAACACTCGATGAAAAAATAAATAACCGACTGGAAATCTATGGGGAATTAAGAAATCGTTTTAATATATTATTAAATAATGACAAAGTAATTGACTTGCTAATCAAATTTAGAAAAGAATTTCAACAAAAAGCTCTACGAGAGAATTTTAAATGGCAAAATGAGATGTTGTCGGACGTCAAATTGCTAGACTCGATTTTATGGTCTTTATACCGGCTTATTAAAAAAAATAGGACACATGAGCAACAATGAATATATTTTAAATCAATACAAGGGATGCCTTTCCGGTTTGGCGGTCGGCGATGTTCTTGGTACGCCTTTTGAATTTTGGAAAAAGGAAAATGTCGCTCAGTACCTGAGAGATGATAAGCTCGTAATCAAGGATTTTTCTTATGGCGACGTAGGCTTCCCCGCGGGATTCTACAGCGATGATACAGCAACGATGATTTGTCTGGCTGAGAGTTTAATTGAAAAAGACTTTAACATTGACGATCAATTCGAACGGTATAGACAATGGTACCAAAACGGACATGCTACTCCGTTCAAAGATCGTTGTTATGGCATTGGCCAACAAACATTAAAATCACTCGCAAAAAAAATCGACTTAAACAAAATGGATGGCACTGACGTCACCGCTGGCGGTAACGGGTGCCTCATGCGATGTGCCCCCATTGGACTTTATTACCGGGGAAATTATAAAGACATTAAAGAAAAAAGTCTTCTTTCCAGTTATTTGACACATAATTATAATATCGCCGGATGGGCATGTGTTGTGCTAAACTCAATAATATCATTGGTTGCTGAGGGAACGCCGAGAAATAACATTTTGCCCGAGATCCAGTCCATTTTTGGAAATACTTTACCGAACGAAATACAGGATGTTCTAGACATAAATTACATTTCAATAAACAATTACGAATATCCCGTCAGTGGTTATTCGGTTGATACTCTCCGAAT
Source organism: Patescibacteria group bacterium (assembly GCA_041651015.1). Classification (GTDB taxonomy): domain Bacteria; phylum Patescibacteriota; class Patescibacteriia; order Magasanikbacterales; family GWA2-37-8; genus JAPLWQ01. The sequence continues at coordinate 129,941 of JBAZKA010000003.1, forward strand.
TGCTATTTGGGCGTGGTTAACTTCTAAGAATTATATTGACGGCATCACAAAAGTCATACTTCTTGGCAATGATACCGATACATTCGCAGCTGTGACGGGAGCTATCGCCGGTTGTTATTACGGTTATGATTCCATTGCGCGCGAATATGCGGAAAAAGTTATCAATAATGATTATATTGTAAATCTTGCGGAAAAAATTTATAATAAACAGAATGCAAATAATTTTAACGTCCCATCACTTTAATCAAATATTTATTACTAATTTCTAATATTTTTTCTATGCCGCTTACCGATGCTGAAAAAAATGAATTAGAGTATCTTGAAAATCCACAGGTTCAGTTCCTAACACCACCAACCAGTGGCGTGTTTGGCCATTTTATTGTTGGCGATGCACAAAACAAACGCAAAAATCGAGTTGTCGCGCTTAGAACAAAACTGAGAATGGAAGAATTGGGACTCAATGAACAAAATGATTGGCAAAAATACTACGATATAAAAAGCGAGGAAGAGGATCGGTTCGATAAAAAATTCGCCAACGATAACTAAAAAAACTTGAAGGGATTCCTCACTCCGCTTCGCTTCGTTCGGAATGACACGCTACCGTGTCGCCAAAATACTTCGTTTGTAATTATCAATATTTTCCAGAGCCGTGCCCGTGCCTTTGACCGCGCAGAAAATCGGATCCTCGGCCACGTAAGTGGACACACTGGTCGTCTCGGCAATGAGTTCGCCGAGAGACGCGCCCTTGCCGCCGGCAATGGAGGCGTTGGATTTGGATAATTCGGAAAAATGTTTTAAGAAGTTGGACATAAAAATTAGTAGAATTATTTTCTACATTTCGTGTTATTTTTCACCTTCAAAATTTTTTTCACCTCCCGATCAAAATCAGAAATGTAATTTCGGTCTTGCACCACGCGAAATTTTTCATATTCCTCCAATGCCAGGGCTTCAGCCACTTCGTGACTGATTTTACCGACATCAGACAAAATCTGTTTTTCATTAAATTTTAAGAAAGCGTCTAATTTCAAAACCCAATCCTTCATCCGCATTAAAACGCCATTCTTAGCTTGCATTTCCGCATAATCTAAATACATCGTAACGATTCTATTCAAGTGGTCAAACTCTTGTTCACTCAAATAATTTTTGGCAATCACCACATCAGTTTCTCTAATCCGACCTTTGGGGGAATTTTTCCAAACGGTCAAACCCATATTCTCTTTGGTGCTATCCACTCGTTCACTAATTATTTCTGCAGCGGTTTTTCCAGTGATGGCAAAATGTAGCTTATTTTGCACCGTGGAAAAAAATTGTTTGGTTATTATTTCATTCGGATTATAATCAGCGCTACATTCGGCATAAATATCGGTAATTTTTTGATACAGCCGTCGTTCACTGGAACGAATATTTCTAATCCTTGCCAACTGTTCCTCAAAATAATCTTCCCCGAAAATAGTATTTGGGTTCTTTAATCGTTCATCATCCATCGTGAAACCTTTGATAATGTATTCCTTTAATCTAGCCGTTGCCCAAATTCTAAATTGTGTCGCCTGTGCGCTATTGACTCTATATCCGACAGAAAGAATGGCGTCTAGGTTGTAAAATTTTATAGATTGATTTTGTGTTTTTCCTGATATGGCTCCATGAATAGTGGTATGTTCCAAAATGGAACTAACCACTTTTTCATCTAATTCTCCACTTTCAAAGATATTTTTTAGATGCTTAGTGATGGCCGGTCGTTGCACGCCAAATAATAGTGCTATTTTATCCTGTGTCAACCAAATATTTTCATCACGCAAAAATATTTCTACTTTCACCTGCCCGTTGGGAGTGGTGTAAAGCAAAAATTCGGTGAAACTATTATGGGTGTTGATTTTTGATTTCTGTTTCGTCATATTTATTATCTCAAAATCAAACCGGTCATTGTTGGTGCAAACATTTTAATCAGTTCCAAAGCGTCTTCGGGTTTAATTTGTCCGCCCGCCGGCAATAATTTTTTCACATTTTCCACGGCCGACAAAAACGCGTCATAATTTTTGGCTAAACGTTTTTTGTTTATAGTAAAACCGTCAACGATATGATGACGCAATGTCTTGGTCGCCCATTGGCGGAATTTTGTACCGGCTTTTGAATTTATCCTATAACCAACAGAAATAATTGCATCTAAATTATAGTGCTTTATTAGATATTTCTTACCGTCTGACGCAGTTACCGAGTAATCCTCGGTAACTGAATTTTCCTTTAGCTCGTCCTCCTTAAATATTTTTTTCAAATGCAGACTTATATTATCAGTGCTACAATCAAATAATTCAGCCATTTGTTTTTGGCTGAGCCAGACGGTCTCATTTACAAGTTTCACTTCCAATCTTGTCTGACCGCTATCGGTTTTATAAATTATGATTTTATTTTTTTCCTCCATAATAATTGTTTATACTTCATTTTTTACAACCCATTCAATATCCTCTTTTGCTTTCGCGATATTTCTCATGCCTTGTCCAACTGGATAATACACCGGAAAAATTTTAAATATTTGCCCTTTGATTTCCATTATTTCAAACTTTTTTCTGTAATCCGAAACTTTGATGTTCTTGCCTAGTAAAACCGAACTTACTTGATTACCAAAAGTTATGATAATTTCCGGTTTAATAATATTTATCTCTTTTTTAAACAAATCCAAATATTCTCTAAATACTTCGTCCTTAAGATGCCTTGCGTCCGCTTGTGTCGCCTTTGACAAATTGGTTATATACAACGAACAATCTCTGACTTTTAAATAAACTTTATCGGCAAATTCGCGATTCCAATCACACGGTCTTTTTTCATCAATTTCTTTAAAAAATTTTTCGTCAAAAAAACCGAGTTGAAAAAGCATCTTCCAAACATTCTTGGTGCCTATCCAAGGAGCTTTTAACCCGTTCCATTTTTTATCGGAAGAAACATTTCTGCCGGTCGGATTCATAAACACCAAACAAATTTTCGGATTATAAATCTCACCGGCACCGCAAACGGCGTCCAAACTTTTATCTCCATGTATTAGTTGCAAATTATTAAATTGTTTTATCAAATGTTTAACTTGCAACATAGTCAATTTCACAATTTTATCTCGTCGCCAAAATACTTCGTTTGTAATTATCAATATTTTCCAGAGCCGTGCCCGTGCCTTTGACCGCACAGAAAATCGGGTCTTCGGCCACATAAGTGGACACGCCGGTCGTCTCGGCAATGAGTTCGGCGAGATTGCGGAGTTGCGCCGACCCGCCGGTCAAAATAATTCCTTTGTCCATCACATCCGCGGACAATTCCGGCGGAGTGTCATGCAAGACGTCTTTAATCGCTTTCATTAGTAATTCCAAATCATGTTGCAAAGCCTCGGTGACATCATCGGACGTGACCGTCACAATGCGCGGCAAACCGCTGACCATATCCTGGCCTTTTATTTCCGCGGATAGCGACTTGCTCATGTACATAGCCGAACCGACTGTGGCTTTAATTTCTTCGGCCGTGTGCACGCCAATGGCCAAATTATATTTTCGTCTGATAAATTCAGCGATGGCCTGGTCAAATTTATTACCGCCAATGCGCACCGAACCCGAAGCGACAATTCCGCCGAGCGAAATCACGGCAATTTCGGACGTGCCTCCGCCGACATCAATCACCATGTGGCCCGAAGCCGCGCCAATCGGAATGTCCGCGCCAATGGCGGCCACGAGCGGAGCTTTGATCAAATACGCGGCGCGCGCGCCCGCGGCAATGGTCGCATCAATCACGGCCCGACGTTCGGTGGAAGTGATGCCCGAAGGCACGGCCACCATTACTTCGGGACGGAACAAGTGCACTCCGCCCAAAGCTTTGTTGATAAAATACCGGAGCATGGCTTCGGTGGTTTTATAGTTGGCAATCACGCCTTCTTTGAGCGGATGTTCGGCGGAAATGGAATCCGGCGTACGGCCGAGCATATCTTTAGCTTCCAATCCGACCGCCAAAATTTTGCCGTCATTTTTGGAAATAGCCACCACCGACGGTTCATTAATCACCACGCCCTTTTTCGGGACATACACACGGACGTTGTTCGTTCCCAAATCAATTCCGACTTTTTTGATAAACATAATTAAAAATTATTTAGTTCTGATTTCAAACTCTACATCCGTTTTTAAGGTTGTGGAATAATCATAACGCTTATCATCAAGGCCATTCGCCACTTCTCCGGGCGACGCGTATGCCAGTGTATTAGCAAATTCCAAACCCAGTGTCAATCCGACATCATTGGTGCCAAGCTGTTTTTGCACAAGCAAACGATAATCATTCGCAATAATGCGTTCAGCCACTGTGGGCGCGATATAATATTCAAAGGTAAGTTCTCCGACATTTTGCGGTTCAACCGAAATAAACGCCCCATACCAACGTTTGCCGTTTTCTACGCCCGTGTCTGTCTTTAAGGATTTAGCCGTACCGCCGGCGTTGGCTTTAAAAGTTGCGCCGATTAGTTCACTGCCATCGGGCGCATATACCCGCGCGTAATCCAAGTATCTGGTGGTACGCCAATTAAACGAACCGGTGTGATTGTATATCATCTTGGCTCGGGCAATATATCGGCCGGCGTCGTTGGCGTAAATATCATAATTCAAAACACGGTTAATGGAGGCATCAGTTTTTAACGCGCCCAAATTCGCATCAGCCCAAAGCAAATAGTCATAGTTTACCGAAGCCATCTCGCCGGCCCAGTTTTTCGCCTCAAAAATTTGCTGGTAATCCTCATTTGGCGAATACATCATGATTTGTTTTTGCGCCAACATTTTTTCAAGAAGAATTTTATAATCGCTCCAGCTCTTGAAAATGTTTTTCATGGAATTGGTGATGACTTGCTTGGCCAAATCCTTGAGCATGGATTTACGATCGTCAAATGAAACGCCTTTATCCACAAAACCATATTCCACTTCATATTCCAATTTTTCGGTAAAATTATCGGCTGTGAATTGCATCCCGCCCACGGTAATCGGACCGGAGATGCGCAACAGCCCTTCAATCACAGTCGGAGTAAAGCCGACCACGGCGTCAATGTCCGAAGCTTTAACACCGTCTTCTTTGACGTATAAATCCAAAGACTGGGCGGCGGAAATTTTAAAATCCGGCGACCAATTGGAATCGCGGAAATACCAACGTTCCAAATCCAAATATTTGCCAATCGGCGCCGGTGGGACTGAAACAAAATCTTTTGGCGCGTTATTGTCTATGATTTCCGTACCTTCAACTTTGATAATTTCCGGATTGGCCTTGTCCATGGTGACCACCGCATAAGTGCCAATAAACCCCCCGCCCGGGCGAAGCTCGGTATTGTTCAAAAACAAAATCAAAAAAGTTTGCGGTTCTTCCATGCCAAAAAGTTTTTGCACAAAATTCGCGCCCATCTCGTCGGAAATGACGGGAGTGATTGTATCCGCACCGACTTGCGGCGTGGTGGCAAGGGATAGAAAATTTTTGCCGATTTGACCAATGACCGTCTGTTGCAACCCGCCGGATTTATACCAAAAATACAAAAACGATCCGCCCGCTACAAGCAAGCAGGCGACCGTGAGCGAAGCGAGTTTTATAAAGCGGCTAAATGTCATACTAAAATGGTATGGATTAAACTGAGATGCGTTTTTTAACCGAGACGTTGAAACCCAGATATTTTCCGAGCGCCAAATGCGTCACCGCGTCAATGCAAGGAATGGCGGAAAACATAACCAATGAAACCGGCAAGAGCACCCACTGCGCCAACATAATCAGATATTTATATTTGGGATGGCCCTCCGGACGAATCGGTAAAATCAGCATGCTGAGCACGGCGGATACGAGCATGCCGAGCATGGCCAGAGCCATCATTAATTCCAAGGCATGAGGCGCGTTAAAAAATAAAGCACTCTGGCGGACAGAATCCCCTGCCACCCAAAGCGGCAACCGACCCACAAGAGAAATAAGAATGGCCACAATCGCCCAGCTCCATTTGCCTTCCCACTCGTGAAAAATCATGGTTAATTTTTTAACGCGGGAAATTTCCGGATGTCGTTTCCACTGCCACATCAAAAAAGGAATGTGCTCGGTGCCCCACGCCCACCGGCGCTGTTGTAAATATAAATTTTGCAGACTCTTGAACATTTTGTCGTCGCGCGCCGTATCCATAGACACGGGGATGTAAAGCGGAGTCACTTCATAATCGCCGCCGTTCGCCAGCCAGCACTGATAAAAAATTCTTGAATCCTCGCTGACAATATCTTTGGCATGCCCGCCACAATCCACGATGGCCTGAAAACTCATGCTGTGCGAAGAAAAAGTCACCACATTATCCAGCCGCGCCAAAGAAAACATGGTCCAAAAAGTCGTACCAAAAGCCATAATGCGCAAAAATGCCGGTGATTCCCATAAATTATTGTTATAAAGCGTCACCGGTTGAAACGAGCTATGGCTCGGACGCGGGTGCGAACAGTACATATAATTCAAATGCGCGAAATATTGCGGATGTACAATCGTATCAATATCAAAAGCTGAGACAATCACATCAATATATTTCCAGCCGCGCGCGTCAATATATTTTTTGAATTCTTTTTCCATCCAATTGAGATGCGCGCCCTTACCCGGAATTTCATCTGGCAGATTGGCCGGATGAGTGTAAAAAATCAGATCGGCAAATTTACCGGCGTATAATTTTTCAATTTGCGGACGCAGAGCATCCCAATGATCTTTTTTTCTCGCTTCACCGGAAATAATTATGTAAAATTTATCCGCCGGATAAGTGGAATTCAAAATGGCGCGCAGAGTCGCTTCCACAACCGGTAAATCTTCATTATAAAGCGGTAAAAAAATCGCGTTCCTTTTTTCTTGCCACTTCGGAAAATCATTTTTCAATTTTGCGAGCCAGTCAATTTCCAAAGCGCGGCGAAACCTAAGCCATGATAATATCACATAAAAAGAAAAATAAATCACGCGCAAAACCCAATACACGTCAAAAACGATGATAAAATAAATCATCCAAAGCGGCTTCAGGAAAGACAAACCAACCGCCAAAATCAAAGTCAGCCAGATGCTGGCCGCCGGCAAAATTTCATACAAACGGTATTTGTGGTAGTCGGATAACATCTTAAGTTTGTAAAGTTTATAAAGTTTTTAAAGTTATAAAGTTCAACGTTAGTATCGCCTCGGCGACTTTATAACTTTATGAACTTTCAACTGGCGGCTCCGCCGACATGCGCTTCTCCACTATATTTCGCGCTGATGTAAATTCCCACGCGCTTTTTCCGCAATAATTTTTCCGCCAACTCATAATCCGCCGAATCCACGGACACGACTGGAATTTTCAAAGCAAACCCCAGCGTATTGGCCGTGGTCGTGGCCACGCGCGTCGCCGTAAACCGGCCCAAACCAACCACCACCGCAATACCGGTTAAATCCGAAATATTCTTTTGATGTTTTTTGAGCGACGTTTCCAAAACCGCGAGCAGGGACTGTTTGGAACTCCTATTCTTAACCGTGATAATTTTTTTTTGCTCGCGCCAATAAAAAATTATCGCTTCGTCGTTAGAATTATCAATCAACAAAAACATATCAATTATTAACCATAACTTCATTAATCGCGATTACATTTTTTCCTTCAAACAAACCATACAAAAATTTATCACCCAGCTCTCGGCGATCATTAAACTCATCGGTGGACATTATGGTGTAGCGCAATTCATGGCCAATGGTTTTTTCAAACTCGCGAACGATTTTGGCCACCACCGCCGCCTTCACTTCGCCCACAATAAGCATGTCTGATTCAGAATTCTTCGCCTCGGTAAACTGACCGGTCAAAAGCAAAAACGTAATCTTGCCGGCCCGCTTTTTTAATTGTTCCACAAACTCTCGTTCCTCAATAATCTGCACCTTAATCAAAAGTTCCTTAAATTCCGGATACAGCATACTGGACATATCCAACCGATAATACTTGCAACGCTCGGAAGCTTCACCGTCGTTTGGCGAGGGGGACATTTTCATAACCAATCCGGCCGCTTCCAAATTGGAAATTTCGCGGCGCACCGCGTTCATCTGTACGCCAATCATCCGGGCTAATTCCCGGACATAAAAACTCTTGTTCGGATTAGATATAAATAATTGCAAAAGCTTCAAACGGGTTTTTGAACCAAAAAGGTGTTCAAGCATAGATTTATATAGTTGGACGCTTTTTAATATATATAGTATAATGAAAGAGTCGTATTTAGTCAAAATCCTATGTTGCCCAAAATCAAAATCAACGAATTTTTTGTAGAAGGAGAAAACCAGGATTTATCACACGTACTTTTGCACATCATCCAACCGTCCACGTCCGAAGAAGAAAAAGAAAAAGGATATTTTTTTGCCGCCTGTGAAATCAACAACGGCCGCAAGGAAGACGTAGTCAATTTGCAAAATCTGATGGATGAAATTGAAAATGATTATTACGAAACGCCCAATCAGCCGGGCAAAGAAACTCTGGAGCTGATTTTAGAAAAAATCAACAGCGAAAATTTCGCACTCTCCGATTCCTCGGCCGAACTGCATTGTTTGATCGGCGCTTTGCGTGGCGACGAGCTGGTGTTTTCTTTCCGCGGACGACCCGAGGCGATTTTATTTTACAAAAATAAACTCGGCCAGCATCAAATCATGGATTTGGTGGCGGCGAACGAAAACGACGAACAGGAAAACGGCGATAAACTTTTTTCCCAAATCATCCAAGGCAAAATCAGCGCCGGGGATTATTTTTTTGGCGGCACTTCCCATATCGGCGGATGCTTCAATCATGACCGGATGCAAAAAATTATTACCGGCCGAGCGCCCGAGCAAAGCGCCGACCATTTTGAAAAGGTATTATCCGGCATCAAAAACGGCTATTCATACGGCGGGGTGATCATGTTCCGCGAACCGGAAATTGAAGCCATCAAAACCGCGGACAAAATTGAACCCGAGAAAAAACCCATATTTACCACCGAAGAGCAAACCGACCGCACCCTCTCTCCGTCCCTGATGAACAATTTGAACTCAAAAGTAAAATCAATGATGGACAAGGATGTAGCTGCCAAACCGCGCCCGATTGTGCCAACCAACATCCCGCAAACAATCTCGCCTCACGTCAAACAGCGCCCGGCCCGTCCGATGGCCGGCAAATCCCCGGCCGAGATTATAATGATGATAATCCGAGCCATTGGCATTGGGCTCAAATATTTTGGTTATAGCATCTACTGGCTATTCTTTATGTTAGCCAAATTCATTGTCGGCATTGGACGTTTTGCCGCCATGTTATTTATTGTGGTATTTAATTTCAAGAATCGTCGGCGTTCCATTCTGGAATCCTGGAGCGAAGGCCGGCGCCGTTTTACCAAACGCCTCAGAGAACTGCCGCTCATTACCAAAATTCTGGCCGTGGCCGCGATAATTTTTGCCATTGTTTTTGTCATCAGCACCGCCACTATCCAGGCGCGCAAAATTAAAGACGAAGCCAATAAAGTCTATTTGGAAAATTTGCAAACTATCAAAAACAAGGTTGATGCCGCCGAATCCGCCCTCATCTACGGCGATGAATCTTCGGCCAAAGCCACATCCGCCGAAGCGAAAACATTATTTACCGCGTTTACTTGCGCGCCGGTGGACAAGACCACCTGCGACGATATCATTTCGCGCTTGGATGCTTTATCTCTCAAACTGCGCAAGATGGATACGGTGGCGGCCGAGTTAATTGTGGACTGGAATAGTATGAATTTAACCGGTCTGGAAAAATTTATTAAAATTGACACCAAACTTATCGGTTATTCTTCCACTTCGGGCGCGCTTGCGGTTTACGACACCCTGACCAAAACCAATAAGACCATTTCCGCTTCGGACGCGACCTTTGCCGGGTTCATTGCCTCGGCCGTACCCAAAGAAAACGATTACGTGGCCTTTATCGGCGCGGACAACAAATCCCTCGCTCTCTATGACCCCAAGACCGACACTTTGAAAAAAGGCGAGATTTCTTTTGCCGGCACACCGGATATTCGCTCAATCATTATTTACAATCGCCGGATGTATTCATTGGACGCGGCCGCTAACCAGGTTCTCCGCCATGATAATATCAAAAACGGATTTGGTTTGGGCAAAGACTGGCTCCAAGACACCAACCAAAATATCCGCGACGGAGTTGACTTGGCGATTGACGGCGATTTATTTGTCCTCAAAACCGACGGCCAAATCTTGAAATTCACCAAAGGCGTATCACAAAATTTTTCCTTGCAAACCATTGACCCGGCGCTGGATAGCGGAAATGATATTTGGACCTACACTGATTCGGTGAACTTGTATGTGTTGGATGCCAAGAACAAACGCCTAATTACTTTTGATAAGACCGGACAATTCCTCCGCCAAATTACGGCTAATGATTTTACCTCCCCTGTCTCGGCCGCGATTGATGAAACAAGCGGTAGCGCCTACATCTTGGATTCGGGCAAAGTATATAAAATACATATCAAATAAAAATGCGATACCAATATACAAATACATGCGAATAATACGAATGCTTTTACAAAACCCTGCCTCGTGAGGCAGGGTTTATTTGTATAATTAGTATGCATTCGTATATTTGCATCGCATCATAACCACTTCTTCCTCTTGAAAATCCCCACCATCATTATCACCCCCATGGCCATCAATCCGCAAATAATCCAAAACCCAAACGGCATATCCACAAACGGACGGCCGTTGGCGTCAATGGCAAAAATCGTGGCAATCAAAGTGAGCGGAAAAGTCACCACCGAGATAATAGTCAAAGTCTTCATCACTTCATTCATGCGCAAAGAAACAATGGACTCATTCGTTTCGTGCAAAGCATTAACGCTTTCCTTTTGGCTTTCCAGCATATGCCAGATTTCATTGGTGAACTCGCGCAAGTTATTGATATAATTTTGAAACGTACCCAAATCCAATTCTCGTCCACTATACATAATCAGGCGTTCCAGCACGGTACGGTGACCCTGCATGGTCCGGCGGAAAGTGACGATATTGGTCTTGAGGCGCAAAATTTCCTCGGCCATTTCTTTGCCGGTAATATTAGAAAATAATTTTTTATCCACCAAATTAATATCTTCGTTCACGTGCAAAAGCGCGGGGAAAATTGCGTCCAAAAGACGGCTCAAAAGTTCAAACAGCACATGCACGGCCGTACCGCTGAAAAATTGCTGGCGAATTTTCGGATGTTTACGGCATTCGTTAAAAAACGTCTCCATGGTCGGCAGTTTGTCGTCATGGATGGTGACAATATAATTGGGAGAGAGAAAAAAATCCACTTCAGTAAAACCCAATCGGCGGGTCGTCCGGTCAAAAACCGGAAAATGCAAAACCATGAAATAATAATTCGGCCGTTTAACGATTTTGGCTCGTTGAAACGGCGGTAGGCTCTCGCGGATGTCTTGCTCGTCAAAATTAAAACGCTTTTGCACCGCCACAAGTTCTTTCTCGGTTTGGCGAGAAATGTTTACCCAGAGCAAACCGTCTTGCTCAATTTCACGGATGTGTTGCATATGGAAATATTATATCATAAAAATATATGCGATGCCAATATGCGAATGCATACGAATTATACGAATCACATCTACACTTGTCATTCCGAATGAAGCGAAGCGAAATGAGGAATCCCTTGTCGCGTCAGTTTACATCTGTTTTAATCAGTTTGAATCAATGAAATAAAAAAGAGGGAGCTACTTTCGTAACCCCCTCTGTCTGGTCGCACCACGTTCCGATTGCTCGGAAGGCGGTAGCGCATGGCATGCTAGTAACCGTCGTCTTCGGCCGCGTCTGATTCGATCTCGACGATGAACGGGTCGGTAAGATCACGCGAGCCGTCGCCTGCCGGGTCAGCGACCTGACGAGCGCCAGCGATGGCTTTATTTATATACCTACCTAACTCTTCGTCTTCCCGTCGCTGCGCTTCTGCACGAGCGAACTCGAGTTCATAGGCGCGCTCATACTCACGATTCATCTTCATTCCCTTCCCGAATCCGACCATTGGCCGGATACTTCGGTTCACACCGTCTTAACGACACTCATCGACACCCCAATCATTCCAGACTGTTTCGAAAAACTTCGGCCGTCGTCCCGCCGCAAGATCCCTACAAATGTCATCTATTGTCCTTTCGATAATTATATACGGAGGGGGTTCTTTCCATGCGTGCACATCCCACTTGGTATGTTTACGCGGCTCCCTCGTAATAATCCCAGGATCATTATCGTCATCTCGTAGGGCGAAGGCGCTCCGTCTCTCCTGAATCGTCAAATTACGTATAGCCATTTCCATTCCCCTCCCCGAATCCGACCATTGGCCGGATGTTTCGGTGTTGGTTGTTATTTTTTCGCCCTGCCAATGTCATCTTTCAAAACAGCGGCAAGCCCCACGATATCATTGTGTAATTTCGCTATTAATAGTTTGGCTAACGACCTGTCCACGCCAAATCTCTTCATAGCTACTTCTTCGAGGTGCCGCTCTATCGCTTCAGCAATCTCACCCACTCTTTTCTCCGAAAGCAGGAACTTCTTTTTCTCGCCTTTCTTCATCGCAAAGACCTCCTCGAGCATTTTGCTCGTTTTTCGCATGTTTTTTATGAAAAGGACAATGTTTTTGCCTTATTTGAGCCGCAATCAATCTCTAAAACAGTTAATAATAGCACATTTTGACGGTTTTGTCAATAGCATGCCGATAATTTTGGTAATAAAAAAGAAGGGCATATCCTTTCGGACTGTTTCCTTCAGAAGTCTTCTCTCTGCGGAAAAAGCAACACATTATCAAATGTGCGACATTAGTTACATTATTTATAACTTTTACCCGCGAACGAGTTCGGGATGTATTTCTGGGCGTCTTCCCGATCTAATGAGAACATGAACTCGCCAGCCTCAACATGTAAACCGCTGAAGCTGCCGTAGTAATTTTGCATTCCACGCATGCGATAGAAATTCATGCCGGAATCACCTTCGACACACGGGATTGCCCTACGAACTTCCATGGGGATGGCGTTAATGTGATCCTCGCATACATAGAACTCCTGTTTGCCATCGCCTCCGCGACGCGCAAGTGCAGGCTTTGAATCATATTCAATGAACACGCCTGTTTCGTTACAATATGTACTCATGTTTTTCTCTCCCTTTGTTTTGCCGTTCAAAACGGCTGTTTGTTAATTAAATTAATAACATTTTTTGAGAGTATTGTCAACACCCCACGCTCTTCAATCCCAATTCAAACCGTGATATAATAATGATGTTATGGATCAGAAACAAACCGAACAAAATTTTTCCCCAAATAAAATATCTGAGGGTGAGTTAAAGCGTACCGAAACATCGGCCACGCCTGAATTGGAATCGGCCAAAGAGGCTCAACCGTCATCGCCCGAGACCGCAGGCGCGGTCCAAGGCGAACGCGAGGCGTCCAAACCAACCTTGCCTTGGCCCAAAACCAAAAAACGCACGGCTATTCCCCCGCCCCGCGACCAAGTGACAATCAAAGTGGAAAAAATTCTGTCCGAAGGATTGGATGATACTTACGCCGGTTTATCACCGATCGCCCAACAAGAATTCAAACTCAAAGGCGAACAAACCGCTGTGAGCATCCGAGAAATACTACGCTCAACAAAAGTCAAAGCGAAAAAAATTTTTCAACTGATTTTGGAATGGCTGTCACTACTCCCGAACGTCAATAAATTTTTTCTGGAACAGGAAGCAAAAATTAAAACCGATAGAATTATAGAATTAAATAAACGCGAGCAAGAAAATATTCACTTCTAACATGGGTTCGGAATTTGTCATCAATCAACCTGTCATCAATTCTGTCGCTTTCACCGACACGGACGCTTTTTTAATTTCCATAGCCTCGGCCGGCGCAATCTTGGCTTTTATAATTTTTCTCAATATCATCCGCGCCATTTTGCACGCCAAAGCCCGGACCGGCAAAGCCTTTCATCGCACCGTGCTTTTGGTCAAAGTTCCCAAAGAACGTTTGGGTGAAAAGGCTGAAACATCAGGCGCCTTGGAATCAGTGGCGCAAATCCGCGAGCAAATTGCCGCGTCCGAAGTTTTATTCGCAGTCATCGCCGGCTTGCGTCCCGAGAGTGGAATCAAATCCTGGTTTTACGGACGCAACGACCACATGGCTTTTGAGCTCGTAGTCAAAGACGGCAAAATTTCTTTTTACTTGGCCGTGCCGGACAGAATGAAAGATTTCATTGAACATCAAATCCACGCGCAGTTCCCGCATGCGCAAATCACCGAGGAGCCGGATTATAATATTTTTAAACCCGAGAGCCACATTGTCGGCGCGTATTTGTTTTGTAAACATCGTTCGGCTTTCCCGCTCAAGACTTACAAACAACTGGAAAGCGATCCCCTGCTCGCCATACTTAATCCTTTGTCCAAATTAGCGGAAAATGAAGGCGCGATTGTGCAATACATTATTCGTCCGGCCAAAAGTTCCTGGCGGCGCGAAGGCGTGCGCATGATCCGTGAAATTCGCCAAGGTCAAAAATTTGAATACGTGGCTCGGCGCGGCGCGTTAAGCCGAATATTTTCCGGTTTCAAAAAAGATTTTCTGACCAAAAAAGATCCGGCTAAATCTCAAGGCCAAACCGAATATCATTTGACACAGATGGAAGAGGAAATGGTAAAAAGCATGGAGGAAAAAATTTCTCAAGGCGGGCTGGAAACCACGATTCGTTTAATCAGTTCATCCACCACCCAAGAAAAAGCCAAACTAAATTTGGAAAATATTATCAACTCTTTCAGCCAATACAGCATTTACCGTTATGGCAATTCTTTTGGCGCGGCCGTGCCGGCCAAACCAACGCGCATAATCCGCGATTCAATTTACCGGTCAATGGGCGCGAAAAAAGTTTTTGTCACCAACCCAATTGAACTGGCCGGACTATGGCATTTGCCTCTCACCTCCACCGAGACCCCGCACATCAATTGGCTGGGGGCGCGCAAAGCCCCGCCGCCGCTCAATATGCCGACCGAGGGAATTATTTTGGGGCGCGCGTCTTATCGCGGCGAAGAAACAATTGTAAAAATGAAACGGTCGGACCGCCGGCGCCATCTTTATACAGTCGGTAAATCCGGTTCGGGCAAATCCGTCTTCATTCAAAACATGGCCGTGCAAGATGTAATAAACGGCGAAGGCGTTTGTGTGATTGACCCGCACGGAGATTTTGCCGAATATGTTTTACAGCACGTGCCCAAAGAACGCGCCGAGGATGTGATTTATTTTAATCCTTCGGATGTGGATCGTCCGGTCGGCATGAACATTTTGGAAGTCCACACCGAAGAGCAAAAAGATTTTGCCACTCAGGAAATGATTTCCATGTTTTATAAAATGGTGACTGACCCGTCCATGATCGGCCCGATGTTTGAACACCAAATGCGCAACGTCATGCTGACTTTAATGTCGGACATGGAGACGCCCGGCACCATTGCTGAGATTCCGCGCATGTTTACCGATGACGCCTTTGTCGCCACTTGGAAAAAGAAACTCAAGGATCCGGTGGTGATGTCGTTCTGGGACAAAGAAATGGCCAAAACTTCAGACTTCCACAAATCAGAAATGCTCGGTTACCTCATTTCCAAAGTCGGACGCTTTACCGAAAATGCCATGGTGCGCAACATCATTGGACAATCGCATTCCGGTTTTAATTTCCGCGAAGTGATGGATCAGAAAAAAATCTTGATTGTAAATTTAGCCAAAGGTTTGGTCGGTGAAATTAACGCCAACCTTTTGGGTATGATTATCGTATCCAAATTGCAAATGGCCGCCTTGGAGCGCGCTTCACTGGATGAAGACAAACGTTATGATTTTTATTTGTACATTGACGAGTTCCAAAACTTTATCACTGATTCCATTGCCACGATTTTGTCCGAAGCGCGCAAGTACCGTTTGGATTTGATTATCGCCCATCAATATCTGAAACAACTGGAAGACAACAAAGGCAAGACCACGGTGCGCGATGCCGTACTCGGCAATGCCGGCACCATCGTTTCCTTCCGCATTGGCGTGGAAGACGCGGAAATTTTGCAAAAAGAATATGCCCCTGTGTTTTCGGCCTATGACCTGATCAATGTGGAGCAATACACGGCCTACATTAAACTGCTTATTGACAATACGGCCGCAAAACCGTTTAATATGATGACATACCCGCCCACCCCGGGCAACAAGGAATTGGCCGAAGCGATTAAAGAGCTTTCCCGCCTCAAATACGGCCGTCCGCGTGAAATCGTGGAAGCCGAGATTTTGGAACGCTCGCAACTTGGTTCCATCATGCAGCAAAGCGCCGGCATTGAACCGACGTTATAAAATAATTATGTCCACCTTATACAGAAAATACAGACCGCAAAAATTTTCGGATTTAATCGGGCAAGAACACTTGACACAAACCTTGACCAATGAAATCAGCACGGGCAAAATCGCTCACGCTTATTTATTTTCCGGACCGCGAGGCATTGGCAAAACCACCATGGCGCGCTTGCTCGCCAAAGCGATAAACTGTGAGAATCGCAAAGACGGCGACTTTGAACCATGCGACGAATGCGCTTCATGCCAGGAAATTTCCGCGGCGCGGAATATTGATGTGATTGAAATTGATGCCGCTTCCAATACGGGCGTGGACAATGTCCGTGAAAATATAATTGACAACGCGCAATTCAAACCGACCCGTTCCAAATATAAAGTTTTTATCATTGACGAGGTGCACATGCTCTCCACCAGCGCTTTTAACGCCCTCCTCAAAACTTTGGAGGAACCGCCGGCGCATGTGATTTTTGTCCTGGCCACCACTGAACTGCACAAACTGCCGGCCACGATTGTTTCCCGCTGTCAGAGATTTAATTTCAAAAAAATTCCCGAGGATATAATGATAAAAAAATTGGAAACGATGGCCAAGGGCGAAGACGTAAAAATAGACAAAGAAGTTTTGAAACGCGTCATGGCCAAAAGCGACGGTTGTATGCGCGATGCCGAGAGTTTGCTCGGGCAAATTATGTCGCTCAATCTGAAAAAAATCACGGCCGAAGACGCGGTCATGGTCCTACCGGCCGCGAACATCGAACTCTCGCTCAAATATTTATTTGCCATTGCCGAACATAATTTCTCGGATGCCGTATACATAGTGGACGAGCTGATTAAAACCGGCGCGAATATTGAACAATTCGCCTTGGACACCATTGAAATTTTACGGGCCGCCATGATTGCCTCGGCTGGCGGAAGTTTTGGTTTGGATTATTTGGATAAAGACAAAAAAGAAATTAAAAAATTATCCGAACTGCTCGGCCGAGAAAAAATTATTGCTTTGATTGATTCGGCTGTCCAACGCCGGACTGAAATCAGGCAATCCCCTGTTCCGCAATTGCCCTTGGAACTTTTGGCCGCCGAATTTTCCTCACAAACAACTGTAAATAATAAACAAACACCGGTTGCGCCTGAAGTAAAACTAGAAACTCCTCGCGTGGAAATAAAACACGAAACAAATTCAGTAGTTCAGGCAGTGGTTGAGGAAGTGAGACAAATCGAAATAAAACCAGCAGAAGCTGTGCCCGAGGCCACAACCGCCCCAACTCACTCTGGAACATTAACCCTTGATGAAGCCAAAAAAATCTGGGCCGAAGTCATTTCCAAATTAATGACCGAACTTCCATCTCTACTCTTTGTCTTAAAAATGGCCAGCATAAACGGCGTGGACGGCGACAATATTGAATTATCTATTCCCTTTTCTTTTCACAAAGAAAAAATTGAAGACAATAAAAATAAAAAAGCGATTGAATCAGCCATGGCGCAAATTACCGGCCGGCACATTGGTTTGATTTGCACAGTCAAAGAAGAAGAAACACAAAAAGTTGATTCAGATATCACTGCTCTCGCGGCCGAATTCGGCGGTGAAGTAGTGGGGTAAACAGTCAAAAGTTCATAAAGTTATAAAGTTCATAAAGTTATGAAAAAAATATTTTTCGCTGTCATTCTTGGTGCATTACTTCCCTGTTTCGCGCACGCCGCTACCTCAACGGAAAAAATCAGTTTGTCTGTGCCTTTCATTATTGAAATTCCGGACGGCACTTGGACCGGCAATTGGAAAAACGCTTGCGAGGAAGCGAGCATGAGCATGGTGGATCAATATTATGCGGGCGTGACTAAAATCAGCCGGCAAGCATCCAAAAATATCATGAATCCCCTATTTACCTATCAGGATTCTATTTGGGGCGGAAACGCGGATTCCAATGCCACGCGCACAGCCAAAATCATTGAGGCCAAACTTGATTTCAAAGCCACCATCAAACGCAATCCGACTATTGAAGAAATTAAAAACGAACTTCGCGCAGGCCGTCCGGTCATTTCCTTTCATTACGCCAAATACTTAGCCAACCCCGGACACCGTTTCCGCGTGGGCGGTTCATATTATCATGTCATGGTAATCAGCGGTTTTGACGATGCCACAGGCGAGTTTATCACCGAAGACCCGGGCGCTGAGAATGGTCTTGACTATCGCTATAAATATGATACACTCATGGCGACTTTAGGTGACTTTAATCACACCACCAAAAAAGTGGACGGCCCGGCCACGGTAATATTTACCAAGCAATATTTACTGGCCAAAGCCGAAGGCGGTAAAAGAATATATTTGTTGAACGATAATACCAGACAATATATTTGCAGTCCGGATTTGTTCAAGAAGTATGGTTGGAGTTGGAGCAAAGTTAGAACAGTAAATAAAACTTGGTTGTCTTCCATGGCCACCGGCACGGCTATTTGGGAATAAAAAAAACTCCGAGATCGTCTGCCAGGTCTAATAGCCCGCCTTCGTCCGCCTTGGGCGGACTACGGACGGGTAAATAGGACACGAGACTCTTGCGCCCAAGGCGCATCCGCCTCGGGCGGAGAATCTCTTACCTCGCCACGCCGAAGTCCCGACATAGTCGAGGCGAAGGCGGGTCTAGGTTCGAATCCTAATACAATTTACTATCCGAGATCGTCTAATGGTAGGACACGAGACTCTTGCGCCCAAGGCGCATCCGCCTCGGGCGGAGAATCTCTTACCTCGCCACGCCGAAGTCCCGACATAGTCGAGGCGAAGGCGGGTCTAGGTTCGAATCCTAATACAATTTACTATCCGAGATCGTCTAATGGTAGGACACGAGACTCTGAATCTCGTTATCTAGGTTCGAATCCTAGTCTCGGAACAAAAGAACGATTTAATCGGCTACTAAGGCCGATTTAATTTTAGGTAAATAGATTGAAACGTTTTTCTATCCATGATAATATAACTCTATAAAATATGTAATTAAATTATCTATGATTTTACTAGCAGACTCAATGATACAAATTGTCGCTTCTGGGGGCGGTTTGATTATCGATTTAAACAAAACAACTTTGATGTCAGATACCATGATACAAATTGCTGCTGCTGCTGGACGATCGGGTGCAAAAGTAGTTTTTAAACTTGGTTCTAAAATTTTGATGTCAGATACCATGATACAAATTGCTGCTGCGGGGAGGGGTAATGTAATTTTTGATATAAGTTAGAATATGGAACAAAATTATTATTTTATCGACGGATCTTCATTGATTGCGCAAATTAGAACACTGTGGAAAAAGGATCCTAAATACAATTGGCGCCGACTAGATCCCTTGAAATTTATAGGACAAATTGTTTATTCGCTTCCCGAACTCGGATCAGCGAATTATAAAAGAGCGGAATTCTATTTTCCAAAAGGCGAGCAAAATATCGACACATACCTTCTAATGCCCAAAAATTCAACCCCAGGACTCGTACGCGACGTCCATTTCAAGTATTGTGGTGAAAAGCTTGATAGGTCATCGGCGTATGAAACATGGCTTGATACTGTACCGCCTCAATGGCTAGATCGGTGTACAAAAAGTGAAAAGGGTGTGGACATTGAAATATGTTGTGACGCGCTACGTTTGGCCTCATTCGGAAAAATGGACAGGCTCTTTCTATTCACAAATGACCGCGATTTTGTACCACTATGCAAAACCCTCAAAGATTTTGGGGTAAATATTAGTCTTATTCATCTTTCAAATTTCACTAATCCAAATAAGCTTTTGCTTGATGAATGCGATTCGTATGATTTGCTAAAACAAGGCCAATTGGAACTGTTTTTTGAAACGAACAAAGCAAAGAATACTGAGGATGCAGATATACCCGGTATGAATAACTCTCCCCACGGCGATATTGCCACCACCTTAGTAGCATAATGGGATTAACAGAAAATATTGTCTATTATCTATTGTAAAACTACGTTTACCATCCCGTCCTCTCCGGGCGGTTTTTAATTTGACCTCCCCCACCCCAAAGAGTAAAATAACCCTATATAAATTAAACACTATGAACTTCAAACAACAGTGGCGGGAAAACAAATGCAAAATTATTGGCAACATAACTGGCATAATTGTCTTTATCCTGCTCGCTTTACTCTACTTATATTTATATTCTACAATCACCAACGGAGCAATCAGCGGCGCAGAACCAAGCAAGTGGCACATGCTACCCATGATTACTGGCCACATGATTCCACTCATCGTGCTTTTTGATCTTGGCGGTCCCGATTCTTGGGGATTTTCCGCAATAACCCTCGTTGTTTTGATAACAATTTTGTTGCCAGTTACTTATTGGTACATTGGTGGAAAAATCGGTGCGGCCATCGGACGAAAAATACAATCAAAAAAATGAAAACCTCCATCATCATCCCGACCTACAACGAACAGGAAAATATTAATGAACTGTGCGAACGAATTTTCAAAAATAATCCGGCTGATGTCCGGATAATTTTTGTTGATGATAGCTCCCCGGATGGGACGGCGGAAAAGATCCTGCGGTGTGCAGATGAACAAAAACGCGCGACAAGGGATTCCTCCGCTCCGTTCGCTTCGCTCGCTCCGGTCGGAATGACAAATATAGATTCAATCAAGCTCATCCGCCGTAGCGCCAAACTCGGCCTGGGCTCGGCCTATATTGAAGGTTTTAAGGCCGCCCTGGCCGATAAGGCGGACTTTATCATGGAAATGGACGCTGATTTATCTCACGCGCCCGAGGATATTCCGCGGATGATTGAAGCAATGAAAGACGCTGATTTGGTCATTGGTTCACGCCGAGTGGCGGGCGGAAAAATCATCGGCTGGAACGCGCGCCGGCATTTTACCAGTTCCATGGCCACCTGGTTTGCCCGATTAGTACTTCGTCTAAACACAAAAGACGTCACGGCCGGCTTCCGTTGTTATCGCCGTGAGATTTTGGAAAAAATTGATTTGGATAAAATAAAAAGCAATGGTTATGCTTTTCAGGAAGAAATGTTATTTTTGGTGGAACGCTTGGGCGCGCGGGTAAAGGAAATTCCCGTGGAATTTAATGACCGCGCGCGGGGCAAATCAAAACTTTCATTCAAAGATATCGTGGAATATTTTATTACGATGGGGAGATTGTTTTTAAAATAGTTTTTAACTCGCTCATCGTATTCACTCGCACCAACTCGGCGCGAATTATTTTTATGTCCGACACGATTATCCGCGACTGGATCCCCGCCTTCGCGGGGATGACACGAACCAGGCGATCCCCATGAAAATACCACGGCAAATGTTTGCGTAGCGTGACCATTCCCCTGTCGCCATAATGCGCGATGTGCAATTCCGCGTGACGGATAATTGTTTTAATTAATTCATTATTGGTTATTTTTTTATTATTATTCGCCAACACCCACGGATTGCCCAAGGCTCCGCGTCCAATCATCACGCCATCCGCGCCGGTAATTTCCAAACATTTTTGTATATCGTCCGCGCATTTAATGTCGCCGTTTGCCAACACTGGAATTTTCAAAATCTTTTTCACTTTGGCAATCATCGTCCAGTCGGCTTCGCCGGCATAACCTTGCGTTTTGGTCCGGCCGTGAATTTCTATCCGATCAATCCCCGCTTCCTGCAAACGCAGGGCAAATTCCAAAATTTCATTTTTGTCGCTCCAGCCCAGACGTGTTTTCACCGATAGCGGACATTTTAATTTTTCTTTTTTAATCGCCTGAATAATTTCCATGGCCAAATCCGGATGTTTCATCAGAGCCGCGCCGGCACGGGACTTTTGCGCAATCTTGGGCACGGGGCAACCCATGTTAATATCTATCCCATCAGGATGAAACTTATCATCAATAATTTTGGCTGCCCGCGCCATGGTCTCGGGCTTGTCGCCAAAAATCTGGATAATCACCGGGCGCTCGCGCTCATCAATCTCGCACATTTTCAAAGTTTTGGCATTACCGCGGACAATGGCCTCGGCGCTCACCATCTCGCGGAAAATTAAAAAATCCTTGCCCGAGACTTCACGGCACAAAATTGAAAATGGCTGATCAGTATAATCAGCCATTGGGGCAAGGGAGACCACAGGAAAACTTTCAAACTTCATAACGGAATATACGAACTACGAAAGATACGAAATTTACGAAACGATTATGCATATGGTAAATCTTCGGGTGGCGGAGGTATGGCCGCTTCTTCGGCTTTTTTCTGAGCGACATTAACCATACGTAAAGGTTTTTCAAAATTTTCCACCGGCAAATTAATCGGCGGTTCACTGCGCTTGATATCAGCCTTCTGCAAAAGCGGTGTCTTCACTTGAGGCAACGGGAAATGCCAAATCGTGGCCAGCTCCTCAATATTTAAAATAAACGGCTTGTCAATCAATTTTAATTTTTTATCCCGATAACATTTTGCCAATTTACGCAGTTTGTAGGCCGAGACAATATTTTTACCCGTAAAATCCTTGCCCGCCCCGCCCACGCCTTTGGCTTTAAAACCATTGCGGTTATTAATATAAAACTGATTCATGGCGCCGACCGTGCCTTGCAAACATTTGTTTGGTCTGAAAAATTCTTTTTTGGCCACATACAAAATTCTCATGCGCGCACGAAAACCTATTTTGGAAATTTTTTCTTCAATTGATTCCACCACCATTTTCGCGCCCGGGGTCAAATCGGAAATTTTACCGACCACCTCTTCTTTTTTCTTTTCCGGTTTTTTCTTGTCGGTTGAAGAGCTGGGATTGACCGCTTCAAATAAAGTCTTGGCCGCGGTCATGGGCAGATCGCCGAGGAAAGCCACGGCTCCAGATTGCACTTCTTTTTTACCGGCAATAATTTTCTTTACCAAATCAATACCGGCATGCTTCCAGCTGTTATCAATCGGCGTAATCACCAATTGAAGCCAAAGATTTTCACCGGCTCCGATGCGGGAAAAATTTTCCAAAATCGCGGCCATCGGGTCGGAAAAAACCACGTCCTTGCTAATATTATATTCAAAATGCGGATAAGTGCGGATAGGATAAACTTCATTCTCGGCCAAAGTAAATTCCACGCCTTGCGCGTCATGCGTTTCATTGGGATATTTATCGGGCGAGGTATCAATATAATCCTCCACTTCGGTAATTTCCGCTTCAGTGTATTGCGCGTAAATCGCCGCTTCCACCAAATCGCGAAATTCAACCTCGGTGCGGATTAAAAATTGAATATAACCCTCAATACTGATAATTTCAAAACTAAACCATTTTGGCACCTTACCCTGAAAATATCTTTCGTAAACGCTATAATTAATTTGCGCCCCGCTCAAATGCGTAAAAATTTGCTCTACGGCTTTGGGTGATTGGACAAATTGCGCCGGCACATCCACAGCCAGGACCGTCCACTGCCATGTGCCTATGTATTCTTGCTGTTGGTGCTTTTTCCAAACTTCCGCGGCAATGGCAAAAAATGCCAAGGCTAAAATCCACCAGCCGACCAAAATAAAAATCGTCTCGGACTGTTCGGCGCGAGTCATTGATAAAAAATTCTGCCAGAAAGACAAATCTAAACTGAAACCCCACGGTGTATCAATAAGTGTCGGCACCATAGACGCCTATTTTAAGGCCTTAAATACTCCGCCATAAACGATGAGAACAGCAAAAGCCGTCCACCACCAGCCGTATCCGGCGGAAAGATAACCAGCAACAAACGACATAATGGCAATCAGAGTAATGGTGAACGCCACAAAATGCCGCATTGAATTATCGGACATTGCCATAACAAATTGTTATTTTATACGGTGTTATTATACCACAAACAAAAAATCTCCGCTATAAACGGAGATTTTTTTGAATTATTTAAGCCTTTTTGGCTGTCAAATTTCTTCTTTGCCAGCGTTCCACATAAACCAGAAGCGGACTGGCGATAAAAATTGAAGAATAGGCGCCGGCGACAAAACCGATAAGCAAGGCCAGAACAAAATTGTGAATGCTCGCTCCGCCAAAGAAATACATGGCGAACAAAGTAATCATAACTGTCACCGTGGTATTGATGGAACGTCCCAAGGTCTGATTCAAACCGCTATCAACAATTTCTTCCAAAGTTTGGGATTGACCGCGATGTAATAATTTTTCGCGGATACGATCATAAACCACGATAGTATCGTGCACCGAGAAACCAAGAATGGTAAGCACGGCCACGACAAACGTGGTATCCACTTCCACTCCGGCAAAATGACCAAGCACGGAAAAAATACCAATCACGATAACCACATCATGCAACATGGCGATGATGGCCAGAGCACCATACTTCCAACTCGGAACCGGTCGCGTGACCGCGCGAAAAGCATAAGCAATATAAATCATGATACCGATGCACACCAAAATAATAGCCCAGAGCGAACGCTGGCGAAGTTGTTGGGAAACTGACGGACCGATCATTTCAAAACTCGGCTCGCTGATCACGTTATCTTTTGTCTCAAATTCTTTTTTGATTGTCGCAAGCGCTTTTTGGTGAGATTCTTCGGTCATGGTGGCTGTACGGACGATTAAACCGTTATCGCCGGATTTCTGTACCAACGCATTGGAGACTCCGACCTCTTCCAAGGCCGCAACCACAGCCGTATTTTCCGGACGAGCACCCGTAAAAGTCAAATCCATGAGTGAACCGCCGGTAAAATCAATCCCCCACTTCAAGCCCCAAGTAGCAATGGCCGCGATGCCAAGCACGGCCAAGCCGGCGCTGACAAACAACCAAAACTTTGAATATTTAACGAATGGAATGGTCATAATAATTATATTATTGTTGTTTGTTGTTTGATTGAACGTTCACGGCCGGAACCACTTCAGCTTTTTTGTGTCCATAGAACATCCAGTTGGCCGTGTCGTGTCTGAAGAACCCAAACACCCAGCGCATCAAGTTGCGCGTGACGATGACCGCGGTAAACATGGAGACGAGCACACCAAGCAACAAGGTGACAGCAAAACCTTGGACAAAGCCCGTGCCGATCCAAACCAAGAACACGCAGGAAATCATAGTGGTGATGTTGGAATCACGGATTGACGACCAAGCGCGCAAGAACGCTTCCTCGGAAGCGGCGCGCAAGCCTTTGCCAAATTGCAATTCTTCTTTCAAACGTTCAAACACCAAGACGTTCGCGTCCACAGCCATACCAATGGACAAGATGAAACCGGCAATACCTGAAAGTGTCAGGGTCGCGCCGATTAATTTAAAGATGCCCAAAGTGACGCCGGTATACACCAAGAGGGCGACCACTGAAACCAAACCGGGCAAACGATAGTACAAAATCATGAACAAAGCCACACAAATCAAACCAATAAAACCGGCTTTAAAACTGGAATCAATGGAATCCGACCCGAGCGAAGCGTCAATTTTTTGTTGACTAATCAACTCCACCGGTACGGGCAGCGCGCCTGAATTCAAGCGTTGAGCCAATAACTTTGCTTCATCCCATGTAAACCCGCCGCTAATCACAGCATTGCCATCGGTAATCGCAACATTCACCGTTGGTTCGCTGATTGATTCACCGTCCAAATATATTGCCACCGGCTGGCCCACGTTGCGCGTGGTAATATCGGAAAATAATTTTGTGCCTTCAGAGTCAAATTGTAAACTCACTTGAATTTCTCCACTGGAAGAATCTTGTGTCACTTCGGCGCGCTTCAATTGCGAACCGGTCAAGCCCGTGGTTTTCCACGCATCAACCGGCGGTACAATATCTGTCGCGGTTTTTGTATCCACAAAAATTCTGGCCACCTCGTATTCTTTCGGCGTCACTTCACCGGATTTATAAATCAAATGATAACCATACTCTGTTTCAATCGGGCCGACAATCTCACCGACTTTCGCGCTGTAAGCGGCGGTCTCAAACGCTTCAATCATTTCACCTTTGCCAAACGTGCCTAAATCACCGCCGGTTTCCGAAGCGTTCGGTTCGGTGGAATTGCTTTTGGCCAGACTGACAAAATTTTCAGCCGTGGCCGTGGCTTTCAAAGATTCAATTTTCGCTTTGGCATCTTCTTTGCTCCATTCTTTTTCACAACCGGTCGCATCTTTATAGCAAATCAAAATATGCGAAGCTTTGACTTTTGTCTCGCCATCTCGCTCGCTAATTTTTTTGGCCAGATTCAAACCATCGGAAGTGGTAATCACGCTTTGAGAAACCGCTCCAATGGACGCTTTTGCGGCCCAGGCATATATTTCCGGATAGATCGTATCATCAATAAATCCCAATTCACCATTCTTGGCAATTGTTGAAGTAGAATCCTCACTGTATTTGGCGACCGCGGCGAGAAAATCTTTTGTTTTATTAATTTCTTTTAACGCGGTTTTAATTTTTGTATTGGCCGCGTTGTTGTAAGCGGTTAATTGCTTCTGTTCGTCGGCGGTCAGCGAGCGGGCTGTCTCAGTATTTTGTTCTTTAAATTCCAAAACCGGGGTTTCGCCAATTAATTTAATGGCCTCGGTGACATCGGTGACGCCCGGCAATTCCACAATCACCCGATATTCATCGCCCACTCTGGAAGTTTGTACTGATGGCTCGGACACGCCCAAACCACCGCGCACACGGCGTTCAATTACATCGCGCACGCCTTCAACCGAATCAGCTTGATCAGACGGAGCAATATCGCTCACATCGGCTTTGTACTGCAATTGCACTCCGCCCTGCAAATCCAAACCAAGATTAAAACCCTTGGCCGGCAGGGTCGGGATACCTAAATTAGTTTTGTCATTTACCCAGGAAATGCCCTTGTTGGCATAACTCGGCAAGACAACAAATAACGAAACGACAAACAACACGGCGATTCCCGCCACTCTCCATTTGACCTGCGACCGGGTCGCGGTCTTCGCTACATTCGTAGTTTTAGCCATAAATTAAGATATTATTAGACTGATTTGTTCGCAAATATTACTAAATTAACGGAAAAAATGCAAGTGGACAAGTTTTACTTCCCCCGATAACGCGCCAGATATTCGCTTACTCCCTTCAACCATCCGCCGGTAAAATAATCATCAGGATTAAAATCGTTAATATTTACCCATTCAAATTTTTCATGACTTTTACCGAGCTGAATTTCGCCACCCAGATATTCTGCTTCATAACCAATGGCAAAAATGCGACGTTTGGCCGTTTCGCCATTTGGCAAATGTTCATCACGTTCATGCCGCATATAAACGACCGGTTCGCCAATCAGATATTCAATTTTATCGCCCAATTCTTCAAATATTTTTCTTTTAATAATATCACTAAAAGAAGCGTCAAAATCAATCTCTCTCAAACGGCCGCCTGGAAGATCCCACGATCCCCATTTATCTTTTGTAATTAAGAAATTGTTCTCTTTGTCTTTAAGAAAAACTTTTATGGCTACAAAATATAAATCCTTGTCGTGTTCCATATTATGCCCCATGACACTTTTTATATTTCAATCCACTGCCACACGGACACGGGTCATTGCGTCCGACTTCATTGCCGGCTTGGTCGCGTTTTTTGCCGACCGATACGGCCGAGTCCCCCGCTTCTTTGGGCGCGCCTTGCAAAATCATATTGCCTTTTTGCATCACGCTCGGCGCAAGCTGGATGCCGGCGCTGACTTTGTAAATAGAATAAACAACTTCTTTTTGAATCAGTGAAATCAATTCATTAAACATGTGATAAGTTTCTTTTTTGTATTCCACCAACGGGTCGCGCTGGCCATAACCGCGCAGTCCGATGCCGGTGCGCAAATAATCAATCGCCACCAAATGGTCAATCCACAAAGTATCAATGGAACGCAAAAGCATTTGTTTCTCAATTTCAATCATCAGACGCGGATCGTTCGCGGCTTTGACCAGATGTTCGTCGTATTTATTTTTCGCCAAGCCGGTCAGGTACTCAATAATTTTCGTGCGGATTTCCACTTCTTCCAATTTACCATGTGTCTCACTGCCCAAAGAATTTAATTCGTTTTTTTCATTTTCCGTCAGAGGGAAAATCGTTTGTATGGTCTCGGTAATTTCTTTCAAATTCCAATCCACCATTTGCTCGGCATTGGTGTGGAATGAAACCACGGCTTCAATTTCTTTTTCCACCATTTCCATAATCATCTGGCGCAGGGTTTCCGTGTCCGGTCCTAAAACCGTTCCTTCGGTCAATGAAGCCACTTCTTTATCATATTGCGCCAAAACTTTTCGGCGTTTGCCGTAAATCACTTCGCGATGCTTGTTTAATACATCGTCGTATTCAATTAAATGTTTGCGGGAATCAAAATGAAAACCTTCCACTTTGCGCTGAGCTGATTCAATAATTTTGGTAATAGATTTTTGCTCAATCGGCATATCATCAGGCACGCGCAAAGTTTGCATGACCGAACGAATGCGGTCGCCGGCAAAAATGCGCATCAAGTCGTCTTCGGTGGAAAGGAAAAACTGGGACTCACCAGGGTCGCCTTGACGTCCGGCGCGCCCGCGCAACTGATTATCAATACGGCGGGACTCGTGGCGCTCGGAACCAATCACAAACAAACCGCCGGCTTCGCGCGCCTTGGTTCCCATTTCCGCGTCCGGCGGATTACCGCCCATAATAATATCCACGCCTCGGCCGGCCATGTTGGTGGCGAGAGTCACCGCGCCCGGCCGTCCGGCTTGAGCCACGATCTCACCTTCACGTTCATGATTTTTCGCGTTCAAAATTTCGTGCTTCACACCCTCGCGTTCCAAATAGATGGAAAGCTGTTCATTTTTTTCCACTGAAATCGTACCAATCAAAACCGGTTGGCCCTTGGCCTGTAATTCCTTACATTTCATGGAAATGGCTTTGAATTTTGATTCTTCGGTGCGATAAATTCTATCCGGTTGGTCAACGCGCTTGGTCGGTTTGTTGGTCGGAATGACCACCACTTCCAAATTATAAATCTTGCCGAATTCTTCGGCTTCGGTGACAGCCGTACCGGTCATACCGGACAATTTTTTGTACATGCGGAAATAATTTTGAAAAGTCACCGTGGCCATGGTCCGGCTCTCGCGCTGAATTTTCACCCGTTCTTTGGCTTCAATCGCCTGATGCAACCCTTCGCTATAACGGCGTCCCGGCATCTTACGTCCAGTAAATTCATCCACGATAATCACTTCGCCCTGCTCCACCACATAATCGCGGTCGCGTTTGAACAGAGCTTTGGCGCGCAGAGCTTGCTCCACATGATGCACCGTGCCCACTCCGCCTTCGGCGTAGATATTATCAATGCCGAGAGCTTTTTCCATTTTTTGAATACCGGCCTCGGTCAAAGTAGAGGCGCGCATTTTTTCATCAACATTATAATCAACATTTTCTTCCAACCGTTCGGTCAGTTCCGCGTAATGATAATACATGTCGGCCGCTTCTTCGGCCGGAGCGGAAATAATAAGCGGGGTGCGCGCTTCATCAATTAAAATTGAGTCCACTTCATCCACGATGGCATAACTCAATTCGCGCTGAACCATTTCACCGAGCGATCCAACCATGTTGTCGCGCAAATAATCAAAACCATATTCGTTGTTGGTGCCATAAGTAATGTCCGCCGCGTAGGCCGCGGCCCGGGTGCACGGTTCCAAATAATCATATTCAATTTTATACATGCCCAAGGCGTCGCGTTTTTTATCCGGTTCGCTTCCCTCTTTCATATCCGCATCAGGCACGGCCGCGCGCGCTTCGGAATTATATTTGTAAGACACGCCGAGCTGTTGGATGATGCCGAT
The DNA here is from genome assembly GCA_041651015.1 of Patescibacteria group bacterium. Lineage (GTDB taxonomy): Bacteria > Patescibacteriota > Patescibacteriia > Magasanikbacterales > GWA2-37-8 > JAPLWQ01. The sequence goes on from JBAZKA010000003.1 coordinate 159,983, forward strand.
GGAAAGTCCAAGCGCGTCATAAATCTGACCCATCCAAACCGCGTCGCGTTTGGCCAAGTAATCGTTGACTGTCACCAGATGTACACCTTTGCCCGCGAGCGCGTTCAAATAAATCGCCAGGGTCGCGACCAAAGTCTTGCCTTCACCGGTACGCATTTCGGAAATTTGCCCGCGATGCAAGACCACACCGCCGATCAGCTGAACGTCAAAATGACGCATGCCGGTCAAGCGCTTGGAAGCTTCGCGCACAGTGGCAAAGGCTTCGGGTAAAATATCATCAAGCGTCTCGCCTTTGGCCAAACGCTCTTTGAATTCCACGGTCTTATTTTTCAATTCTGGCCAAGACAGTTTTTGGAAGTCCGGTTCCATGGCGTTAATTTTCGCCACAATCGGTTCAATTCCTTTGACGACTTTGGCGTTCGGGTCGCCAAAAATTTTGGTAAGTAGGGACATGTTAAAAATTCACAAATATACAAAAAATTAAGCCGTTTTCGGCTTAATTACTTTATCATAAAGCGGCCTTTTTGGCAAGGTTTACACCAACCAAAGCCCAACCAGCACTCCCAGCAAGGCCAGGGAACGAGCAATCGCATGCTGGCGTTGCATTTTGAGCTCTACAAATACATTCAGGAGCAGGGCCAAGGTGAAAAATATAATCAAAGATAGATAAATCATTTTGGACAAACCAAAGACCGGCTCGGTATCGCCCAGCATATTATTGGCCGCGACATACTTGCGCAAAAAAGATGTTTCCGAACCAATAACGCCATCAGCCGTGGAATTTGGAGTGGACATACCGAGAGTTCTCACTGCCAGAACTTTTTGAACAGTGGTGGTGGTCATTACATAATCGGTTCCGGCCGAAGTCAAACTAGATGAAGCCGTGGTGCTCGCGTTTGAATCTGGAACTAATCGTGGTTGGCCAAAATGCTGTACCGCGTAAATTGTGTCATTGTTTTCATAAACGCCGTTGGCCATAGCCGTGCCGATTTCGGTAAAATCCTTATCCAGCAAATTTGCGCGATGAGTCGGACTGGCCTGCCAAGCTTTCATCATTGAACCCGCATCAAAATAACCCATGGCCAAATTTTCTCCGGCCACTAAATAATTGTAGCCAACTTGGCTGATAAAATACGACAAATGCCGTTCGCCCGGACTGGTATGGCTGAAATATTTATAATATGCCATATCCTCGGCTTTGTTCACGGCCGAGGCGTCAAGCTTGGAATTTTCGGATAAAACGGGCAAATGATTTTTTACTCTGAAATTATTGGTTAAAGAAATAATTTTGTTTTGCTCCACGGCCAGGATGTCCGGCATAAGAAAAGCTTCGGCCGGCAAAAACAAAACAAAAATAACAATGATGGCTTTTATCACCACAGCCAGCGCGCCATAAAACCAAATACGCTTGGTGCGCAAAATATGCGGTTCAAAATCATTTTCCTTGTGCGGAACAAAATATTTTTTGAATGTCTTTTTCATAAAAATTCGTTTATACGCGAATCAATTATACAAAAATATCTAAAAGATGTAAAGAAATAAAAAACGGGTCATGCGCAGATGCACGCCCGTCAATTTCACACTTCCACCCGCAACCGGCAAACCGCCCTGAAAGCGGCGTTATCGCGCGCGCGCACACGTTCTCTTTCGGCACGATGCGTCCGATCAACCGGATTCGCGTCAAGCATTTTTATGACCTCACCATAACCCCGACCAACCGTTCGGACCGCCCCGCTCGTATATAATGCATTTTTCCCAAGCCTCTCCTTTGTTTCTTGCAACCACTTGTTCAATGCCTTTCGTTCACGGCGTAACCTTCTTTCCATGATGGCGCTTGCCGGAATCGCTATGGCGATGGGCATGGCGATGGTGATAACTGCTCCTGCGAGGCCGAGCAGGTCGTAATTGTAAATGGCGACGCCCACCGCGGCGAGGACAAAGAAAGAGAGGATGAATTCAGTCGCTCGGCAACCTGTTTTCAGGCGCGCGAGACTGGTATGTTTTTTTACAAATTCAGCCACTTCAGGAGGTGGCTTGAATTTTTTCGTATCCATTTTGCCACCTCTTTTGTTGTTGTGGGTGTGAAAATTTTTAAGGTACTAATGATAATGCTCAAGCAAGATTAAAACTAGCACAAATACCCAAAGGGGTCAATACGAGGAAAATAAAAAACGGGTCATGCGCGAATGCATGCCCGTCTGATTCAACCAAGCAAAGACTTATGCCCACCAAGCGTCATCGTCGCCTTCTTTGAGTCCTCTCATCGCCCCGGAGAACGTCTGAAACGTATCTCGCGCAATATCCGATTCTTTTATTGCCTTTTCTTTTTCTGCTTCCGGCGCAAAGACGACGTAAGCTTGCGCTTGCCAAGCGTTGAACAGCAGTTCAAATCGTGTCGTCGTACACCAATCGGTAAAATCCCGTTTGATTTCTTTTTGACGCGAACTGCAAATCGATACAAATAACGCGCAAATCGCAGCTCCAAAGATGAAGCAATAGCCCGAGATAGATGTGTCCACTACAATAGCAGCTAAAAGCAGAACGGAAAATATAACGACAAAAAATATTTCCACGTTTCTAAACAAACGGACTTGGGAATCGTTGTGCATTTTTTCGTCGTGCAGTTTCTGAATCGGATTTGTCTCGTACATCACATCCTCCCCGCCCAAAGGCGTTTTTTGGTTGAAATAAAAAGAGCCACTGCAAAAACAGTAGCACTTTTTCAAAATCAGGTCAATCCCGACGCCCGCCTTGCGGGATCGGGATCCCGACCTTGCGTCGGGATAATTCCTCTCGTTTATTTTTTATCAACCATCACTCTCGCGTCCACGATATAAGCGCCGGATTCATCTACAATAACCGGGTTCAAATCAATCTCTGAAATGGATTTTTCTTTATGCGCCAAGCGGGACAGCGAAGAAATAATTTTCGCCAACGCGTTTATGTCCAGGGATTTTTGTCCGCGCGCGCCTTTCAGGATTTGAGAAATTTTCGTTTCATTAATCATCTCCAAAGCTGTTTTTTCATCCACCGGACACAGATGCGTTACTGCGTCTTTCAAAATTTCAGTAAAGATTCCTCCGGCGCCAAATACAATCACCGGACCGAAAGACGGGTCGCGTTTTATGCCAACCACCACTTCCACGCCTTTTTTCATCGGCTGAAGGACATAACCGTCAATGCGCGCGGACGGAATTTTTTCTTTAATCGCGTCAGACATTTCATCCCAAGCCTTTTGCGCGGACGCGAGGTCGGTGATATTTATTTTCACCGCGGAAAAATCCGTTTTGTGAATCACATCCGGCGAGACGACCTTCATGGCCCACGGGAAGGAAACTTTATTTTCATACAGAGGCAATTTATTTTTGGCTTCAATAAATTTTCCAATCACGCTCAAATCATATTTACCCAGCAAGACTCCGGCTTCATCAAAGCTCATCTGCCTGGTCGTGGAGACGGCCGTGGCGTGTTGGCTCGGCTCGGCGGACGAGGGCGGTTGTTGAGTTTTTATCTGATAAACCGCGAGCGAAGAAATCGCTTTGATTAAATCCGCCGGGTCGCGGAAGTTGCTTATACCCGCGGACATGAAAATTTTCTCGGCCGGCGTAATGGCTTTGCCTCCGATAAAAAGCGGAATAATTATTTTTTTGTCCGAAAATTTGAGAATTGTTTCGGCGATACCGGCGACCGGCGTGACGCGCTGGGGCGTGAGCAAGACAATGATGCCAAAATCTTTTTTATCTTGAATCAAAACTTTCAAAGCCGAGTCATAACGATCGCTCAAAGCGTCGCCGATAATATCCACCGGATTATGGCAGGAGGCGGTCGGCGGTAAAACTTTTTTCAAACTATTTTGCGTTTCATCACTCAAATTATACAATGAGAGATTGGATGAGCCTTCAATCAAATCCGCAGTGATAATTGACGGTCCCCCGCCATTGGTAAGGATTACCCACTCCGAGGGCAAACGCTTTGGATGTGCGAGAGACAATTGCACCGCGTTCAGCATTTCTTCCAGAGAATCAACCGCGATGACGCCAGTCTCGCGACAAGCGGTGCGGAAAATTTCATACGATGGCGCCAAGGAACCCGTGTGCGAAGATATAGCCTTGGCTCCCCGTTCGCTTCGTCCGGCTTTAATTACAATAATCGGTTTCACGCGCGAGATCTTTTTCGCCGTTTCCACGAATTGCTTGCCGTCGCTCAAACCTTCCAGATACATTACAATCACATCCGTATTTTTATCCTCGCCAAAAAATTTCAAGAAATCCACTTCAGTCGCGCCAGCCGCGTTACCGAGCGACACAAATTTAGAAAATCCAATTTTTTGTTCAGTCGCCCAATCCAACAGCGCCGTACCCAAAGCTCCAGATTGAGAAATAAACCCAACCTTGCCTTTGAGTGGTAAATCATTGCCAAAAGCGGCGTTAAGCTCGCTTGATGTATCCATGATACCCAAACAATTCGGCCCGACTAAATTAATATTGTATTTTTTCGCAATCGCCACGAGTTCCGCTTCTTTTTTCGCGCCTTCGGCTCCGATTTCTTTGTAACCGGCGGTAATAATTATAACGTGCTGAATTTTTTTCTCCCCGCACTCGCGCAAAACCGCGGGCACGATTTCCGGCTTGACCGCGATCACCGCCAAATCAACATGACCGGAAATTTTCTTGACCGAGGCGAGACAGCGCAAGCTTCCGACTTTCTTGAACATCGGATTAACCGGATAAATTTTCAATTTTTTGTTCTTCTGCAAATTCGCCACAATCACGTAGCCGAGTTTTTTCTTGTCCGGCGCTGCGCCGATGACAGCCACGGATTTGGGATTAAAAAGATTTATCAGGTTCATACTTGTTCTTCAAATATTGGCTTATCAACTTCATAAAATACTCCGGTCAAAACCTTGCCTGAATTCTCGCGGATTTTTTCCAGCGACTTCATCAAATCATTGGTCGGAAAATTTTCCAACGGCGCAATTTTATCGCGAAAATATTCACGCGTGTCGGCAAAAGAAATACACGGCTGGATGATATCCACAATGGAAAACCCTTTATGCTTTATCGCCCGCTTCATAATTTGCTTTAGCCCCTCCGGGTCCAAGGCCCAAGCCCGAGCCACAAAAGTCGCGCCGGACACGAGCATAACCGCGAGCGGGTTCATCGGCTCTTCGGGCGCGCCAAACGGTGTAGAACGGCCTTTATAGCCCTTGGGCGAGGTCGGGGTGGTCTGACCGGTTGTCAGGCCAAAAACTTGGTTGTTGTGGACAAACAAAGTAATGTTCGTATTGCGTTTAGCCGCATGCACCAAGTGTTCAATTCCCTCGGCATAAGCATTGCCATCACCGGAAAAAGACGTCACCGTCAAATCCGGGTTAGCCAATTTAATTCCTTCGGCCGTGGCCACATCGCGTCCGTGCAAAGACATCACACTGTTCACATTTACAAAATCCGGAATCTTGCCGTGACAGCCGATGCCGGCGGTCATTACAAATTTATCTTTGTCATAACCTTCGCCGATTAAATCATTCAAGGCATTTTTGTAGGCGGCGAGAATCATAAAATTGGTACAGCCCGGACACCAGGTATTTTTTGCTTTAGTGGAAAAATCAATCATATTAACCCTGTTAAATAAGATTTGAGCCGATGTTTTAAAAACATCTTACCCAAATACGTTTTTAAATATTTTTCTCTATGTGTTGCATCTTGTTGATTTAAACAAGCTTCATAATATATTAAGTTTAACGGTCTTCTATTGCATGTTGACGGTATTTTGCCTGTCTGATGTAGCTCAAATCTTAATTTTAAATTTTTTGTATATCCGGTATAAAACTTTTTATCCTTTAACGATTGTAATATATAAGTATAATACATACCCTCCAAAAAAATTTAAAATTATTTAACAGGGTAAAAACAACTTATTAAATTTCACAGCCAATTCCTCGGGCTTGAAGCCGAGAGAATCATAACGCCGTAAATTATTTTTAATCATCACGCCGGTTTTTTCAGCAATCAATTTATTCAATTGTCCGGTAAAATTAGTATCAATACAAACAATTTTTTTTGCGCCTTTAATTTCTTGCAAAAACTTTTCCGCGCAAAACGGTTCCAGCCAAATAATCTGCACAGCCTTAAAAGATTTTTTCATAAAGCGCATTGATTCCGCGACCGCGCCTTTGACCGAACCGTAAAACACCACCACATTTTTGGATTTCACGTCGCCCCAGACTTTAATCCCGCCGCGCTTTTTCATCTCAGCAACCAAGCCCTTCTCTTTTAAAAATCTTTTCTCGCACATTTTTTTCGTTGTCTCGGGGTCATCGGTGATCCAGCCGTTCTCGTCGTGCTCATAGCTGGTAGTTTTCACCACCGTATTTTTCATACCCGGAAAAGCTAACGGCGACACACCATCGGACGTAAAAGCATGGCGTTTGTATGACACGCCACCCGCGGACATCTTCGCGTTTTCAATTTTAACTTTTTTTCTCGCCAATTCCACGGTCGCAACCGATTCAGAAAGATGTTTATCCAAAAGCACCATCACCGGCGTCTGGTATTTCCAAGCCAAGTTCATGGCATCAGCGGCGAGAACGAATGATTCCTCAGCATCACCCGGAGCCAGCACCACACGCGGATATTCACCTGGAATATTACGAACAAAATCCAAATCACCTTGGCCCACTCTGGTCGGTACACCCGTAGAGGTGGAAGCGCGTTGCGAGTCGCCCACCACAATCGGTAATTCAGCGATACCGGCAAAGGCCATAGCCTCTAACATCAAAGCAAATCCCCCGCCCGTGGATGCGACCGCGGTACGCGCGCCGGCAAAAGCCGAACCGAGCGCCATATTAATCACACTGATTTCATTTTCCGGTTGCACCACCTTAATTTTATAATCATGGGATTTTTTGGCGAGATAATGCAAGATAGAAGAAGACGGTGTCATGGGATACGCGAAATAATTTTTCATACCGGCCGCCACCAAGCCTTCGCTAAACGCTTCATTGCCGTCAAACCACTCTCTCTTTGATAATTTACATTTAGGCAATAATTTTTGTTTTAATTTTTTCTCCACGGCAAATTCATAACCGCGTTTGGCCAAATCAATATTTACCTTGGCTTTATCGCCGAATGTTTCCGTAAATACTTGATTAAGTGTTTCTAATTTCAAATCAAAATGATGGCACAGGGCGCCAAGCAAAACTCCGGCGCGCGTAATCGGCGGGGCGCCCAATTCTTTGGCCCAAACGCCGGCCGGCACGGCAAATACTCCGGCCGGAGATTTTTCCGGCTCGCCGTCAAACAGAATTATCCCGTCTTTTTTCAAATCTTTTTTGTGCTTTTCAATCGTCTCCAAATTCAAAGCGACCAGCGCGTCCAATTTTTCCATGTCGCTCCTGACTTTTCCGCGCGAAAAATTCAATTGCGCGAAATTGTGTCCCCCGCGGATGAGCGACGGATATTCCACGGACAAGAAAAATTCAAAACCGTGTTTGGCCGTCAAGCGTCCGATGTTAATCGTCGCTTCTTTGGCGCCATCGCCAGCTTGCCCGCCGACCACCACGGAAAAAATGGGTTCAAATTTTGTTTTTGGCATAATTATTTTTTCAATTAAATAATGACAGTCGCCTTTTCATACAACATCGGCAAACAATCTTGTCTCATTCTAAATTTTGTACCATGATTATGGCCGGTACGGGCGTCAAAATCCACCAGTATTTTTCCTTCTTCAAGCGCATGCAAAAATCCCTCAAAACTAAATTTTTGCAACATCATTACTTTTGAATAATGATAAAATTCTTTTTTTCTCCGAATATCCACTTCGGCCTGAACATAAAAAGCATTTAATAATTTTGTGCCGGCTTTATGTTCCAGATCATCAAAGCCCCAATACGGCTGGGGATTTAATTCACCAAGACCGGCTCGTTTTTCAACAAGTTTAAGCCATGATTTGTGCTTTGAATCTACACTTTTTGCGTCAAACGAAATCAATATTTTTCTTTCTTGGCGATCAATCACAACTTTAAAACCCCTATCGCTTCTTGACTTGCCATGAATCGTCTGGCGAAAACTCATTTCATTTTTGGGATATTTGGCTCCGCGCTCCTGATGCGCCCAACCATATAACGGTAATAAAATTTGCGGCACAAAACGCACGGCGCGCGGCGACGGCTCAATATGAAAAAGTGTTGTGAGCGAAGTTGAATCAAGACGCTGGGCTTTTAATTCCCATTCGGCGGCATTGGGAATCGGTAAATTATTTTCTTTTATCCCCAACAAATCTTCTAGTGTATTGCCAATTCCGCCGGCATTCCCTTTGCGGGCGTTCGCAATAAAACCCATTTCGGAAATTTTCTTCAATTTCGCGATTAGCGCCGGTTTTGTATAGATAACTGGTTTTGTCATAATAATTTTCTTTGTGATTGATGCTGTTTAATTCTTCTTTTTGCCGACTCGCAATAATCTGGCGAGATATCTATACCTATATAATTGCGATTAAAATTTATTGCCGAAATTGCGGTTGTACCGGATCCCATGAATGGGTCAAGAATAATTTTTGAAGTTGTGGAAGAAATTATTTTATCAATCAATTTTACAGGGAATGGAGCCGGATGTCCATTTTTCATTTCTTGCGGCACTTCCCAAATATCACCAAAGGCATTTGCCTTGGGGGCGAGAGCAAATTTTGATTTGGCGATTAGATATATTACTTCATATGTCGGCAGAAAATAACCAGCATTAAAATTCAACCCGCCAGCGCGTTTCCAGATAATAATTTGCCGCACTGGAAAATCACTAACAATATCTTGACGGTCTTGCAGTAAACCGCCTTGCACACGCCATTTATGATTATAAAAAATAGCGCCGTCCTCGGGAATAATTCTCATCATTTCAGTCAAGCAATCTCTTTGCCATTTAACATATTCCTCGTGCGGCATGTTGTCGTCATAATGAGAGTAACCGTTTTTCAGAGCGGCGTTTTCCCATTTGCCTCCTCTTCCGTCTTTCATACCATTGCCCGTGGAATTTCTCAAATTATACGGCGGTGAAGTAACGATTAAGTCAACCGAACAATCCGGCATCTTTTTCATCACCTCAATAGTATCGCCGCAGATTATTTTATTTAGATATTTTGTAATGCCAGTCGGCATAATTTTCTTACGAGAGATCCTTCGCCGCTAAAGCGGCTCAGGATAAAATTTTGCTCCGAGCAAAATTTTACTTTTTATACACTCCCTGAACCAAGGCGCCATCCGCTTTCACGCGATTACGGCGCGTCACCGCATGGCGGATTTTTTTGCCATAATGCGTGTGCAGAACCTTGTGTTTATTTTTTTCATCTTTGAAAAACTCGTCGTAAACTTTTTTCACAATCGGATTTTCGTGGCCCAGACGAATTTTTTTCGCGCCATCAATAATGTAAAGCGACTTGGCCCGGCGTTCGCGAATGGATTCATCCACGGGCATGGATTGCCCTCCCCCGCCGATACAACCGCCCGGACAGGCCATCACTTCCACAAAATCATAACGATTGGGATTTTGCTTGAGTTCATCCAAAATAATTCTGGCATTGGAAATTTTGTTGGTGACGACCACGTTTAATTCTTTTTTGATTCCCTTGGCGGTTTTGAGCGTAGCCGGCAATTTAATGGTGGCGCGTTTGATGCCGTCCAGACCGCGGACATTTTTGAATAAATCAACATTAGCCAAATTTGTGCCGGTCAACAGCCAATAAGCCGTGCGCAGAGCCGCTTCCATCACTCCGCCCGAAGCGCCGTAAATCACGCCCGCGCCAGACGGGTCGCCAAACGGATTATCTGATTGCGTCGGTTTTATTTTTTTCAAATCAATTTTGTTTTTCAAAAACCATCTTGCGAGTTCTCTGGTGGTAATGGTAATGTCCACCGGTTTCATCCCATCAATCTTAAATTCCGGACGGTCCACTTCATATTTTTTGGAAGTGCACGGCATGACCGAAACCGAAACAATTTTTTTCGGGTCAATTTGCATTTTCCCGGCCCAATAAGTTTTGGCAATACCGCCCAACATTATTTCCGGGGATCTGGCCGTGCTCAAATGTTTTACATATTCCGGATGATTGTATTCCATAAACATCACCCAGGACGGACAGCACGAAGTAAAAATCGGCAAATTTTCTCCTTTCTTAATTCTCTCCACGGCCTCTGACGCTTCCTCCAAAGTGGTAAAATCCGCCACGGCCGAAGTGTCAAAAACATAATTAAATCCCAGAGCGCGCAAACCGGCGGCCAGTTGATCGGTCGCGGCCGCGCCATAGGGCAAACCCAATTCTTCGCCAATGGATACGCGGATTGACGGCGCGAATTGCACCAACACAATTTTGGATTTGTCTTTCAAATATTTTTCCAATTCATCAATCACTTTGTATTCACCTTTAGATTTGATCGCCCCGGCCGGACAATGCACCACGCATTGACCGCAGGAAATACAATCTTTCTTTTTATCATCGGTCGGCTTAATGCCAATGTCCGCCCCGCGCTCATCCACTTCCAAATATTTGGTCGGACAAACTTCCACGCAATTCCGGCAATCAATACATTTGGTCTGGTCAAAAACAATCGGACCAAATTCATAAATCGGCCGTTTAATTTTTCTATCCACAAAACGCAACATTTTGGAATTCAACTGCTTGCGGTATTTTAGCAAATCACAGCGCGAATTATAAACACAACTCGGGCAATCCTCCACGTGCTCGCCAAAAATCATTTCCAAGTTAAATTTGCGCGCGCGTTTGATTTCTTTGGAATCGGAAATAATTTCCATATCCGGCACGGCGAATGTGGAACAAGAAGTACTCAATGACTTTTGTCCTTTAATGCTTACTACGCACATTCGGCAATTGGCCCGTACCGATAAATCCGGATGCTGGCACAAATGCGGAATATCTATTCCGGCGCGCAGAGCCGCGGTTAAAATAGTTTCGCCTTCAAACGCTTCAATCGCTTTCCCGTCAATTTTTATGTTGAATTTTTTTGGCATACCCCGTAGAAGAATTTTGAATAATTATTTTAATGATTTTGATTTAATTATCTATCAAACTGTCTTTTTACTCCGTAATAATTTCTTTGACCCGGCAGAGCTCTTTGGAGATTCTGCTCGGGTTGATTTTGCCCTTTGGGCAAAATCGTTCAAAATTTCTCTACGGGGCATAATATTAAATTCTTTTTATTGTTTTTAAAAATCCGTAAGCGATCAAACTGCCGAGCGCGGCGCTGTAAAGTTGATTCCACGACATCATCATGGCCGCGGCTTGCGCCAGCGTTTGGTTCAAAAATATATTAAAAAGCAATTGGCTCATCACGAACAAAAAAATAAATTTGGCGACTGAACCCGCGCCGGCCGCGAGCCAATAATTGTGCAATCGCAACCAATGAAAAAGGCAAACAAAAATAATATTGCTCAAAATGATAAACGGGACAAACGGCGCAAACATGGCCGGGAGCAGTCCGCTGACCAGGGCCATAATACTCGGCACAAACGATAAAATCACGGCGCTGCGCAAACCCAGCATTACGGTAATAATAATGAGCAGAGCGTTCACCATGGGCCCGGAAATAAATTGATTGGGAAAAAGCGGAGCAAGCATTACGCCGGCAAGCAAGACAAAGAATAACCCCGCAGTCGTAGTCGCGCTTTCTTTGGGGACAGCACCCACCTGTTCGGCCGGTCCGGCATCATAATAATCTCGCCGCATAATAATTATTTTACGTCAATTTTTTCCAAAAAACTCATCATGGGCTCGTGGACACTCTTGCCTAACGGACAAAAACTCACGTCGCGCATGGTCTCCAAAATAGCTCGCATCATCAGCCAATCGGGTTTTTGTTTGTTTAATTCTTCGCGCAGGCGATAAACACCCTCTCGGCACGGCGCGCACTTCCCGCAATTTGATTTGTAAAAAAATTCAATCCAGTTTTTCATCAGTTCGCGCGGTTTGGTTTTTGATAACAGATGAACAATTATTGAACCGGCCCCGCGCAAAGGCACGCTCAATTCATCGGCGGTCAAAATCGTACCGGCCGCTCCCCCGCCGACTTGCAAAAAGAATTTACCCGTTGGTTCATTTTTGGTTTTTTGCAAAATACCAATCAATGATAATTTTTCCGGCACTTCAAACACACCCGGATTTTTCACTGCGCCGCTGACAGATACAAAGCGCGTATTTTCATATTCGCCTTGAGCGATTTTAGCCACCGCGTAAAAAGTCTCTACATTATTGACCAAGGTCGGACAGCCATACAAACCCACCTCGGTCGGGAATGGCGGTTTCAATCTGGGTTCACTGCGATTGCCTTCAATGGTTTCAATCAAAGTGGTTTCCTCACCGCACAAATATCCACCGTCTTCGGGGAAAAATTCAATCGGTCCTTTTTTGATATACTTTGATAAATCGGCTTTAAATTTTTTCAAATCTTTTTTCTGGCAATAAATTATCGCCTTCTTGGCTTTTAATTCTTTGATGGCCAGATAGATCCCTTTGACCACTTCTTCGGGATGATATTCCAAAAGATATTTATCCTTGGACACGCCGGGCTCGCCTTCGGTCGCGTTGCAAATCACGTAAACCGGCTTTTTTGTTTTCGCACCGGCAGACTGTACCGCGCGCCATTTGGTCGCTACGGGAAATCCGGCTCCGCCTCGTCCGGTTAATTTGGCTTGTTCAATTTTATCAATGATAGTCATAAATAACGAATTATTTTTTGTATTGATTTATATTTTACCAGACTTTTGCCTATATAGCAAAATCGTATTGTGCATAATTTAGCCAAATTATGGGGTTGACCCCGCAGAGCTCCTGCGAGATTCTGCGGGGTTGACAAAACCGCCATTTTGTGCTATACTTTTTAATCAGTTGGAGGGCTAGCAAGCTCATTTTATCACAACAAACTGGGAAACCAGAGGAGGAATCAATGGACAAAGAAAAACCGAAGGCGACCGTCATCTGCGCGTACATGGCACTGATCGTGGCCGGTCTCATCTACCTCTTCATCAACTGCTACGCCGGATGCAAAGCCGAAGATTATGGTATGACGACAAACGAACTTCGAGCCGAAATCAACTGGATCATATTCTACTTCATTGTCGCCACCGTGATATTCATTGCGGGATCATGTCTTCCGATATCACCATACATCAAAATCATGGTCGGTATCGCCGCATTCAGTATCGCGACATTCCTCGCCGACAATCAAATAGGCACAAGCAAGTGTCTCGCGTCAGTTAAAAATGAATTTGCGGTCGCGACAGCACAAGATTGCCACCTTGTTTCGCGTGGTGAAATGCGATGCGGAGAAAAAGTCGCGGCGGTCATTGAAAAACGAAATCGTATTCTGGATGAACTAGGCATGAAGATGATCAGCGGCGAGGGTGGGTGGAAAAGAAGAACACCGTACCCCGGCATCATAGAATACAACCGCAGCAGTATTTACATTCCAAAGTGGTTGTAACACTGTTTTTCCCAGCCAAACAAAGCGACCATCGACGGTCGCTTCTTTTTTTTCAAAAACAAAACGACCCTCGCGAACGAGAGTCGTTTTTTTTTGAAATTATTATTTCAAGTTGACCTTGCCACCAGCCTCTTCAATTTTCTTTTTCATTGATTCGGCTTCTTCTTTCTTCACGCCTTCTTTAATCATCTTCGGAGCGGCATCAACCAAAGCTTTGGCTTCGGCCAGACCCAAACCGGTGATTTCTTTCACGGCTTTGATCACGTTGATCTTGTTGGCGCCACAATCGGCGAGCTCAACGTTGAATTCAGTCTTCTCTTCAGCGGCAGCGGCAGCCGGAGCGGTAGCCATGACCGCGGCCGGAGCGGCAGCGGAAACGCCGAATTTGTCTTCCAAGACCTTTACCAATTCGGCCAGGTCAAGAACGGACATTTTTTCAATTTCGCTCACGAGAGATTTAAATTTCTCCGGAACGACTACGTCTTTTTTTTCTTCTGACATAAAATTATATATTATATTCTTATTTCTTTTCAGCCCTGGGCTGATCCGCCTCGGGCGGAAATATTATTCAGCACGGAAACCAAACCGCGCAGATTGCCGGCGAGCACATTAACGAAACCGGAAACCGGAGCGTTGATGGTACCGACGAGTTTGCCCAGCAATTCTTGTTTGCTCGGCAAGGTAGCTAAGTTCTTCACATAGTCCGCGGTAATAAACTTGCCTTCAAGGACGCCGCCGAAAATGGTGACGATCTCGTTTTTCTTGGCAAAATTATTCACGATGCGGGCCGGAGCGACTTCATCCCCCATTCCGAAGAAGGTGGCGATACCGCCCTGAAAAACTTTCGGGTCAACATCATAGCCCATGTTCTGGCAAACTCTCTTGACCAAAGTTTTTTTGGCCGCGAGAACTTGGATGTTTTCTTTCTGACATTCGCCGCGCAAAGTTTGAGCTTGCGCCACGGTCAGACCCTGAAAGTTGGCAAACACGACCGATTTGGCTTTTTTGAAGCCCTCGTCCAATGTTTCCACAACTTTAATTTTTTGCTGTTTAGTTTTTGGCATAATTTGGTTTAGTGACCAAGATAAAAAAATCCATGGTCATAAACCACAGACATAACAATCTTCGACCATTGTCCCGCCTTGGGCGGGATAAGATTGCCTCGGCAGCATGATTAACCCTTGCGGGCGCTGCGGTCTATGGCTGACAAGATAATAACAAATAAGCGGAAATATGTCAAGGGGGGCTTGACAAAATGGCCTTTTTGTGCTATTCTTATACGTTAGTGGTTAAATTAACCAATCTCCTTATGCACGGAAATACTTCCGTGCAGAAGCCGGATTGAATATCCGACTGCCCTTTTTACCAAAACAAACTCGGTTTGGAGAAACCGAGTAATACGAAGGAGAAAAGAGATGAAAACAATTATCCTGTTTGCCGTCGGAGCCGTCAGTATGTTCGTCGTGCCGCCTATCCTCTATCATTTCGTCAACAAAAGGGAGCAAGTGCGGGCCGGTGGCGACCAATGCAACAGCAGCGGGTCGTCCGGTTTCCAAATGACCGCGCCGAATTTCGCCATGATGATCGCATTTTTGATCGGCGCCGTGATCACGTTCTTCGTGAAAGGGTTGCTAAATATATCGTGATGTAACGAAGATACGACGCTGCCCCGCCTGCCTCGAAGCTCCCGCCTAAATCTCCCGCCCGATGACAGCGTCATGTCATCAATCCCCTTTTACAATTGTCTCGGACGATTATAAATAGGATTAAAAAGACTGTCAGCCCAAGGCTGACAGTCTTTTGTTTTTATTCAATCATCGTCCCGATAAACTTCTTGCCCTCAATCGCCTTTTTCACTTCAATCAAATTCGCGCCAGACATAACTACGACTTTCATTTGCATTTTTTCCGCGCCGCGCGCCGCCACCGGATCAAAAGGAAAATTCGCGCCCGGAATCCATTTATCACCGACAATTTTACGAAAATCTTTCCAGGAAACGTTGACTAATTTTTTGGCTTCTGGATTTGTCCGGGGATCGCTGTCGTAAACATATTCAATATTGGACAAGTTGATTAAAGTTTTCGCGCCGTAAGTTTTGGCAATAAGCACAGCATCATAATCCGTGGAACAGCCCGGCTGCCAACCGGCGCCAACCAAAACTTTTTCTTTCCAATTAATTTTTTTGGTGGGATTTTTTATCACCACCGGATTGGCATAATCGCGAAATATTGTCCGCATAAAATGCGCGTTCAAACGAGTGGTATGGATTCCAATCCAATCAATATCCTCGGGCACCAAATCCCCTACTTCGCGCGCCGCGGCCTGATATTGCCGAGCGGTCCAGCCGCCGCCGCACACGATAATAAATCGGTAGCCGTTTTTGATTTGAGCCAAAATCATCTTTTTAAAATTCTTCAAAAATTTAACATCAAATCCGGTTTTGGGAATGATGAGGGATCCGCCGAGAGATAAGACGATTGTTTTGTTCGTGGACATACAAATGAATTAATTGATGTATTTTTTATTACTATTATAATATCAAATATCCAATGACAAATTTCCAATCAATCCGCCGACCGGCGAACAAAACTCAAATTTCAAATCTTCCGTATTTTGTCATTTGGATTTTGACATTGATTTGACATTGGAAATTGGGATTTTGACATTAAACCGTCTTCAAATTTTTCTTTACCCATTTTTCATTGTTAACTCTGCTCTTGGCATCGGCATAAAAAACACTCTTGTTCGCCTTGAACAAACTCGGCGTACGGTACGCCGTTTTGCCTTTTTGCGCGCGGTTGGAAGAATAATTTTTCATACACTTTTGCTATTCGTATAATTCGCATGCATTCGTATATTGGCATCGCACTAATACGCTTTTTTATTCAAAATAACATTGGTGAGCCAAGCTGTGAGCCACATAATGAGAGCGCCCCAAAAAGCCGGCCAAAAACCGGCCACGGAAAATCCTTTGACAATGGTGGAAGCAAGCCAAAACATCAGGGCGTTAATGACGAGGGTGAAAAGCCCGAGGGTGATAATGTTCACCGGCAGGGTCAAAAGCAAAGCAATCGGCCGGACGAGCGCGTTGATCAAGCCAAAAATTAAAGCAGCGATAAGCGCGCTGTAAAAATTGGCCATGTGAATACCCGGCACGTACATAGCGATAAGCATGAGGGCCGCGGCGCTGATGAGCCAACGAAGGATGAGTTTCATAGTAATTGAATTAATAATTAAACGCCAACTAATAATTTCATAATCCAACCAATCACCGGCGAAATCAGTTCAAACAAAAAGAAAACAAAAAACATAAGCAAAATAAAACCGTAGCGTTCTAGAAACATTTTTACTCCGCGGGCTGAATCCGGTAAAATCGCGTATAATATTTTGGAACCGTCCAAAGGCGGAATCGGCACGAGATTGAATACCAACAACATTACATTGGCATAAGCAATAATATAAAAAAATTCTACAGCCGCCGAGTAAGGAAAAAATCTAACAAGCATGCCGAAACACAAAGCCAATAAAAAATTGGCCAACGGTCCGGCTATGGCCACGAGGGCCGGGCCCCATTTTTGGTTTTTTAAATTGTATGGGTTGTAGGGCACGGGCTTGGCGTAGGCAAACAAGAAACTCCCGCCCGAGATAAAAAATAATATCAAAGGCATCAAAATAGTGCCCCACATATCAATGTGGGCTTTGGGATTCAAAGTCAGACGGCCGGCATAACGCGCGGTCGAGTCGCCCAAACGGTCGGCCATGGCGCCATGAGCATATTCATGAATTATGGCCGAAGGGATAATCACCAGAAAGTAAAATACTAATTGTAACGGATTCATAAATCTTGATTGATGGAGATTGTGACGACAATTTTCATGCCTGCCCCGCAGTGAACGAGCAAAGCGAGTTCTACTGCCGGGGTTGACAAAATCTAAATATTGGATTATAATGTCCCTATTATAGCTAATTATTCAAAATAGTTCAATTCTCTAATCACCTTTTCATATGAGCCGAACTTGCACACTTTGCGGTAAAACCGCCGCCCGCGCGAACAATGTTTCCCACTCAAACATCAAAACTCCGCGCCATCAAAAACCGAATTTACAGACCGTAAAAATGTCGGGCGCCAAAGTCAAGGCCTGCACCACTTGTCGCCGAACTTTGAACAAAAACCTGACCAAATAATCAACCACTCTCCAATCCCCCGCATTTGCGGGGGATTTTGTTTTTACGCTTGTCAAAAGCATTAATTTTATGTTAATATATGTCCATATTTTACTAATATACATTATGCAGAAAACGCAAAATAAAACCACCAACAAAACAGCGCAAATTATCCTACTGGTTATTACCGTGCTAATCGCCTGCGCCGGTTTAATTTGGCTTATCACCAAAAGCGCCTCAAACGACTCGGACGATAACGGCGACAATGCCACCAGCACAGTCTCGCTCTATTACCGCGATGATTGTCCGCATTGCCAAAATGTAGAAAAATTTATGCAAGAAAATAATGTCACTGCCACTGTCCCCGTTATTATGAAAGAAGTGATGAATAATATTGAAAATAACAACGACCTGATGGTTCGTGCGACAAACTGCGGATACGACATTTCTTCGGTCGGCGTTCCTCTGCTTTACGATCACGGTACTTGTTATTCAGGCGATGAAGAAATCATCAATTATTTTCAACAGAAGTTAAACAAATAAACGGAGGGTGTATGAAAAAAATCTTTGCGTTTTTTTTAACAATCGGTATGATGTTGTTTTGGGCTCTGCCGGCCAAGGCTGTCTGCCCGGTTTGCACCGTGGCGGTTATCGGCGGGCTCGGACTTTCGCGTTGGTTTGGTATTGACGACACCATCACCGGACTTTGGGCCGGCGCCGTGACAGCATCATTTACCTTGTGGACCATCAACTGGTTGAACAAAAAAAATATAAAATTTTACGGACGCAAAATTTTGGTAGCACTTTTTTGGTATGGCCTAACTTTTGTTCCTCTGCATTACATGGATATCATCGGCCACCCGCTTAATAAACTTTGGGGTGTGGATAAATTTGTTTTGGGTGTGATTATCGGCAGTATTGCTTTTGTCTTGGCCGGACAAATCTACGAATACATTAAAAAGAAAAATAACGGCAAGTCGCATTTCCGTTATGAAAAAATTGCGATGCATGTAGCGGCGCCGGCTATTCTATCTGTCTTGTTTTATTTTATTACCCGTTAATATGGAAAACGAACTAAAAAACTATCAAGAATTAGTGGACAAGGTGGACCAAATGAAAAAACAAGATAAAATGGATTTGTCTTCTGACCAAGATTTGTCCATCGCCATTATGAATCTGGTGAGCATTGAGGAACACTTTTTCTTTACCGCCAACAAAACCGGCAAGTCTGAATATTACGACTTATTACAAGAAGTGCGAAAAATGCGCGGCGACTTGCTCCGCAAAATTATTAAAGAATACGAAGGCGAGGTCTGGTGTATTTCCAAACATTTACTGGCTGCATCCATGCGTCTGATGGAAGTCGGCACCAAACAACACAAAATGGGCAATAAGGCCGAAGCTGAAGATCTGTTCAAAAAATCTTTTGACCTCTATTCCCTGTTTTGGGGTATCAACATGAAATTGGTCAAAACCGATGACATCAAACAAATTGACGGCGAAGCGCTGAACCGCCACGATGAAGAAAAAAAAGGGTTCATGGGCAAGCTCGGCGCCTTGGTAAAGAAAGCGATTGACTGCTGTATTGAGTAAATGCTATAATATAATTGTTCTCAAAAGGGTGAAACTGTTCTACAAATAACATGTGAAGGTTCGCCGATATTTGTTTGGCTCGTGAGCTAAACGTGAGGCTTACCACCTATACATTAGGAACATGTTGCAACCCTTATGGGAACAACAAAAAATTCCTCCATCATGGAGGAATTTTTTTGTCATGCTGAACTTGTTTCAGCATCTTTAATATAATAATTGCGCGCAAGATCCTGAAATAAATTCAGGATGACAATCAGTATTTATTCCAATATCCCATCCAAATTCACATCGTACAAAATCTCTTCGGCCAGTAAACGATATTTGATAATCTCTTCCGGCTTGAACCAAATGGCAATCTCGCGTTCGGCCTCCTCGGGTTTATCCGAGCAATGAATCAAATTGCGGACAGCGCGTTCATCAGCGCCGGACAAGTCATATGAATCCAAAGTCATATCGCCGCGGATTGTGCCAACATCGGAAGTGAGTGGTTCGGTACCACCAACTAATTTCTTTACAATCCCAACCGCTTCATTCCCCTGCCAAATCATAGCCACCACCGGACCGGAAGTCATAAATTTCACCAGAGCGCGGACAATGTCCTTGCCATATTCAATCGGCGCGCGGTCGGTCGGCAACCCGGCCAGTTTACGGCTCTCCACCATTTTAACGCCTTTGGTTTCAAACCAAGCGTCGTCTTTGTTGTAGTGGGTCCAGCATTGGTCTTCGGTCGGTAAAACTAATTTCAAAGCCACGAGTTTCAAACCCGTGCGTTCAAAGCGGCGGATAATTTCTCCGATGAGAGAGCGTTGCACACCATCGGGTTTTACCATTACGTACGAGTGTTCATTTTTGTTGGCCATATTTGGATAATTAATATGTTGAATTTGAGAATATAGTATATGAAAAACGCATATTTGTCAATTCCTAATCACTGCAAAACGGATTCTCGCGGTCTTGGTTTTCGCGTCCGCGTAAATTATTATGCCGGCCAAAAGTAAATTAACATCGCCGATATTTTTACGATAGCAATAAGATTTAACAGTTTTATTTAATTTATGGATTTTGGTCCGCGAAATAGCCAAGTCCGTGGCCAATTCGGCCTCGCGCCGAGTTTTTACTTCCACAAAATAATAATCGCCGCCCAAACGAGCGACGATATCTATTTCACCTTGAGTGGTAAAAAAATTTCTATCCAGAATTTCAAAACCGCGCCGGCGTAAAAATGCAACCGCCAAGTCCTCGCCCCACTCCCCGAGGTCTTTGCGCGAACGCGTCATAAATTATTTTTTCGGCAAATATTTTTCCCTAATTTGTTTGTCCGCATGCTCGGCTCTGATGCGTGGCACTCGGCGCGCGAGAAATATCACATGAACGACAATCCGCCAAAGCGCGCAACCAAAGATCAACACCAGCCAAAAACGCCAAGCCAAAAACGGCACGCGTTCTTGCCGGAAAAACAACCAAAGCAAACCGGTCAGACCAACCGAGAGGCCAATCGTGCCAAAACTGTTAATAATCTTTTTAAGATATTTTTCTTCAAGGCGCTGTTGGACGATTTTCAAAATCAAGCCAACCAAAACACTGCCGAGAAAAATTCCCACCCAAATCCACATACTGGTACCACGCGCGATAAACGGCTGATGAAACCAATACGACAAGTCTAAAAAGTTTGTAATACTCATATTTTTTTCTTTTTAAATATCCGGCAGAAATGATACTCGCCCACCGCTACTTTGTCAAATGGTTCAAAACCGGCTTTGGCCGCGAGCTTCACAAATTCATCTTGATCAACCATTTGAATTTCTTGCGGACCGAGCGGGCCGACTTTTTTGACCCAATCAACTACCGCGAGATAGCCGTCGGGTTTTATCAAACGCGCTGCTTCACCCAAAGCCCGGTCGCGATTTTTGAGCATAAAAAACACATTCATAAAAAATCCCGCGTCCAAACTTTCATCCGGAATAGCGGCCGCGCCAACAGACTCCACATCAGACCAAACAGTTTGAATGTTGGAAAAGCCCGCGGATAACGCCTGGCTCTTAATGCTCTCCAAAACGTCCTTCATGATGTCCACGGCGTAGACCACGCCTTTCTCACCGACCAAGGGAGAGAGTAAATACACCACATGCCCGGTGCGTCCACAGCCAAAATCAGCCACGCGCGCGCCGGCATTGATTTGGATTTTATCAAGAATTTTGCTTGGATCAATTAACGCCGTCCCCGAATGAGTCATATTAACGAATAAATAATTTTCCAATGGTTCCCATTACAAACGATTGTATCATATCGGTCGCGACCAGCATGCCGAAAAAAATGAAAGCAATTCCGATAAGCTTGTACATCAAACGACTACCGCCGGATGTGCCCATGTGTTCCTCGGCCCAAGAGATTGAACCGAAATTTAGATAAAACCATTCAGCTTTAAATACCAAAAGCGTACCGGCCGCCATCATAAGTATTCCGATAATGATATGCCCCATAAATAATGATTAATTACAGATGTGTTTATTATAACACAAAAACGGGGACAAAAAAACGACCCATTAAATAGAGCCGCCAATATGTACGAAATTATTCAATCACCAAGATATTTTGGCCGTTAATATCTTTCGCGTCATCAGACGCCAAGAATAAAATCTTTTCCGCAATTTTTTCCGGTTCAATCAATTTGCCCTGAATCTCAACTTCATCTTTGGGCGCGCTCAGCCAATAACCGGCGTTAACAGCACCGGGCGAAACAGCGTTTGCTCTGCCGCCGAACGGAGTTAAAAGTTTTGCATAGGCTTGAGTGACATTTGCAACTCCCGCTTTAGCGGCCGCGTAAGAAATTGCGTCCGTTTGACCGTTGATTGAATGTCTGGAGGCGACATTTACCATTATTCCGCTCTTTTGTTTTTGAAAAATCTCAATAACGAATTTTGAAACATTCATCACTGATACAAGATTTTGTTGAAGCGATTTAACCCATATATCAGACGAGCCGTTCCACTCATCGCCATCAATATATCGGCCGGCATTATTTATCAGTACATCAATCGTACCGAATTTTTTTATCGCTTCTTCAACAACATTTTTGGCATCATGTTCGTTGATTAAATTAGCCCGAACAACCAAAGATGCTCCACCGATTTGTCTTATTTCCCGCGCAACCTCATCTGCACCATTTTTATTTTCTTTATACGTAATAATAATATTCGCTCCATTTTTTGCGAACAACAAGGCCGTGGCTTTTCCAATCCCACTGGATCCGCCAGTTATTAAAATTGTTTTGTCTTTGAACATATTACGAAGTGGGTGTTGGGGGATTCGAACCCACGACCCTCGCGATGTAAACGCGATGCTCTAACCAACTGAGCTAAACACCCAATTTTATTTCATTTTTTTATACACGAAAAAAGTAATCGTGTCAAACGTCAAATCATCGTGTTTTCGTATCTTTCGAACTTTTCGTATTTCGCACATTTTATCTATTCCTTCTTCAACCCTTTTGCAAAATCCACAAAACCATCCACGTCTTTTTTCTCGGCCATCCAATACCACCATTCGGCGCCCCAAAGATAAGCACGCGGAAATCCAACTCTTTGCGCGTAATCTACGTTTTTCTGAAATCGTTCAAGACTCATGGATTTATATTGATCGGCCAAGTCCATATTTTTTACATCCTGATTATCCACCCACGGCTCGGCCTGCAATTCGCTGATAAACGCATTCTCGGTCTTTTGTCCGGTAAATAATAATTTTGCCCGATAGAACAATGGCGATAACCAATCGTAAGAAACATAACCAAGATATTCATTCCAAACCGTGCGATACATGGTGGTGCCAAATAAATCCGCGGCTTTGGCCGTATGACGCCAGCTACTTAATTCACCGCTGTCGGTAATGATAATTTTGTGATTCGCATCAAGCGATTTCACACTGACAATTTCCGAGGAGAGCATGGCCGTGTTAAAAAACCTGCATTCGCCGAATTTGAGGAGCGGCTCATTTTCCACTTGCCAAATTTCCAAAGCCGGATGGTCTTTGTACTGGTCCACCGTGGCTTTGATAAATCTTTTGATTGCCGCTTTGTATTCATTATCCGATAAGTCGTTGGCCCAAGCTGGCGCGTGGCACTCGGGCCAACGCGGAATTTTTTGCCCGACCGCCAACGTCACCCTCGCCCCGCTCGCCGCGGCCGCGTCCATCAATTTATTCAAAGATGAAAAATCATAAATGCCGCGAGTCTTTTCTATCTCATCCCATTGCGCGGACAAACGAATATATTTAAAATTCCACTTATTCAAAATTGTGTCAAAAACTTTATTAGAATCAAGGCCAAGATAGGCGGCATATTCTGAATTAAAACTCACGCCGTAAATTTGATTGGCATTGCGCTGGCGCGAAAAAAATTCCAGAACGATTATCCCGACGGTAAGAACCGCAATAATCACCAGCCACATAATAATTTTTTTTATTTTCATATTAATAATGCCAATCCGATACCAATAACAAACACGGCGGCGAGCTCTTGGATAATTTCACTCGGGCCGTAATCCTCTTTGATAAAATTTGGTAAAAATTTGGACAAAACCAGCATGCCAATGACAATCACCGCGTATTGCAAACCGGCCAGCGCGTTGACAATGGTCACACTGCCAAGCGAGATCGCCCACTGAATCAACACCACGCCCAACACCGACAACACGCGGTTAACAGCAATTGCCGCCGCTTTACCATGTGAACTATTTTGCGCCGTTGATTCAATTTTTTTATTGTGGCCGAATGAAAACATACTTTTGGCCGCGACCCGCACCGCCGGACTAAATAATAGCAACAAAGAAAATATACCAAAAAATCCGCGCGTCCAAATTAAGCCGCCGACAAATCCGCATTGCGTATAAATATATTTTGAAGCCACGTGAGAAATGGCAAACAGCAAACCGGAAAACACGGCCCAAGTCATACCCGCGTGCCAACCGCGATGATTGGAACTTTTTTCATGCGAAATCAGAAGCGAACCAACCACCAAAAAACCAAAGGCGAAAAGCGAGCGCGCGTCAAAAGTCTCACCTAAAAAAATTGAACTCAAAATAAAAACAAACACCGCCACGGCCGCGCCGTTCAGAGGCCCGGCATGAGATACTTCGCTCCGCTGGAACGCTAAATACATGGCCCACAAGGCGAAAGCAAAAGAAAATCCGGCGGTAAAAGTTATGCTCCAATCAAATAAATTTGTCGGATGACCAAAACCGAAAAAAGCCAACAATAAAATCGGCAAAACACAAACGGAAGAATAAAAAACAAAAACCGAAGCGCGGCTCACGGCTTTTTCCAAAATATATTTATCCAAGATATTGACCGCGGCCAAAGCCGCGTAGCCGATGACGGCAATTAAAAGCCACATAATACGAAGTTTGTAAAGTTATAAAGTTTATAAAGTTAGTAAAGTTTAACCGCGCCGAAATAATCTATAAAGTTTTTATCAAACCCGAAAGCATCTTTGATATTTCTATTGTCTGCAAACACCACTTATCAAATTTATCTTTATTTATATAATTCAATTTTACCGCCAAATAGCACATTGAACGAACTTCAGCGCACGATCCCTTTGCGATAAACAGAAAATTAATAAATTCTTTATTTGTTTTCCTCTCAAATCCTTCAGAAATATTATTCATTATGGATACTGCCGCGCGTTGTATTTGATCACGAAAACTATAATCTCGACAATCCCGAAAAGTTTCGTAAACTTCAATAACCAACGCACCGCTTTTCTGCCAAGCGACAATATCCTCAAATTTAAAAAATTTCATACCCTCCCTTGCTTATCACTTTATAAACTTTATGAACTTTATAACTTTATGAACTTCATTTCCGCGCAAATCACGGCATTGCGCATTAGCTTGGCCACGGTGATGGGGCCGACTCCGCCCGGCGTTGGTGTGACAAGCGCGCCTTTTTTATCCAGTCCAGCCACATCGGCATCGCCCGAGGCCTTGCCATTGGCAAAAGAAAAACCTGCGTCAATCACCGCCGCTCCCCTTTTAACCATTTTTGGCGTGATTAAATTTTGCACACCCGCGCCCGAGACAATAATATCCGCCGCCAAACAAATTTTATTTAAATTTTTCGTGGAGTGATTGCAAACGACCACAGTCGCTTTGGAATTCATCAGCATCATCACGAGCGGTTTGCCCACGAGAAGGCCTGAACCGATGACCACGACATTTTTGCCAAGTAAAGAAATTTTCAGATCCTTAATTATTTCCAAAATCGCGCCGGCGGTCGGCGGTTCCACCAAATTATTGCATAGGATCAAGCGTCCCAAACTGATATCAGACAAGCAATCAATATCTGTCTCCGGCAGTAAGCACGACAAGGCTTTGTAAGTATCCAAATGTTTGGGCAATGGCAATTGCAAAATAATGCCCGAGGTATTTTTATTATTTTGGGCGCGTAAAATTTCCGACTGCAAATCGGTTTGCTTAATGTTTTTCGGCAAACGTTTTAATTCAAAATCAAAACCTAACTTCTTGGCCAATTTTTCTTTTTGGCGAACATAAACCTCGGACTCGGATAAATTACCAACCAAAAACACCACCACGCGCGGTTTGATTCCGCGCGCGCGCAATTTGTTCACTCGCAAAGCCGTTTGCTTGTTTAATTTGTCCGCGATTTTTTTACCGTCTATGAGCATAGTGCGATACCAATATGCGAATGCATGCGAATACTACAAATATTCGTATAATTAGTATGAATTCGTATATTTGCATCGCATTTACAAATAAAATTATAGCATAAAGCCCGCAAACAGGCAAATATTTTTTGCTAAAATTAGACCAAAGTCAAGTTTTCAATGCACCACTTTATTAAATACTTCGTTCGGCGTTTGGTAGTTTAAACACTTCCTCGGCCGGTTATTTAGCTTCTCTTGGATTAGATAAATATCCTCATCCGTCATTTGG
>JBAZKA010000004.1:0-80042 GCA_041651015.1 Patescibacteria group bacterium
ACAGGGACTCTACCCACCATGGCGAGGGGTGCGGTTTGGGAGGTTTTGCCATTACCGACAATTATTGTTGGGTTGGTGGAGACTACGCCGGCAATGGTTTGTTCATAAGTGTTGTTGGATTTTTGGTATCGGTCGGGGTAGCTAGGGTCTACCATCATGACATCGCCGGCTTCTACGGTTTCATCGGGGTTAATGTCTACTTTCTCGGCCAAGTCTCCCGGGTTGGTGGAGGTGCCGAGAACCATGGAGGAAGCATAAATATTGCCGGTGGATTTTACATCGCCATTGGCTGAGACCGAGAAGACGGGTGAATTGTTTGATCTTAATGATAATATGTAATTATTGTCGGAGGAGGTGTTGTAGTTGAGAGCATTGAGGATGAAGGCATTGGTACCGAGGGCGGATGATTCTAATATGGTGGTGGTGGAGAAGGAGAGTTTGTGACCGGACAAGGCGGAAGAAGTTGACGCGGCAAAATCCAAATCATTCGTCACCTTGATATGATAAGACGATTCTTCCGAACCCAAAGTAATAATTTGCGTTGAATTATTTACATTTATACCTAAATTTATTTGTTCTATCTGCGCTTGTTGCGCCTTGGCCACCTCTACCAAAAAAGCCACAAATTTAGGATACTCAACAGCGTAATAACCTTCGGAACTGGTAGAAACAAGCTCCGGAAGAATATCCATTACTTGTTGGGCAATCAACCCAACTTGCCGACGTGTGGTTTTTCCTTCATTAAAAGGATTGGATAAATCCCAATTAAAATATATTCCATCAAGTTTTTTTATTGCATCTAAAACACTTATTTCACCGGAAATCGGTTCTCTATTAATTTTCAAACGAATATCCGAACTGCCAGAGCATACTGTCGTACTGTGAAATAATTGGCCATTGGCAGAACCCCAACACATGTATTCACCATTATAATTATCATATAGCCCCGGAGCATATACATAACCATACGAGGCCGAACCCAAAGTAATTGAATTTGCAGCCTGGGACGAAGCTCCATTTCCTATTGCAGTTGCGTAATTATGGCTCACCAGTGCAGCATATCCAACTGCAGTACCACCAGTGACGGTTCCGCTTATGTCGGACTCCGAACCAAGCATTGTATTGTAACTGCCCCCGCTTCCCTGCGCGCCGGCATTATAACCAATGGCAGTATTATTTGAATCTCCATCAAAATATCTCAAGGTATAAACTCCAATGCCAACATTATTACTACCGGTGACACTCGAGCCTAAAGCGATATAACCCACGCCAACATTATTATTTCCGGTTGTATTATAACGGACGGCATCGTTACCAACACCAACATTATAATCGCCGGTTGTATTGTCGTGCAACGCCTGATAACCTTGCGCTACGTTGCCAAATCCCGCCGTATTATCGTACAACGCCTCATACCCTACGGCCGTGTTGGAGGATACAGTGTTGTTATAAAGGGATCCGTAGCCAATAGCCGTATTGGCTAAAGATGTGGTACTGATCCGTAACGCATTGACACCTAAGGCTGTATTATAAGAACCGGTAATATTTTGATATAAGGCAGTCAGGCCGATTGCCGTATTATTTCCGCCTGTCGTGTTGTTATATAATGCATCATAAGCAAGAGCGGTATTATATGCACCCGTGGTATTATTATAAAGAGCCTGATAACCGATTGCCGAATTATACATGCCCGAGGTGTTATTAAATAACGCTTGATATCCCATAGCAGAATCATACATCCCCGTACCAATTGCTGTAGTACTACCCATCGCCTGATAGCCAAAAGCGGAGTTTCTATAACCAGTAGTATTTGAATACATCGCCTGATAACCTTGGGCTGTATTCATCACGCCCGTCGTATTACTATATAACGCCTCATAACCAACCGCGGTGTTGGAGGACGCGGTGTTATAGCGAAGAGAATTATAACCTAAGGCGATATTGGCGTTTGAAGAAGTGGCATCATACAAAGAATAATAACCCAAAGCAACATTGCCGTTGCCGATCTGGTTGCCTTTCAACGCGCCACGACCAATACCGGTGTTGTATGAACCGAGGGTATTATCAAGCATTGCTCCGCGACCCATGGCGGTATTGTTACTACCACTGCTATTTACATACAAAGCGCCATAACCCACTGCGGTATTGTCATCACTGGAAGTGGCGGTAGCGAGAGCACCAACACCCACGGCAGTATTAAAGCTACCGGTTTGGTTTAAACTAATGGCGCCGGCGCCCAGGGCTGTGTTGTAATTACCGGTGGTATTGGCATAGAGGGCATTAATGCCATACGCTGAATTGTAACCGCCGGTTTGGTTTGCATAAAGGGATAGGTAGCCCATGGCAATGTTTCCCACACCCGTCGTATTACTATACAACGCTTGATAGCCTACCGCGGTATTGGAGGCGACAATGTTGTTATAAAGCGCCTGGTATCCGATACCGACATTGGCATCACTGGTAGTGTTGGAATACAGAGAATAAGAACCAATGCCAACATTATAATTACCCGTAATGTTATCATAGAGGGCGCTATCACCACTAGCGACATTGTAACTGCCGGTTGTATTATTTCTAAGGGGGGCACGACCAATGGCAACATTGCGATCGCCTGTGGTGTTATAGCGGAGAGAATGCCAACCGCTGGCAATGTTAAAATCGCCGGTGGTATTATCATGCAAAGCATAATAACCATTGGCGACATTATAATTACTTGTATTGTTTGCTGTGGTACTGCCCATGGCCATATAACCATTGGCGATGTTGCCAGCACCGGTGGTATTGCTATATAAAGCCTGATAACCAGAGGCAACGTTGGCATATCCGGTGGTGTTGTTGTATAAAGCCAAAGAACCATTGGCGATGTTGCCATATCCGGTGGAGTTACTATATAGCGCCTGATAACCGGAGGCGGTGTTACTTGCACCGGTCATGGTCAAATTGCCGGCATTGCCAAAATAATAATTGTTTAAACTGGTGGACGCATAAGCCAAATTCACGCCGTTGTATTTGTAATAATTATCAGCGGTGACACTGATGCTGCCATCAACAACTAATTTTTCATTTGGTGTGGTGGTGCCGATGCCGACGTTGCCGGACACGGCAACAGCAAGGTAATCCGTACCACCAAAGCCACCACTATCAATTTTAAAAGCGTAATTATCATCGGCGTCTATACCGGTTGCGAATGATTGGCTCGCCGGCCTGTTGTAATAAAGAATCTCAGCATGACCACTCGCATTATCTTGCCGTAGATATACCATTGGCGCTCCATTGCTCGCATCGTTCTCATACACCCCGAAGTCGGTTTCCGTGGCGCCAGATGCTGAAGAAGTGCCAACATGGATACCATTCAAAAACGCGGATTTGCCTGATGACATAATTCTTGTCGGCGGAGAGTTGGGGTCAGAGGCGCTTGTACCAAGAGCGATGAAGCCAATATAATTTCCACTATTATTTAAATTGCCGATAAACGCGGTTTGCGTAGCACCGGCAAACAAAGAAATGCCGTTTATAGATGAAACCGAGGCTGAAACGTCAATCGCCAATCTGACTGAGGGAGTAGAAGTGCCAATCCCCAGCCGATTATTTGTATCATCCCAAAAGAAATTGGAATTGTCTTGCGTTAATTTTCCACTGGATGATGCAAAGACCACTGAGCCGACGGTCAGGCCGCCCGTATCGGTTGCTAAAATTCCCAGCGACGAAGTGGATACCCAATTCGGCGCAGATGCGCCGTTTGATTGCAAAACGTATCCTAATGTACCGGCATTGCCATTAGTTCGTAATGCGCCGGACAAATTCATGTCGCCGGAAATTGATAACGGATATGATGGCGTGGTGGTATTGATACCAACATTGCCACCGAGAAGAGCGATGGTATTATTTTGAGAGATAGTTTTTGATGTGGAAGAAACATTTACACCAAAAGAATTATTACCATTGACGGTCAAATTTTGCCCGAACGCGGCGCTGTTGCTGCCGCCGGCAACAGTTAAATTACCAAATGCAACGCTATAAGTCCCGCTCGCGTATGTGCCATAACCAAAAGCCGCACTGGCTTCGCCGCTGGCTGTCACACCATTTCCAAAAACCGCGCCATATTGTCCACTCACGATATTCCCCCAACCACCGCCGGCAAAACCGGCGGAAACATTAACAGTATTATAACCGCCGCCGGCGACAAAAGAGTAAAAGCCACTAGCTTTGTTTGCCCAACCAGCGGCAAAAGCATCGGTGCCGCTGTAAACTTCATTATTATAACCAAAAGCGGCCCCGCGGGTGCTGGACACAATATTCCCCTCGCCAAAAGCAACACCGTTCGTACCAGGAACGTTATTTTCATAGCCAAAAGCGCTGGAATAGTTTCCATTGACAGTATTATTTTCACCAAATATAACTGTGGCTCGACCCGCGAGATTATTGCCGGCACCACCGACCACACTGGCAAAGGCGGTACTGGACACATTATTATTGGAACCAAAAACCGCGGAATAATCAGCGCCATAACTTGTGGATGCGGCAACATCATTACCAGTACCAGAAACTAATGCACCGGTGGAATATACATTGTTAAGGACGCCAAAAACCGTATCGCCCCACCCGGACTCTGTATTCCCTTCGCCGGCGACAAAAG
The DNA here is from genome assembly GCA_041651015.1 of Patescibacteria group bacterium. Lineage (GTDB taxonomy): Bacteria > Patescibacteriota > Patescibacteriia > Magasanikbacterales > GWA2-37-8 > JAPLWQ01. The sequence goes on from JBAZKA010000004.1 coordinate 4,637, forward strand.
AATATGTGCCAAACACAAAGTTGTCGGCACCAAACGCCGCTGAATACTCGCCGATATTTGCATCATCCCAGTCGTCTCCGGTGACAGTCCCTGCTCTAAACGCCGATTTCTCGGGATACCACATCATCCTTGTGCCCGCGCCCTCAACTTGAAGCGCGTTGCCGTCGTCGAATGTACCAGCGGCGACGATTGCGCCGGTTCCACCGACATAAAGTTGCGCTAAAGGATTTGTGCTATCAATACCAATTTCACCGTCGTCATCCATAAATAAAATTCCCGTACCGGTGCTGTTAAAAATCCCAAAAGAATCATCACTGTTGATATTTAAATCAACGTAATTATTTGTATCATAGCCCATCCTCATAGCCTTGCCTGATTCATACAACGAAGTCGGGGTCATGATCGGCGAAGTCAACCAGTTATCACCGTTGTTGTCAGTATAAGCATTTGTGGCGACATCTTTGTAAACATTATAACTAAAAGGGTTGGAGGTATCATATTTTAATACACGATAACCGGTCGCCCCGTCCACCGCATCCCATGTCCACTCAAGCCTGTAGAGGTTTGACGAACCGTTGTCGGTCCAATTACTGGAAAGATTATCGTATGACGATGAGTAAACTCTGCCTGCTGTCGTGTCCTTGAAGGCATAAACGCGCAAGTTGTGCGAATAACTATTCGCCGTATAATACTGCTTTGAGGCATACACCGCACTGACTTGCACATTTGATGGAGTACCGACAGTAATCAACGCACCAGCCCCGGTTACTACCTGAATTTTACCGGCCGGCGTGGTGGTGCCCACGCCGATTGAACCACCATTAAAAATTCCATTGCCGCTGATTCTAAATCCGGCCACTTGATCAGCGCTTGTTTGATTTTGAATATAATTATTTGAACCCGATGAAGAAGCAAAACCGAGTGACGAAGTGGATACCCATGCCGGCGCAGATGTTCCGTTTGACTGTAAAATATGTCCGGCTGTGCCGGCGTTGCCGTTGATCCGTAATGCGCCAGACAAATTCATGTCGCCGGATACGGTCAAAGGAAAACTGGGAGTGGTCGTGCCCACGCCAACATTGCCCCCAAGAAGAGCAATCGTGTTTGGTTGCGAAATTATTTGCGCAGTGGAAGATACATTGACGCCAAACGAACCTTCTCCGCTCACAGTTAAATATTGCCCGAAAGCCGTCGTATAATTACCAGATACTTCGTTGTATATACCGCCGCCCACAAATGAATAATAACCAGTTGAGGTGTTGTACATGCCACCTCCAATAAAACTGGAGATACCATCATTATAATTAGACTCGCCACCTCCGATAAAACCACTGATACCACTATTAGTATTGTTTTCACCGCCGCCGATAAAAGCATTGGTATTTTGTACCTGATTATATGAACCGCCAACTACGGCGGCATACCGGGCGCTTGATGTATTGTATCGGCCTCCACCGATAAAAGACGCGTCATTTGTTGTTACATTGCGGAAACCACCGCCGATAAAACCATAATCATGACTGGAGGTGTTGTACATTCCGCCACCGACAAATGAATACAAACCCGAAGCGGTGTTATACACACCACCGATTACCGCAGAGAATTGAGCGGAGGCATTCGCATACGCACCTATAGCTACAGTGCCTGTCGCCGAGGCAGTACTACCGCCGACCATCGCCACTGAATATGATCCGACATTCGCGTCATCCCATTCGTTCCCCATGGCGATTCCGGCTCTAAACGCCGCCTTACGTGGATACCAAATCATACGGGTGCCGGCACCGGATGATGACAAGGTCGCACCCGAACCAAAAGTTCCATGCGCGATAATACCGCCGTCGCCACCGATGGTAAGCTTGAATTCCGAAGTTGTTGTTCCGATAGTCGTGGTGCTCATCGTACCGATGCCTCCAATTCTAAATCCGGCCACTTGATCAGCGCTTGTTTGATTTTGAATATAATTATTTGAACCCGATGAAGAAGCAAAACCGAGTGACGAAGTGGATACCCATGCCGGCGCAGATGTTCCGTTTGACTGTAAAATATGTCCGGCTGTGCCGGCGTTGCCGTTGATCCGTAATGCGCCAGACAAATTCATGTCGCCGGAAATTGATAACGGATATGATGGCGTGGTGGTATTGATGCCGACATTTCCGCCGAGAAAAGCAATGACATTATTTTGCGATAAAACCGCGGCAGTGGAAGAAGCATTTACACCGAAAGAATAGGCGCCTGAAACGGTAAGATTACGGCCAAAAGCAGTAGAAACCCATCCGCTGGAGGTATTTGACCAACCGAAAACAGTCGAATACGTATCCCCTGCTACATTATGATTACCAAAAGCCGTAGCACCAATGCCACTGGCTATATTTTCCTGGCCAAAAACGGTAGCGCCTTGCTGACTTGCAATATTGTAACCACCAAAAGCAGATGAATAGAGACCGCTGGCAATATTTCGTGTTCCCAAGGCCGTAGCGTATTGACCGCTTGATGTATTGTAGTTACCAATAGCAGTAGCGCCTCGGGCATTGGCGATATTATCGCCGCCTAAGGCAGTCGCATAATAGCTGCTAGCAGTATTACCGTAGCCCATTGATATTGTATAGTCGCTACTAGCAATATTACCACTTCCGACCGCGAACGATCCTTCTCCGGATGCAGTATTATTTGCGCCCATGGCGATTGATCCCAAGCCGCTAGCCATGGTATTTAGGCCACTCGCAAAAGACCATCCACCAATATTCGCGTCATCCCATTGGTCAGCCCCCGATCCCATATCATAGGTGGTGCCAGCTCTGAAGGCACCTTTCCGTGGATACCAAATCATGCGCGTGCCCGTACCAGTGGTAGCAAGCACTTGGCCCTGCGGATCGAGCACCGGAGTACCCACACCACGCGCGATAATACCGCCGTCGCCACCGATGGTAAGCTTGAATTCCGAAGTCGTTGTTCCGATAGTCGTGGTACTCATCGTACCGATGCCTCCAATTCTAAAATTCGCGGCTTGATCTACTGAATTTTGATTTTGGATAAAATTGCCGGAAGTGGAAGTGACATACCCGGCATCGTTATTTAGCAGAGAAACGTTTTCTCCCTCAATCATCACATTGCTCGCGAGCGAAGTTGAAGCAATAGTCGTAGTCGCCATCCACGTGCCGCCGTTCAAATATGCAAATCCGGTCCAACCTGATGAATCAGCGCCCGTGCCGCCGCGCAAAGTGGAAATGAGCGAACCGTTCCAAGTACCGGAAGCGACATTGCCAAAATAAGAATTGCCAAAGACGCTAAGAAACCCGGAAACAGTAGCGCCCGTGGAAGTGACATTATTGAAATTAAAATTTCCCGACGCATCAGAGACCGGAATATAAGTCGTGCTGGTGTTTGTGTTCGGTGCGACTCCCTCCAAATATTTTGAATTAAACGCGTATGGCGTAGCCGTCATTTTTTTTCTCGGTGTTAGCGTCTCGGCGCCGATTCTCACTTCCAAATATACATCAGAATAATTTTTAAAAATATTTGCATCCAAAGCATTGGTGCCGGATTCGCCAAAATTAATTGTAAATAATCCTTGAATCGGAGTGATACCAACATAGCTCGGGACGCCAACTGTACCGCTCGCTGAATAAAGAGCTGTACCGCCGGTTAAGGAATCATACAAAATAAAATACATCTGTTGGGTGGTGCTGGCCGACGAACCATTTACCAATAATTTTCCTTGATACGAAATCGTGGATGGTGCGCTGGCTGACTTGGCTTGAAAAGCCGGCGACAACAAAATTAAAATAGCGACAAAAATAGTCGCCGATATACTTAAAAAATTCGGGAATTTGCTCCGATTTACTGAATTTTCTTTCGCCGACTCTGTGTTCATAAGTCGGTTAATTTCAAGACATCTATATTATAGCATTTTTTACGCCTCAAAAGAATGTTTTTTTGCGAAGTTATCCACAGAAATAGTTCATAAAGTTATAAAGTTTTTAAAGTTTGTAAAGTAAAAAATCTCCCGTTTCCACGGAAGACTTTTGTCTGCTTTATAACTTTATGAACTTTATAACTTTATGAACTAAGACATCGGTCAATCATCTCCATTAATTTTTCCTTCTGCAATCCCCCGTTTAATGTATCAACCGGCGCGCCATTCTTAAAAACAATAAATGTCGGCACGCTCATCACTTCCCACTTGCCCGCCACCTCCATATTTTCATCCACGTTTAATTTTCCAATTTTAATATTCTTGCCTTCATAATCCTTGGCCAGCTCATCCACAATCGGACCCATCATCTGACACGGCCCGCACCACGGCGCCCAAAAATCCACCAAGACCGGCACGTCGGATTTCAAAACTTCGGCTTCAAAATTAGAATCAGTAAAAACTTTTTCCATAAGTAAATAATTATGTACGAAATACGAAAGCTACGAAACTTACAAAAATGTTTTCATTACACGTTCGTATATTTCGCAGTTTTCGTATTTCGTACATTAACTTAAAACTAATTTTTTTTCTTTTTTCTCTTCTTTGTACGCTTCCAAAACATCGCCAACTTCCACATGCAACTTACCCTCATACTGCATACCGCATTCGGTTCCTTCCGGCACTTCGTTCACATCCTGTTTGCTCATTTGTAATTTAAAAATTTTACCCGCACCAATTACCTCGCCGGCGCGTTTTACGCGAACCTTAGCGTCTTTTTGCAATTTTCCCTTTTCGGCCCGGCCGCCCAAAATCATTAAATTTTTCTCGGTGCGGAAAATCGCCATGACTTTAAAATTACCCAGCTCGGTGACAATCACTTCAGGATTCAAAAGTTTTTCCAATTCGTCTTTAACAAAATTTAATAAGTCGTAAATAATTTTGTATGGTTTAAAATTTACACCGCGCGTCACAATCATTTCACTGGCGATGGAAGTCGGCGAAACGTTGAAGCCAAACAAAATTCCTTTGGTCGTTTCCGCGAGAGCCACATCATCCGGGCTGACATTACCCAAACCCTTGCCTACGACTTTGACCGACACTTCATCATTTTTTAATTTTTCCAGTGAGCCGATAATCGCTTCCAATGAACCGAGAGTATCGGCTTTCACCACCACATTCAAATATTTTTTCGGTTCATCGGGATTATCATTATTGGTTGAAGAAACCGGGCGTTGCTCAGCGCCGGATTGTTGCGTGCGTTTGGATTTCAGGTCAATTTGCGTTGCGCTGCCCGCTCCGCCCACGTCCAACACATCGCCGACTTGCGGAGCGACTTTGAAACCCAAAATTCTGATTGGTGAACTCGGTCCGGCTTCGGTCAAATTTTCTCCGCGATAATTTTTCATGGCCCGGACTTTGCCGTAAATTTCTCCGTTTACCACCAAGGCATCGTTTAATTTTAGAGTACCGGTCTGCACCAAAATCGTGGCCACCGGGCCTTCACCCTTGTCCACGTGCGCTTCAATCACCGTGCCCGCGGCCGCGCGATTAGGCTCGGCTTTGATGTCGGCTTCGTGCATATCAGCGAGCAAAAGCAAAGTATCCAATAGTTTATCAATATGTAAATTCTGTTTGGCGGAAATTTCCACCATTGGCACTTCTCCGCCCCATTCATCGGAAATAATTCCGTGCTGGGAAAGTTCGGTGCGCACACGCATGGCATCAGCGCCTTCTTTGTCAATTTTATTTATAGCCACGATCACCGGCAATTTAGCCGCTTTGATAATATTGATCGCCTCCACGGTCTGCGGTTTCACGCCATCATCAGCTGCCACCACCAGGATGGCGATGTCCGCCACTTTGGCGCCTCGGCTGCGCATAACGGTAAAGGCCTCGTGGCCCGGAGTATCAATAAAAGTAATGGCGCGTTTTTCTTTGTTCTTCGGATCAGTCCAAATAGTTTGGTACGCGCCGATGTGCTGAGTAATACCACCGGCTTCGGTGTCAATAATATTTGCGTTTCTAACCGCATCCAATAATTTTGTCTTGCCATGGTCAACGTGGCCCATGACTATGATGACCGGCGCGCGCATGGTGGTTTTTTCCGAAAGAATTTTTTCCAAATTTTGTGTGTGGGTTTGGTCTGTGTTTTGCGGAGCGGCTCCCTCGGCAATCGCCTCCACGGTAAAGCCCAAATCCTCGGCAATAATCGCGGCCGTGTCTCGATCCAGAAATTCATTCATGGAAACAAGAATGCCGTTTTTCATCAATTCCACAATTAATTTATTGAGCGGAACATTCAAAACATTGGATAAATCTTTGACCGTGATACGCCCGGGAATTTTAACCGTCGCCCCGCTCTGACGGCGAGCTTCTTTTTCCAGTTCTTTTTGTTTTTCCCGTTCCTTTTTTTCCCGATCTTCCAAGACGAATTTTATCCGGCGCCATTCGCGTTGAATTTGCTGAGCCACACGGTCATCAATCTTTACGGCGCGGGCGCCAAAATCAAAACCAAACTCGGGCAATATTTGCAGAAGTTTTTGCGGGTGGACTCGGAGCTGGCGGGCAAGGTCGGTGACGTTCATTGGGTATTTTTACATAAATAATATCTGAAATTATAAGTGATTTTGCGAGAAAAGTCAAATATTGAATGAAATATAACCCCCGGCTTAATTGTATTATCGTGTTGACAGCAAATTTCAGATGTTTTATAATGTGTGCAACTTGCTATTTTTAGCAAATTTGCAAATGAAAATCTTGAATTTCACGCCCCGGGCGTGTTTTGATTTTAAAGCGTTCTTTCTTAATTAACGGACGAATATCAACAACCGCAACTTGGTTGCGTCAACTGAAGGAGCGAAGCTATGCTGATGTATCTCGGTACTGTTCCGCACCGCGCCAGTTCTTCATCGCAGGTGTCGTCAATCCCTCCTGTGGCAAAAAAGAATATGGACACGACCGTAAGTATACGCCATGATGCCATGACAACTTACATGAAGGTCGGCGAAATCGCGCGCATTATGGGGCTCAACGAAGAAAACAGCGCGGTTCTGCTCAACCACTACATTGCTGTGGACAGGGACGGATACGCCTTGCTCTTAGTCAGGATGAGTAAGAGCGTGTCTCCGATATTCGAGGCGGCGTACAATAATTTTATAAGCTATCTTAACGCTCAAATTCTCCGTTAAAATGGGAGAGGTCACCCCGCCTCCTCTCCCCCAATTCCTCGAGAACCCATCCCGCCAAAACGGGGTGGTTTTATTTTTCTTAGTTTATTGATATGATGTTAACACTATGCCATTTCTTCTCGTGGACAAACCTGTTGGCTGGACCAGTTTTGATGTGGTCGGTTTTATCCGTAAAGAGGAACGCAAAAATATTTCCGCCCAAGGCGGACAGGCCTCGGGCCTGAAAGTCGGTCATGCCGGTACACTGGATCCATTTGCCACCGGTCTTTTGATTGTGGCAGTCGGGCGCGAATCCACCAAGCGTTTGGATGAATTTAAAAAATTACCAAAAACATATATCGCCACTGTGCGGTTGGGGGCGACATCGGATACAGATGATTGTACTGGCCAAATTTCCAATGTCAAATTTCCAATGTCAAATCAAGCTCAAAATCCAAATGACAAAATCCCCGACCAAGCGCAAATCAAAAAAACTTTACAAACATTTATCGGCGAGCAAGAACAAGTCCCGCCCCGATACTCGGCCAAAAAAATTAACGGTCAAAAAATGTATTCAATGGCCCGGGCCGGAAAAGATTTTGTCCGCGAACCATCGGTTATCCACATTTATGATATAGAACTATTGGATTACACCTGGCCCGACCTAAAAATCAAAATTGATTGCGGGTGTGGCACCTACATTCGCTCGCTGGCCCGCGATTTGGGCGAGGCTTTGGGTGTGGGCGGATATTGCGCTGAACTGAGGAGGACGAGAATTGGTGATAACAAAATTGAGGACGCCATTGCGATTTCCGACCTAAAAATAGGCCGTTGACACCAGTCCATTTTTGTGTTATCCTACCTGCAACTTAATTAATCAGGACATTTGAGCAATAACGAAACGAAGAAACTCCCCACCGGCTGAACACGACCTCGCGGAATATATAAAAGCCATTATGTTTGCGGAACTCTACGTAAAAACAATGCTTTCCAAAGCCACATTGACCGAAAAACTAATCGGTTAATTTTCGTAGTCAGGCAAACTTCTTCCACTCGTCATTCGCTCAAATGCCATTTTGAGAATTTTTTGTCCTGTTAAATACAGGCAATTAATCTCATTTAACAGGATAAATATGAATACATTAATTTGGGCGGGTATTGCCATTATCGCCGCGGGGCTCGGCGTCACCGCCGGTTATTTTTGGCGCAAAAAAATGGCTACCTCCATGGCCAATTCCATGGAAGCCAAGGCGGAAAAAATCCTTGCCGAAGCCAAAACCAAATATCAAGAATCCATCTTGGAAGCCAAAGAGAAAGCCGTGCAAATGATGGAAGAGACCAAGCGCGAGGAACGCAAAATGCGCCAGGACATGCAATCAGCGCAACAGCGTTTGGAAAAACGCGAAAGCATGTTTGACCAAAAACTTTTGGAATTCCAAGACAAGCAAACCAAGCTGCAAGAAAAGATAGACCACATCACCAATATCAAAACTGAAATTGAAAAATTGCGCGACCAAGAATTCCAAAAATTGCAAAGCGTGGCCGGTATGACGCGCGACGAGGCCAAAAATCTTCTGATGGAAAAAGTTGAAGAAGACAGTAAAACGGATTTAATGGGACGCATTATCAAATTGGAAAAAGAATCATCTGAAGCCTTTGAAGACAAAGCGCGCAATGTCATTGTCACCGCCATTCAACGCTGTGCCTCGTCACACGCGGCCGAGACCACTTCCACGGCCGTCACTCTGCCGAGTGATGAAATGAAAGGACGCATTATCGGCAAAGAAGGCCGTAACATTAAGATGATAGAAAAACTCACCGGCTGTGAACTCATCATTGATGAAACTCCGGAAGTGATTACCGTATCCGGTTTCTCCCCCATTCGCCGTCAGGTGGCCAAACTCGCTTTGGAAAAATTAATGGAAGATGGACGCATCCAGCCGGCGCGCATTGAAGAATTTGTGGAAAAAGCCAAACAGGATTTGGCTTTGGACATCAAAAAAGCCGGCGAAGAAGCGCTCTACAAAATGGGTATCACCGGTATTGACCCGAAATTAGTCGGCATTGTCGGACGCCTCAAATACCGCACTTCTTACGGCCAAAATATATTGAATCATTCCATGGAGGTTGGTTATCTCGCCGGCATTATTGCCTCGGAACTCGGTATTGACGCGGCCAAAGCCAAAAAATGCGGTTTCTTCCACGACATCGGTAAATCCGTTGACCAGGAAACTCAGGGCTCGCATCCGGAGATTGGCTATGCCATCATGAAAAAATTCAACATGGATGAGGACTTGGCCCAAGCCTCGCTCACCCATCATATGGACAAGCCGTACAATATTTTTGCCACTGTGGTCAAAGCGGCTGATGCCATTTCCGGCGCCAGATTTGGCGCGCGCAAAGATTCTTACGAACAATTCGTCGCCCGCTTGGAAGAATTGGAAAAAGTGGCCGGTGATTTCCCGGGCATTGAAAAAGTTTACGCCATCCAGGCCGGACGTGAAGTGCGCGTCTTTGTGAAGCCGAATGAAATTGATGATTACGCCGCTTATCAGCTGGCCAAGGACATCGCCCGAAAAATTGAACAAGAATTACAATATCCGGGTGAAATTAAAATCACCTTACTCCGCGAAACCAGAGTGATTGAATACGCCAAGTAAGTTGAAAGTCAAAAAGTTGTAAAGTTCAAAAAGTCCCCGTAAATTCTACGAGGACTTTTTGATTTATCATTTTAGCCTTGTGGACAAATCTTTGCTCAATACAGCAAAAAATGCTATTATAAATACGAGGTAAAAGTTTATATAGATATATACTTTATAAACTTTATAACTTTACAAACTTTATAAACTCGTAAGAAAGGGGGTGACCCTATGAATAAAGCAGAATTAGCTCAAGTTCTCTCTGAGAAATTGAACATCTCCAAAAAAGAAGCCGAAGACATGGTCAATACCACCGTTGATGTGATTATTGAAACTTTGACCAAAGGCGATGAAGTTGTTTTGACCGGTTTTGGCGCTTTCAGCGTCAAACAGCGCGCGGCTCGCGTTGGCGTCAATCCGCAAAATCCGACCGAGAAAATTCAAATCCCGGCGGTAAAAGTTCCGAAATTCAAGGCTGGCAAAGCATTGAAAGATGCACTCAAGAAGTAATTTTTTTCTAAAAAATCCTTCCGCCATGGGCGGAGGGATTTTTGTTTTCATGGTTTGCCCGGCAGAGCTCCGCGAGATTCTGCTGGGCACGCCCGGCAGAGGCCGAAGGCATTCTGCCGGGTTGACAAAACCTCATTTTTATGATTTACTTAAAGTCGTCAACCAAAACGAGGAGGAGAATAAAATGGGAGAGGTAGTTCGCTTGAAAACACGTTATCTCATCTGGCCAGAAAACGCCGATACAATGGAAAAAATCGCCGTTCATCTTATCGAAAGAGGACGGCCAATCACGGAGGACAGAATCACTTCCTACCGCGATTGGAAAGGAAACGAGCTCACCCTGATTGAGATAGAAAAGCCGGATGCTTATTATTTCAAGGATATGAAGAGCGGTTGCTGGCTTAAATTCCGTCTATTCAAGCAGGACCCTGGAAGAACTATTCGGGAGATAACATTCTCATTTCCGAAAAAGTCGCCGCGGCGCGCGCGTCTCGGAATCAAACAGGTCGCCGCCAAGGGCACGACCGATCACGCATAGCAGCACCTTTCGCAACACACCACAACGGCGGTCGCAAGATCGTCGTTTTTTTATTTCCAATATTGACAAAAACGTGAAATAATGGTTAGGTTAATCGGGGGGAACGAACATTTAACAATTCAAAGCCAAGGGCTTTGCCGCACAGGAGGAAAAATCATGGAAAGAATCGGCAGACTGCCACAAGTTGCCAGTTTACTGGGTATAACAATCCCCGAAGAACTCTTGAAAGAAATAGAAAACGGGTTAACGCTCGCGGACATCATAGAGAACCCACGTCGGCCTTTACCGGACATGCTGGATATTGATGACGTGATTTTACTCTGGGTATACCTGGAAAACCGCAGAGATGAGCTGAATAAGTACGTGCAACAATTTCTCGGCTCCATTCCCCCGGACAAACGTCCACCCGAAAATGATTTTGAAGCGTGGAAACAATTCCGCGCCGACGCCTATGATGATTCGTTCGAGCAAAAAATCGCCATGATGCAACTGATACGAATCGCAAAGACATTTGGAAATTGGCTGTACATTATCAACTTTGCCAAGCACGAATGTGTAAAAATAATCTCGGCCATTGCTCTGCGAGACAAGGCTCAAGGAGAAATCCAGGAACAAATGGCTGGGCGAAAACTGGAAGAAGTCGGTATTGGTTCATTGCCATAGCGAAACAAGTCCGCCCTGCCTCGCGTCTAACAAACGCGGGGCAATTTATATTTACCAACTTGACAATTTATCAAAAATGGCGTACAATAGCCGACATAATTTGGTCGCAAACATGGCCCCATCGTCTAGTGGTTAGGACACCTCGCTTTCAATGAGGTAACACGGGTCCGATTCCCGTTGGGGCTACAAAATATCTCGGGCACTAATCTTCACTCTTAGGAGGGAGTAAAAACGGATGGAAAATAAATTTAATGTCGCCATTGTACAATTTGAAATTTCCCATCTCAATCCCGCAGAAAATCTTCGCCGCGCGGAAAGTTTTATTGCCGAGGCTGCGCAAAAAAACGCGCAGGTAATTGTATTTCCCGAGGACTTTATGACCGGATCAATTTTTGGCGATTTACGCCATCTGGATCGCGATCATAATTTTTTACAATATTTTCAAACTCTGGCGAGAAAATATCACATTGATATTATAAGCGGTTCGTGGATGGAAGAAACACCGAATGGGGCTTTTAGCACGACCAGCTACATTGATTATAAAGGAAATGTACTGGGCGAGTATCACAAAAACCATCTATATCTTTCGGAAAGAAATTTTCTTAAACCAGGAACCAACATCGCCGTTTTTGACACGCGATTCGGTCGCGCGGGACTTATAATTTGTTGGGATATTATGTATCCGGAAATATTCGCGCGTATGAACGAACTCGGCGTACAAATTGTCTATTGCGTAAGTTATTGGTACAAAGAAATAACTGGTGACGGCGCCGCGATCAATCCCAACGCCGAGGAGGCTCACATTGACGCGCTTTGCCTCGCTCGCGCGGTTGAAAATAATGTCGCCTTTATATATGCAAACGCCGCCGGCACAATGCATTTTTCCGATAACACTTCCGATTGCCTCATCGGCCATTCGCAAATAAATTTGCCGATTGCGGGCACGATCGCCAAATTAGGCCACAACCAAGAAGGCATGTTGATGGCTTTAACCGACATCTCGGTGCTTAACACGGCGAGAGAGATTTATAAAATTCGCGAATATTAGAATGCTATACTTAATAAAATAAAGAATCATCGCATGTAGTATGGAATATAAAAATATCAACATTATTAAAGAAACCAAAGATTTGTCAATATTCATTGCGGAAGACAATGGAAATAAATTTTTTTATAAGAAACCACGGACGAAAGATGGCGAAATCAAAAACACACGTGAATTTAATAACCAAAAGTTTCTGCTAAAAATAACCCATGAAAAAAATGTTGGGTTTGAATTTTTAGAGCCAAAATTTGAAGACAAAACATTAATTTACCCGGACATAAACCAATTTGGTGTTTTTTTGGCTAAAAGCGAAGCACCAGCTGATAACCACACGCAATTCTCAACTTACTCGGAAGAAATGATAAAATTTATTAAATTTTGTCTGCAAATACCTTATTCTGGAATACCTGAAGCTATCAAAATTGACAGTCAAACAAGAAAGAACAATATTCTTAACAAATTTAACACGGATGGTGAATTGTTGGCATCAACAGGTTTAATTTCAAAAAAGGAAATAAATAATATAGAAAATATTATAGGGAACGGACTGAGAAAAATGGCGTTTCAACACCATGATTTAGTACCGTGGCATATGGCTCGTAAAACAGAAGATCAAAAACTTATTCTTATTGACTCCGGATGGAGCGGCTGGTCTCTTAAATACTATGATGTCGCCTATTATGTTTTACAAATGACGGGTTACGCGAGAAAAAAAGATGACGCTTTTGCGCTTCTGGAAAAAGTTAAAAATGAATTTAGGGATGACGCCGAATTACACAGTTCCCTCGCCGCCTCATTTGGATATCGTGGAATTAGATTAGCCGCCGAATTAGAAAGAATTGGAAAAATTGAAGAAGCCAAAGATGTGATTATTGTTTTGCTGTCACAAATAAATGAATAAATTTTGTTGTCATTTAATTACCTGCATTGAAAAAATATATTTTGCATTATCCTCCGCAAACTGGTATAATATTTCGGATTATTATCCGAATAAATATGGGATACATATTCAATACTAATTCACAAAAAATCGCCAAGATAAACGATGACGGTGACGTGCATAGCATGAGCGATAGACATCTGGGAAAAGTGCATGGCGATGGCGCGATTTTTGATACTGATGGTCATCGGGTCGGGCATGTTGACTCAACCGGAAAAGTCTTTGACACCGAGCACCATATCGGCAGTGTGCATAGCGACGGCGGAATCTTTGATACGGCCAACCACCATTTGGGCCGAGCCGAACCGCCACACATGGAATTCGGTGGCGCCGCGTTATTATTACTTATCAGATAACTCTTCCAATGACATAAATTCAACCATCAAATCCTACGGGATGACGGGATTTTAGCGTTAATATTTTTTAATCATAATTGCACAATAATAGTATGATGGAAAAAATACGAACATCCGAATCAGTCTCTCCGATGCATCCGGATAAAATCTGCGACCGCATCAGCGACGCGATATTGGACGCTTGCTTACAGCAAGACAAAAACAGCCGGGTGGCGGTGGAAAGCATGGGCGGACACGGAATTATCACCATCACCGGAGAAATCACATCCGATGCCAATGTAAATTTCAGAGAAATAGCAAAAAAAATTGTCGGGGATAAATACGGCATCCAAGTCAACATCGTCAAGCAAAGCAGGGAGATTTCACAAGGTGTGGATATCGGAGGCGCCGGCGACCAAGGAATCATGGTCGGATACGCCTGCGATGAAACTCCCGCTCTAATGCCGCTTGAAGTAATGCTGGCAAGAAATCTGAACAAACATATTTATCAGAGCCACCCCTTTGACGGCAAAACTCAAATCACGTTGAATAACGGATTAATTGAAACCGTTATCGCGAGCTTCCAAAACGTCAGCGGTGAAAAATTAATAGAATTAATCAACGCGTGGCTGAGCGATAAAAAGCTGGCGCAAAATTGTAAAATTTTTGCCAATCCGGCCGGCGATTGGAACATCGGCGGATTTGAAGCCGATACCGGCCTGACCGGCAGGAAACTCGCGGTGGATAATTACGGCACGAGAATTCCGATTGGCGGCGGCGCCTTCTCGGGCAAAGATTACACCAAAGTTGACCGAAGCGCAGCCTATATGGCGAGAAAAATCGCGGTTGACTTGTTGAAACAAAATAACGCGAAAGAGGTTTTTGTGCATTTGGCTTATGCCATCGGCAAACCGGAACCGGTTATGGCCGTGGCTATGATTGACGGCAGAGAAAATGAAATAACCGGATATGATTTGACGCCAAACGGCATAAGAAAATTCTTGAAGCTGGATGAACAGCCATACGAAGCGACCGCGCAATATGGCCACTTTGGCAATAACTTTATCTGGGATAACTAATCACAGAAATAAAAACAGCTTCCGAGAGGAAGTTGTTTTTTATTTTATTCAAATTATATTCACTTCTTTGAGTACACTTCGGCCACTTCTTGCGTAATATCATCCCAATTAAAATTCTTTTTAATAAAATTCAAACATTTTTCTCCGTGCCGTTTGACTGATTCGGGAAAATCCATCAAATAAACCATCATCTCATATAAATCATTTACGTTTTTGGATTGAAAAGCAAAGCCGGCATGATCAATGCTTTCTAAATTTTCCGGAATATTGCTCACCAAGACGCATGTGCCATAACTCATCGCTTCCAAAATCGTAATAGACAAACCTTCAACTTCGGACGGATGGACATACAGATAAGCATTGGCGAAAAGTTGGGCCAAGGTCTCGCCCTGTTGAAAACCGACAAAGACGATATTGGGTGAACCGGCCGCCAATTTTTTCAAATAATCCAAATAATCATCAGTGTAGCTCGGCGCCCCGACAATCGCCAATTTCAAAATTTTACCCCCGGGCCAATTCTTCGGGTCAGCGCCGTGGCGACTCTCCAACATTTTGTAAGCTTCAATCAAATAATGAATACCTTTGTGGCGGATGAGACGCGCCACGGTTAAAATATAATTGTCTTTACCAAGGCCAAATCGCCGGATCATATTATCGTGCGCTTCGGCTGTTTTACGCAAATCCGTGCCGTTCGGAATATAGATTGTTTCTTTGTTGTACATCTGCCGGCAATACTGCTGAATGGATTTGGATACAGCAATGGTCGCGTGCGGATAATGCAAGGCCGTCCACTCGCCATGCCCCAGATACCACCGCGCGAATGCGCCCCATTTTTTGTGAAACCGGTCAATGCTGTGAAAAGTGACGACCACGCGCGTCCGCGGACAAAACACTCTCGGAATCCAAGCCAGAGTTGACGGACCGACACCGTGAAAATGCATGACATCGTATTTTTGAAAAACCGCGTGGATGACGGAAAAGAAAACATGGGTGATGGTATCCAAATTTTTTGTCGGAATTGACGGTGTGTAAATTATCTTTACGTCTTTATAATTATTTATTTTATCCGGCATTAAATATTTACGCGAATACACAAACACTTCGTGGCCCATGGCCGCGAGCCGAGTGGAGAGTTCCTCCACATGCCGTTCCACTCCCCCGCCTTTTCCCCCGATAAACGGCACGGTTTTTTGTCCCAACATGGCGATACGCATATATATTTAGTATACCTGCTTTGCGGGTAAAGGGCAAAAACCGGCCATGCAATAAAATACCTCTCCCGTTTGTATTATAATCGGAAAGCTCGAGACTCCAAAATAGCAGAAATTTAATTCATTCTAACTATATAATAAACATGAAGAAAAAATATATTGCTTTCGCCTTACTTCCGGTCTTCGCCATGGCCCTACTTGTGGGCGGACTGACCTACGCCTCAGCATCCACGGCCACGACCGATAGCCACAACCCGTTTAGCAAAATCGCCACCGCGATTGCCACAAAATTTAATTTAAGTTCAACTGATGTGCAGGCGGTTATTGACGAAACAATGGAAGCCGAGCGCGCGAACATGGAAGCGAACAAGCCGGCCGAGGGAACGGAAAAAACCGATCGTTTGGCTCAAGCTGTCACTGATGGAAAATTAACTCAAGCGCAAGCTGATTTGATTACCGCCAAACAAACGGAAATGAAAACCGCGATGGAGAGCAATAAAGACGCGATGAAAGCCATGACCGAAACAGAACGCAAAACGGCCATGGAAAAACAGCGAACAGAATTAAAACAATGGGCGACCGATAACAACATCCCCGAAGAATATATAATGTTCTTGGGCGGACACGGTGGTCCGGGCGGTCATGGCGGTCCAATGGGCGGTCAACCTCCGATGAATGGCGACAAAACAACCGATACCGCGACTGCTACTGAATAATTGAACAAACAGACAAAATATCTCCGACTAAACATCGGGGATTTTTGTTTTTTGCACACCCCTTGACCTGTTGATAACAAATCACCAATGGATTTGCGTGTTTTCTGGGGCTGGTGTATAATATACTCGCTAAAAACTTAGCATTTATTATTAATTCAATATCGTATGGCAGGCATGACCAAGTCGGCCCTGATGTCCGCTCTCGCGGATAAGACAGGCCTCAGCAAGAAAGACGTCAACGGTTTCGTTGACACATTGGTGGAATTAGCTTACACCGAAGTCAAGAAAAACGGTGTATTCATTGTTCCGGGTATCGGCAAATTAGTTAAAATGAAACGAGCTGCTCGCCAGGGCCGCAATCCGGCTACCGGCGCGACCATCCAAATTCCGGCCAAGACCGTGGTGAAATTCCGCGTGGCCAAAGCCGCCAAAGAAGCGGTTCTGTAATTACTACAAACAACAAGCCGTCCGTCAGGGCGGTTTTTTGTTTTGCCTGCCCGACCGAAGCAAAGCGAAGTCGGGTAACATTTTATCGCCAAAACTCATTATATTTGGTAGAATGAATGCATAAACATAATATGCAACTATGACTCTTCAGGAAGAATTAAAACTGGCTGAACTCGCCAAAAAAGGAGACAAGCCGGCCGTTGGCGCGTTGTGGGACGCCATTACGCCCAAACTATTCGGTTACTTGGTAAATACGCTTCGCGACCGAGCTCTCGCCGAAGATATTTTACAAGAAACCTGGCTCAAGGCCATCTCGGCAATGGATAAATTTGAAAATCGCCAAGTCAGATTCAGCGCTTGGCTTTTCGCGATCGCGCGCAATAATTGCCGTGAGCATTGGCGAACGCAAAATCGCATTGTATCCATGCCGGACGAAGAATTGGAAACAACGGCCGGTTCCGCGGACAATATTTCGGCGCTTAATGATAATATGGATTTAGATAAAATTTTGGACAAATTATCCGATGATGATAAAGAAATGTTGCGTTTGAGATATCTCGCTGAAATGTCTTTTAACGAAATCGCCCATCTTTTGGAAATTTCTTCCATCGCGGCGCGAGTTCGCGTGCATCGCGCCACTCTCCGAGCGCGGGCTTTTACTCAAACTAAATGATTTTTTATGAATAATAATTTTTCTATTAAAAATCGGCTAGCCGATTGGGGCCAAAAATCCCAACAGTTGCCGGCTAACAATACAACTATGAAAGAAGAAATCATGGCGGCCGCGCGTCCGGCCGCGAGTGCTTCCAAACCAGCCAAACGATACCGCCCGTGGTTATACCGCGCCGGAGTTCTGGCCGTGTCCGCGGTCGCGATTGTTTTAGTGATTACGGGTCCGGATTTATTGGCTAAACGTACTTCGTTTGGCATATCTGTGGGGGGCAGTGGAAGCGTGGCTCAACGAGACTTTGCGGTTTCCACGAATATGGCGGACGTTGATTATTCATCTTCCGAACTTGAATCAGATGGGCCGATTTCAGTGGACAGTTTAAGCCTAAGTTATGGCGAAGCCACCGGTCTCGCGTCCGAACCCGGCGTGGTTCGCACCATTGCTTCTAAAATCACGGATGCGATTGGTGGAGACGAAAAAATTGCCAACCCGATATTATACACATCAGCGCCGGCGCCCACCTTTGATGCTCGTGAACTTATGGAAACGCAATACGGCGCAACCATAAAAACACGCAACGTCAACAAAATCGCCACTCAAGCGCAAACCATTATCCGCGGCCAGGGTGGACGCATGAATAATTTATCCATCCAGGAAAAATACGCTTACATTTCGTTTTCTTTGCCTAAAGAAAAATTTGACCAAATGATGGTTCAACTAAAAGATTTGGTACCGAAAAAGATGTACGAGGAAACTATCTCTGCCTACAATCGTCTGTCGGAAAAGCAAAGTATTGAAACCAACACGGAAAATATAAAAACAGAACTGGTAAAATTGCAAACTGAAAAAGAAGAATTAACCGCCACGCATGAGACAAAATCAGCGGAAATCCAAAATCGCATTGACGCCTTAACCGCTTCGTTAAATACGCAATACAGATTAAAGGCCGCGACCAGAGACCAAATCCAACTCTCCAAAATAAACGACGAAATTAATCGTTTGACCGCGGAGAAAAAATCCGCTGAAACAGAATTAAAGACTCTCAACACTAGATACGATATTGACTCGAAGCGCATTGAACGCAATATAGAGAGACAAAATACCACTTTGGATAATTTGGATGTGCAAAATGAAAACCTGGACATGCAAGTGGAGACCGTTTCCGGCACAATCAACATTCAGCATGTCAGCATCTGGGAAATAATTAAAATCTATGTACCGGTTAAGCCGGTAGCCGTTGGACTGATTGTGCTCGCGGCAGTCTATTTGTTATTTTTCAAAGGCCGCAATCGCAAGGTGGAAGTTCCGGTCTAATTGTCGTTGACAGAAAATACTTGACCGCATACAATACAATCAGGTCATTCAAAACTCGAAAAAACGGCAAACGCCGTTTTTTCATTTACAAAGGGAAGGGCGGACAAATGGGAATTCTCGCAAGAATTGTGGAGGGGCTGTCCGAAGTCGTAAGAGAAATTCTGCACGACAAAGAAGAACGGCATTCATCTTCGCCGGGGATGAATGTTAACACGAGACTAGCCGACGCTGAAGCCAAAGAGCGCGCGCGAAGACGGCTGGAAAAAGCGCGGCTCACCATCGCTTATTGCGACCGAGCAGCGTGTGAATCACAACCGACGGCGCCACCGTACGGCATGACGGACGAAGCCGTTAACGGCAAATAACAAAGGAGGAATAGATGTATTACATGCGTAAGCCCGTGCCCTTTGACCGCCCCGCTAATTAGCGGGGCTTGTCTTTTTGAATGGGTTGACAAAAACCATTTTTTAGCGTAAAATGCCTTTGTTTTTATGACCCGCCTTCGCACAATGCTTCGGCGTGGTATGACAGGGTAGCTCAGCTGGTTAGAGCACTGGATTCATAACCCGGAGGTCGAGGGTTCAAGCCCCTCCCCTGTCACCAATATGAAAATTCTCGGAATTGAAAGTTCATGTGATGATACATCAGCCGCTTTGCTTGAATGCTCCAAAAGCGGCTGTTTTGTCTTGCGCGAATCCACCGCTTCGCAAATCGCCATCCATAAAAAATACGGCGGTGTGGTGCCGGAAATTGCCGGGCGCATGCACGCGGAAAAAATCATCCCTTTGATTGAACACGTTCTGGACGGACAAAAACCGGATGCGATTACTGCCGCCTCTGGCCCCGGGCTTATCACCGGTCTAATTGTCGGCGTAGAAGCGGCGCGAACTCTGTCGGCCGCCTGGAAAATTCCCGTTATTCGTGTTAACCATATGGCCGGACATGTTCATTCTGTGGAAATCGGAAAAAAGAAAATTGAATATCCTGCATTGGCTTTGATTGTCTCAGGCGGCCATACGGAAATAATCAAAATATCCGGTGAAGGAAAATACAAAATGCTCGGTGCCACGCGCGATGACGCGGCCGGCGAATGTTTTGACAAAGCGGCAAAAATGCTCGGCCTCCCCTATCCGGGCGGACCGCAAATTTCCAAACTCGCGCTGAAAGGAAAAACCAATGCCATAAAATTTCCCCGGCCGATGTTGGATAGTACTAACTTTGATTTTAGTTTTGCCGGATTAAAAACTTCTGCCTTGTATTATTTACGTGATAATCCACTTGTCATTCCGAGCGAATCCGCCGACAGGCGGAGAAGTCGAGGAATCCCTTCGGCGACAATCAACGACTTCTGCGCTTCATTCGAACAAGCCATTGTGGATACACTGGTCGGTAAAATGACCCGCGCCATAAAAAAATTCCAACCAAAAACCGTTATCCTTTGCGGTGGTGTTTCAGCCAACAAAAAACTGCGCGAGACACTGCAAGACGCAGTCGCGCAATTTCCCAAAATAAAATACATGATACCAGAGGGACACTATTGCATGGACAATGCCGCCATGATCGCCCGCGCGGGCTTTGAACTGACGAAAAACAAAAAATATACTGATTGGAAAAAACTCAAAGCTGACCCGAATTGGGAATTAGGCAGATAATTATTTTTGGCACCCCTCACAAAACACCCGCCCGCCTCGGCTACGCCGAAGGCGTGTCGGGCGGGCCGTCCCCTCATTTCATTTCTGACATGTTTCGCAGTATACAGTACCCCTACCTCCCAACTTAACAAATTTCAAAACACTTCCGCATTGTTTGCATTTCAACCCCTCGCGCCCGTAAACTTTTAAATGCGGGACAAAACCACCTTTCTCACCATATAAATTTATATAATTTTCCGCCGAACTTCCGCCGTATTTTATCGCCTCGGTCATGACTTTTCGGACGCTGTCAAAAAGTTTTTTTATTTCAGTTGGCTTCAGACTTTTTGACTGTCGCGTCGGCAACACGCCCGCCATAAAACACGCCTCCTGCGCGTAAATATTTCCAATGCCGGCGATCAACTTTTGCTCAAGTAACAGCTGTTTAATTTTCATATTCGGCCGTTTGGCCAGTGCTTCGGTAAACTTCATGACAGTAAAACTTTTTTCCAAAGGCTCCGGCCCGTATTGTTTATCCAAAAACTTTTTCAAATCATCGGTTTTAATCAAATCCAGATAGCCAAACCGGCGTATATCATTGAACATTATTTTCAATTTCCCAAAACAAAAAACCACGCGAGTGTGTTGATGCGCTTCGCCATTATAAACATACTGCCCAGTCATTTTAAGATGAGTCAAAATAGACCAGCCATTATTCAAATTTATAATCAAAAGTTTGGCCCGCCGTTCCACACTTATTATTTTTGCGCCAACCGTGTATTTCAAAAATTGCGCCTTCGGCGTTCTCAATGTTTTTTCCGCCAGCACCTCCACGCCGGTAATTTTCTTTCCGGCGACTTCTTTGTTCAGCTGGCGTTTTATTGTTTCCACTTCGGGTAATTCGGGCATAATTAGTATTTCAATTTACCCTTGCCTACCAAGGCCTCCAACTCATTGGCGAGTTCGGCGGTCATTTGAATTTTATACGAAGTTTTAATCCGGTTCCCGCCGACAGATAAGTAAACCTGTTTTTCGCCCGGATATTTAGCAAAAATATTTTTTATGGCCTCGGCTTTTTCTTTTACTTCAACCGAGGAAAGCGAAACTAGCAAGCCTGACTCCGGATAATAATTCGGTTCCGGTTCGCGTACCGAGGTAACAGGGATTGTGCGCGCCGCGGCTTGAACACCCGAATTTAATTGCATCGCCAGCATGGGCGCGTTGTTTTCATTTACTTCATAAGCCTTTTCCACAAATAATTTGTCATCGCCTTCATCCTCGGAAGTTTTACCCACCACGCAGACTGTGCTTCCCTCCACCCAAACGCTTTTAGTCGCTTCATAAGTGCGCGGGAACACCAACAATTCCAATGACCCGCTCAAATCTTGAATCGTGACAAACATCATGGTGTCGCCCTTGCGAGTAATTTTTTTCTTGGCTGTATCAATCACCCCGCCGACCACCACCCACTGGCTGCGGCCTTTGGTGTTTAACTCATTGAGCGGCGTCAAGACATTATTCATGATTTTTTCAATCGGTGAAAATGGATGCGCCGTCACATACAATCCGAGCAATTCTTTTTCCCAAAGCATTTTTTCATCATCGGTCGCTGCCGCGCTGGTCGGATTAATTTTGACTTTTTGGTTGAGATCAATAGCCGTGCCGGCAAACAAAGAATTTTGCTTGGTAGACGCGCTTTCAGAAACGCCTTTGGAAAAGGCCAATAAATTTTCCATGTTGGCGAGGAGGACGCCGCGATCATAACTGAACGAATCCATGGCCCCGCATTTGGCCAGCGACTCCAAAGATTTTTTATTTAAATCTCTGTCTTGAACCCGGCGCAGAAAATCCTCCAAATTTTTATATCGGCCATTTTGTTTTCGTTCATGATAAATTGCATCGGCAATATGCTCACCCAAATTTTTTACTCCTTGCAAACCAAAACGAATATGGGGTTCACTGCCGTCTTCCGGAGAAATCATGGCAAAATTTTTAAAACTTTCGTTCACATCCGGCGGTAAAACTTTAATGCCCATTTTCTCGCATTCATGAATTACCGGCGGGACTTTATCAATGTCGCCGGACTCGGCGATCATGATCGCCGTCATGTATTGAATCGGATAATTGGCTTTGAGAAAGGCCGTTTGATACGCCACCACCGCATAGCTCGCGGCGTGAGCTTTGTTGAAACCATAAGCGGCAAACGGTTCAATGCGTTCCCACAAAGTGGTAATTTTAGCTTCGGGCAATTTACCAAACTCGCGACAGCCCTTAAAAAATTTTTCTTTTTGTTTGGCCATTTCCTCGGGAATTTTTTTGCCCATGGCTTTGCGAAATTTATCCGCTTCTTCCCAGTTGTAACCGCCCAAATTTATAGCCGTGAGGAGCACGTCGTCCTGATAAACAATCAAGCCCAGCGACTGATCCAAATAATCTTTCATCCGCGGATCCAAATACTCAATCAACTCAGGGTGTTGACGGCGGTTAATGTATTCGGGGATCACTTCCATCGGACCCGGTCGGAACAACGCCACCATGGCCATGATATCAAAAATAGAAGCCGGCTTAAGCTCTTTCAAATATCGGGTCATGCCCGAACCGGACAGTTGAAACACACCAATGGTATCGCCGCGCGAAAGCATGTCGTAAGTTTTTTTGTCATCCCAAGGCAATTTGGTAATATCAATTTTTTTACCCGTGGTCTTATGAATAATTTCCACCGCGTGTCCCAAAATGGATAAGTTGCGGATGCCGAGAAAATCCATTTTCAAAACGCCAGCCGCTTCCACTGAATGCATTTCATACTGCGTGACAATTCTTTCACCGCCGGTTTCTTTTTGGATAGGGGTAAATTCAGTCAAGGGCACGGGAGAAATGACCACGCCGGCCGCGTGCAGCGAAGTGTGGCGGGCGCAACCTTCAATCTTTTGCGCTAAATCCAAAAGTCGTTTCACTTGCGCGTTCTCATTGTACATTTTTTTCAAATCCGCTTCCTTTTCCATGGCCGTGGCGATCGTCACTTGGAAACCCTGCGCTCCGGACGGTACAAGCTTGGCCACTTGGTCGCAAAAAGAATATGAATAACCGAGAGCGCGGCCCACATCGCGCACCGCGCCTCGCGCTTGCATGGTACCGAAAGTAATAATTTGCGCCACTTTATCCGCGCCATATTTTTGCGTCACATAAGCAATCATGTCGTCGCGGCGGTCGTCGGCAAAGTCCGCGTCAATATCCGGCGGGCTGGGACGGAATGGATTTAAAAATCTTTCAAACGGTAATTTAAAATCCAATGGATTGACCGTGGTAATACCCATGGCATATGACACCAACGAACCGGCACCCGAACCTCTGGTCGTTTCCACAATGTCATGGGTGCGCGCGTAGTTCACATAATCGGATACGGCGATAAAATACGGCGAGTAACCTTTTTTGGCAATTACATCCAACTCATAGTCCGCTCGTTTCCTCTCCACCTCGGTCACTTCGCATAATTTCGGCAAGCGCTCATAAACCAAATCGCGCAAATGGTCGTCCGCGTTTTTACCTTCGGGTAAATCAATATGCGGAAAATGCCATTTATTTAGTTCCAAAGTTAAATTAACTCGTTCGGCAATTTTCATCGTGTTCGCCAATGCCTCCGGACAATGCTTAAATCGTGCGGCGATATCTTCGCCTTTGGCCAAAGAAAAATCCGCGCCCACCATGGTTTGACGATTGGATTCCTCAATAGATACGCCGTCACGAATACAAGTCAAAATATCTTGCGCTTCATAATCATCAGGGTTGAGATAGTGGACATCACGCGTGACGATCACAGGAATTCCGGTCTCGCCGGAAATTTTTAACAATAAATTATTTAAATCGGTCTGGCCTTCTAAAGCCGGAATATCCATCAGCTCCAAATAAAAATTGCCCGCGCCAAAAATTTCCTGATACTCCAAGGCCGCGGCTTTGGCTTTGTCGTAATTATTTTCCTTCATCAATATTCTGGAAATCTCCCCGGCCATACAAGCACTGCTCGCGATAATTCCTTCATGATACTGACGCAATAATTCTTTGTCCACGCGCGGTTTATAATAAAATCCTTCCAGATGCGCAAGCGAAGCCAGCTTCATTAAATTTTTATAACCCGTGTAATTTTCCGCGAGTAAAATTAAATGATAATATTTATTGTCCGGGCCGTTTTTCTCAAATCTGGTGGTCGGCGCGAGGTATGCTTCCATGCCGATAATCGGTTTGATTTCGTTTTTGAGGCATTGTTCATAAAACTCAATCGCGCCATACATGTTGCCGTGGTCGGTCAGGGCCAACGCAGTAAAGCCGCGCTTTTTGGCGGCCTTAACCAGCTCATCAATTTTAGACAAGCCGTCAAGCAACGAATAATGGGAGTGCACGTGCAAGTGCGTGAAATTAGACATGGTTCAGATAAAAACGCGCCCAAACAGGCGCCCCGCTCACGGTTCAATATTACCTTACTCAAAGAGTAAAATCAAGGGAATATATTCATTGATTTATCCCCACATATTTGATAAAATTAACCAATAATAACTCATACAATATGAAAAAATATCTATTAGAAATAATCGTTTTCGTTTGCGGCGCGGTGGTGATGATACTGGAACTCGCGGGCTCCAGAGTGCTCGCGCCATACCTCGGCACGTCGCTCATCGTCTGGTCCAGTTTGATTGGCCTGATTCTCGGCGCTTTAAGTTTCGGTTATTGGTGGGGTGGGAAAGTCGCGGACATTAATCCAAACTGGAAAACATTTTCTGGAATAATTTTTTTGGCCGCTGTTCTTATTGGCATAACGGCGATTTTAAAAGAACCAATTTTGCTTTTGTTTGACGAGATAATTAATAACATAAAAATAAACTCCGTTCTTTCCACTACCATTCTATTTGTACCGGCGAGTATTATGCTCGGCATGATTTCGCCTTATGCCGTGCGCCTAAAAATCAACGACGTACAAAACTCGGGTAAAACCGTGGGTAATTTATATGCAATATCCACTTTGGGCAGTATTTTCGGCACATTTCTCGCGGGATTTTATTTGCTGGCAACTGTTGGCGCGACCATGATATTATACATTCTTGCCATCACTCTAATTTTTATTTCCATAATTTCATTTTTCAAATCAGATTTAAAAATCAAAGCCGCCACTATCATCATTCTGATTTGTTTCGGTTCGTTCACCACGGCCATGAATATATTGGCGGCACAAAACGGGACGATTGACACTGACTCAAGTTATCAACACATAAAAATTTTTGACGGAGTAGACGCATCTTCAGGCCGGACCGCGCGCTACTTAAAAACCGAAAATGTCGGTACGCAATCCGGAATGTTTTTGGACAGCGATGATTTGGTTTTTGGCTACACCAAATTTTATGATTTATACAGATATTTAAAACCAGATGCCAAAAACGCGCTAATGATCGGGGGCGCGGCCTACACATATCCCAGATATTTTTTACGCAATACAACCGGGACGACTATGACTGTGGTGGAAATTGACCCAAAAATCACCGAATTGGCCAAAAAATATTTTGGTTTAACCGATGACCCGCGAATGAAAATTGTTCATGAAGACGGCCGGGTATTTCTGAACGGCAACACGGAAAAATTTGATATAATTTTCGGCGACGCGTTCAAATCACTCACTCCCCCATACCAACTTGCCACCCGAGAAGCCGTAGAAAAAATTTATGAAAATCTAAACGATGACGGAGTCGCGCTCATCAACATAATTTCCGCAATAAACGGAGATAAAGGAAAATTTTTGCGCGCTGAATACGCCACCTACCAATCTGTATTCCCCGAGGTGCAAATATTTCCGGTGAGGGAGCCGAATAACGGCGAAATCGTGCAAAACATCATGCTTGTCGCCTTAAAAAACAAACGCGCCACCTGGAATGGTGGCGACGCTCAAATGCAAATTTTGTTGGATAACCGATGGACAAAATCTATTGATAACGACTTGCCGATCCTCACTGATGATTTCGCGCCGGTGGACCAATATATGCTCAAGCAGGTTTTCTAAACTTTCTCCGCAATAAACATAGTATCCGTCCAACTAAAATAACACAAAACGCGATGATAGCAACGCGCATCCACACATCTAAATTTTTATACCAAACAACTTGGCCGGCCGGTTCAACACTTTCTATCCGCTCATTACCCGCTTTATCCACGGCCTTAATCAAAATATGGCTCTCTAAATTTTGGTCAGATAATACTAGCGGGCTGCCCACTTCGCGCCACTTGGCAAATGTTAAACCAATCCGGCTCTTGGCCGATTTTTTTTCATAGCGGTCAATTCCCGAATTCTTGTCTTGAGCCGTAAAAGACAAGAACCATCGGTTATCAAAAATTTCAGGCGAACGGTCAATGATCGGAGTAAATGATTCCGGTGGGTCCACGTCCTCCCAAAAATTAACTTCTTGTCCGATGAGTTTCGGTTGTATACCCACGCCTTCGTTGACAATGAATTCCCACTCAGTTGAACTCACTTCCGTCGGCGTGCCCAAACCATCATTTTTTAAAATTAATAAATCAGAAAAAATTATTTTACCCGCGCCCGAGGCAACGGCTCTAAATTTAATATCAAATAACTTTCCCTTGGTTCCATAAAACCCGCCGGGCGTTACTCCAGAAAAAAATATGCCGAAATAATCCGGCGCCGGTTTTCTTACCCACAAATTAATAACCGAACCGCCGTCGCTGATGTCAATTAACTCCAGCGACTTGGGAAAGAAAACTTTACCCTCAAACGCATTCAAAACTTCTTCGTCGGTATTTAAATACACCGAGACAAATAGCTCATCATCAACCGAAACAGTCGGCGTTTGTGATTCAAAATATAACTGCGCGCAACGCGCCTCCGGCGTATTAAACGCGAAAATATAAGCGACAACAATCGCCGCGAAAATAAATCTCAAATAAATATTAAAAATTTTATGCGCCATGTAAATTTTATCAGCCGGTCCAATAATAGGCCATTATACTAAAATCCGTTAAATTTATTTTATCATCGGCGTTAAGCTGTTCCGCTTCTTTTAATATAAAAGTGTTGCTCAATGTTCTTTTGTACCAATAGGCGGCGATGGAAAAATCCACCAAATTCACACGGCAATCGCCATTCAAATCACCCTTAAGAATTTTACCATCGCACAACTGTTTAGCCACCACGGTTGACGAGCCGATCTTAAAATTAACGATTTTACTAAACGGGCTAACCTGAGTTTTATAAAACGATTGGGCTTTCGCAAAATAATCACCCAGTATTAGATCGGTCGTATCCAAAGTATAGGCATACGCGCCGGCCGCGTTGGTCTTGACCTTTACAGAAATTATTTCTGTGGAACTCACGATAAGGTTTACATCAACCCCGGGCAAGGAGTGGCCGGAAAAATTTATACTTTCCCCCTTTTTCACTTCGCTTTTGTCGGCCCAGATGGTCGGAGCAATATATATTCCACTCACGGTAGTCACCACGCCTTCTGTCACATTTAAAGTAATGGTTTGCATGGCGGAACGGAAATCACCGCCATCAACCGAATACACCCCGAAGACATAGTTGCCCCCGGTTATTTTTAGAACGCTGGCGGAAAAATTTCCGGCGGCATCAGCCATTGTAGTAGTGGCAATTTGTCCATCGCGCAAAATTACTACTTGCCCGAATGGATAGGCAATACCCATAAAATTTACTTGGGTGGCGACCGGCACAGTGACAACTCCACCTCCCCCACCACCCCCGCCACCATGATGCGGGGCGATATATTCACACAACGAGGCATCATAATCACAAGCAATGGTGCAGGATACCGTGCCACTGGTATAACCGAGCGACGCGCAACTGCCACCGCCCATATCGGCGCCGTCGCATTGTTCCGGGCCTTCGGCCACGCCATCACCGCAAACAGAAATTTCCACATTAGCATTCACATAAGAATTTGTGGCAGCGGAAGCTTTTTGGATAATAACAAAACCGCCGACGATCAGTGTGAGCGTCAGCGGCGCGAAAAACAATAAAGTTGAACGCAGTTTCGAATCCATTTTTCAATGAAATTATTCCTCTTTTTTCTTTACGCTAATACCGATATTAAACGAAAAGAATTTACGTATAAGCAGTACCACAATGACAAACGCAATCGCTCCGAGCAAAACCAAACTCCACGGATAATACAATTTGTAAAGCGAGGTCAAGCGATAATAAACTCCCACAAAAAAATTCGCCGGCGCGACGCTAAAATACAATTTGGTCGCGGCCGCCACACCAACAGAGGTCTCTCCGGCCACTGATGCTTTCTTGGCCGGGTGTCCTTCAAGATACGCAAAATATTCGCCCGGCTCAGCGCCTTTTAATGGCAAAGTCAGTCTAACTTGCACTAATTGCGCTTTGCCCGGTTCCAGATAAAATGTTGATGGCTGGAAACTTAACCATTCGCGAGGCGGCATTTTTTGCGGTTGAGTGGTGTTGTATTCCACTGAGACACCATACTCTGAGGCTTCGTCGCCGGTATTGATCACGGCAAATGAAGGCAGGTCATAAATTAGACCGGCTTTCATAGCCTCAGGCACTTCAATCTTTCCCGTGCCCACCCCAACGCCGACGCTGGCCATGGCTGCTATCGGTAGCAATAATATTCCCCCCACTATTGCGGCAATATATTTATTCATAGAAGAAAATTCAGAAGTCGTAATAGCGGATTAATTTTTATTATTAGTGAGCGGCGGCAGACACTGTGACCACCATTGATTGTTGGGTATAATCTGCCACGGCAGTAGGAGTATTTATCAACAAGTCCATAGACTGCGTCGGAGTGGTCGTAGTCAAATCAGATTTCATATTGGTATAAGTGCTGGAATTCATCGCCGTATAATTTGCGGCGCTGGTGCATGTCGTGGTGCAAAATTTATGCACATAAATACTGGAACCGGCCGTTGATGATAAACCCCAGTTGCCGGGAGTGGTGGAAGAGCCTCTCACGGTTAAGTCCACTGATACGTTACCGTTGTTGGTGACAGTTTGCGTGTCAATGGTGGTGGTAGTGCTTTTAATCGTGTTGAGCGCCATCGTGCCGTAAGCCACAGTTCCATCCGTAACAGTTACGGAAATATTTTCCACTGTCACGGTCGCGGCCACATTACCGGTTGTGGCGGCCCAAACTACTGAGGCGGCCGAGACAGCCGCAAATCCCACAACGAATGCTACCAAGAGAAATGCCTTTTTCATATTATTAAAAGATTATTAATAATTTATAGTAGTGTTTACAACACTATTTATTTTTGCTTGATAAAAAATTTATTTTCTCCCCTCTAACTACAATTCGCTCCAGTATATTATACACCAATTTTACGTTTCTAAATACGGCCAGTTATCCACAGGGCTTCGCTACGCTACCTGCCTGCCGGTAGGCAAGCGCCCCGCAAACGCAACTTCGTCTATGATTGGGTCGCGAGCAATGTCACATCCACATCCTGCTCACCATAACAAGTGGAAGCTGAGGGAGCGGTGAGACGTAATTGAAATTGGGTGGTACCATCCGCGGCCACATTGGTATCAATATTTTGGTAGGTGGTAGTCATGGCCGTATAGTTGGTCGGCGGGGACGAACAATCTAAATCCGTGTCATTACAAAACCGATGTACGTATTGGTCTGCGCCGTTTGAAGTCGCGAGCGTCCACGTGCATCCCCCGCCCGAACCATCTTGCCCTTTGATGGCAAAATCTTCGGTCACATTACCGTTATTGGTGATTGTTTGCAAATCGCCAAGGTCAATCGTGCTCACACTGGAATTTTCCGCAATGGTTCCATAGCTCACAACTCCGTCGGAAACAGTGACAGACACAACCGGCGTAACGGAATTTACTTCATCGTAATCTTTATCAATCGTAGTTGTGATAGCGTTAAGCGAGGTGGTGCAATAACCCCATTGCCAAAAAGTAAAGGTGGTTGAGGCACCAGCCGGCAAATCATCCCAACGCCGAACGAAATATATATCATCAGCTTCATTTGTTGATTTAACCGCCACTTGAAGCGGCCATTCAATGGTGGAACTGACCGGGGAGTGTTGAAAATAATAACCGTAAGTCGCCGGATCATCCTGGTCAAAAATCACACCCATGGCCGCCCAGATACCGGTATCGTAAGTTGTAAACCATTTTTTGGTTAACGATGACATGGTGATTTGACGTTCTACCGTGCTGCTCGTCGTTTCACCGGCCACCCAACCCTTATCATTAGTATTACGATCAGTACCAAGCCATTGCTCGCGACCCCAAACTAACGGATAATCATAAGCTGTGGAACTGGCATTGGTAAAAGTGTAAACATTTTTTAAATAACGTTTACTGGCATAAAATGTTTGGTATCGGTATGCGTCAATGCCGGTAGCCAGTTGTTGCGCCCAACCATTGGCTGCGCCATCCGAATGCACCAAAGTGGTGATGGAATTATCGTCCTCGCTGACAATGTAATTCGCCCATTCATCTTGTTTCCATTTAATATCGCCGGCATAATATCCGGAACTATCTATCCTTACTGTATCATTCACAACGACAGCCGTGCGTTCCATACAATCCAAGTTCACGTCATTGTCACTGCTATTGCGGCAAGACATCTCCACCTGTTCGCCCGCGCCTTCATAGCCGCCGCCAAACATTGGTGTGTTGATAAACTGATTGGCAAATACTAAGCCATTATAAAATAAACGCTCACCGATATTATATGTATATAAACGATCATAACGCGTGGCAAACAAATCAGTGTCCGAAGTAAAAGAAAAAGCCACTGTTTTATAAGTCGTACCCATGGAATTATCTTGGATATATAACGTATGATGGCCGCTATCCCACCACCAACAATCCGTAGTGGAAGCAGCGGTCCCTTCTGAAAGAGCCGTGCCGGCCAAGGACACCGATGTGATATTAATATCACTCGTCGTCGGATGGAACGGAAAAGCAATCGCGACATTGGAATAGGTAGCCGCGGCATTGACGGAAAAATCCGCCACTTCGTAATTCCAATGGTCAACGCTCCAAGTGGGATTAAACTCGGCGCCATTGCCCATGGCCGCGGTGCTGATGGCATTCCATCGCCGTGTAATATATGTGGTAAAATTTGCCGTGGTCGTTGAATAATCAATTGATGAAAAATTTGAACTGCTGGATAATTGCAAAGTGGTTCGAAACGTGCCGGTATTTGGATCGGCACAGCCATTGCAAAAATTTGAACCCGGGTAAATTACCCCTTCATAACGTCCGTCAATGGCATCCCATGTCAAATTTGTGTAAAGATTATCCCCCACGGAATTGGTGGTACTGGCTCGCGCATAAGGATAATCAAGATAACTCAAGCCATTCAAAGTCATATTGACGGGAATGGCGCCGCTCCAACCATCAGAAGTCTTGCCAATGGAACCGGAAATAGTGGGAAGAGCAAACACGGTGGAACCGGAAATTGCGACTGTGCTGGAAGGTCCGGTGGTACCACTGCTCACCGTCACGCCGGTACTGGGATCGGAAATTTGGATTTCCAATGTTTCTCCCAAAGTAGCACCCGAAGCAACATCCAACACTGTATAAACACACATCGCCGAAGTGGTGCTGATACCGACCGAACCGGAAAATGTTGAAGTGCCATTGGCGGCGCTAAACCCATCGGTATCAGTGGAGCCAAATTGAGTTTCCGTACCGCCATAACTTTCCGAAGCGCAATCATACGGTGTGGTAGCGTCTAAATCGTAATAAAGTTTAATGTTATCCAAATCAGTTTGCGCATCCACGGTGCCATTTTCAAAAATACTAATACCGGTGACATTGCGCGAGCCGGCGTTTTCAATAATGGAAAAATATCCGCCGACATAATTATCAGTGGAAGGAATGGTCATGCCCGTGGCTTGACTGCCTCCGGTACCGACAGTGACAGAACTGACCAGAGCGGTGGAACCGGTAATGGCCACTGCGGACGACGGCCCGACCGCGCCGCTGCTGATCGTCACGGCCGTGCTGGGATTGGTAATTTGAATTTCAATTGTTTGCCCTTCGCCCGCGCCCGAGCCCACATCCACAACCGCATAAACGCACATGGCTTGGGCCGAGGTCACGGCCACGGTTCCGGAAAATGTTGATGTCCCGTTGCTAGCGCTAAAACCATCAGTATCAGTGGAGCCATATTGAGTCTCGGTGCCATTATAACTAACAGATGCGCAATCATAAGGCGTCACTGTATCTAATTCATAATATAATTTGATATTATCTAAATTATTTTGCGCGTCCACGGTGCCGATTTCATTTATGGATATACCGGTGACATTGCGAGAAGTGGCATCGCCGACAATGTAGAAAGCGCCGCCGACATAATTATTGGTTGATGAAACGACCATGGTCGCGGTTTGATTGCCAGTGGTTCCAACCGTCACGTTGTTTGAAGAAGCATTATAAGTCGCGTAAATGGAATATTTCAAAGCGCCTAGTGTCGGCGAGGTAAACGAGGACGGCCAGGTGCCGTATGTTTGCGTCTTTGACAGACTCTGATTTGTGGCGCCAGTAGTATAATAAAAATAATTTTGGCTGTCATTATCATTTTTTAACAACCAATAGGTGGAACTGCTGATAGTCGGCGAGGTTGATAATTTATAGGCATACCAAGCTTTTGTGGTGCCGACAGCGGTAGACGCCGAATTCGCCACCAAATTATAGCTGGAATTATAGATACCATAACCCGCATAGTAGCCGGAATCCGGATACATATAGGCGGTGGTTGTGACGACTGTAGCGCCGGCCGCGCCCGAGCCGGAATCAAATTTTGAACCGACCATTCTTCCATTTATTGACGAAGTATAACTCGTCCCGGCCGTGGTGTTGCCAAAGGTCGGGTCAACGATTACCGGATAAACCGCCTCATCCAAAAAATATTGCGGCACGGTGATGGTCATTTTTCCGCTAACCTCGTCAATATTTAATTCGCACCAAGTATATCGTCCGCTCGCGTCAAATGCCTGCGGACGATAAATTGAAAACGCCATGCCGGTGCCATAATTTTTGCCACCCATGGCTGAGTAATCTCCTTGCAAACCGCCCTTATAATAAACCGCGTAAGACCCAACCACGTTTATCGGACGATGATATTCATGGCATTCGGTCGGACTGCAACTTGGGTCGCTCATTTCCACATTCAAAGGCGGCTGATAGAAAAACTCTAAATTTTCCGTAGCAATATCAAATTCAAAAACATTAGTGCTCGGTTTTGTCTTTAAAGCAAATTCAAATTCATAACCATCAACATTTTCACTCATCCCGTCGGAATATTTTTCATTCGGGATAGTGACAGTTTTATCATAAAAAATA
Organism: Patescibacteria group bacterium; assembly: GCA_041651015.1. Classification (GTDB taxonomy): domain Bacteria; phylum Patescibacteriota; class Patescibacteriia; order Magasanikbacterales; family GWA2-37-8; genus JAPLWQ01. Next base: position 38,806 of record JBAZKA010000004.1, read on the forward strand.
TATTGACGATGCGATGTTTCATATTTGATAACTTTCTCTTCGCCCAATTCATCTCTGTCAATAAACAATGCTTTCTCGGTGGACACACTTGAATCAGACAATGGTTCGTTCAGGATAGTGGAAAAATTTGCGAAAATTGCTTCTTCACCCTGAGAGTATTGAGTAATAGATACGACATCTTCACTCGGAGTATTAGTCGGGGTATCAACGACAGTTGTGTCGGTTAAAACAGTTTCTTCGCTCAAAACCGTATCCGCCGTAGTAGTAGTGATACCGGAGTCACCAGTGACTGTGTCATCACCGGTTTCCGGCGTCAAAATAATACCTGAGGATGTCGCGACCTCCGCCTCCACCTTTACACCCAACACTTCGGCCGGCGCTTTTGTCTCTACCAAGGTATTGCCTGATATTTCCCCCTCAAACTTCGGAATTATTTTCATACTCGCTTCCCCATCCCAGCGTTCAATGGTTATTGCCGGAGAAAACGAATCGCCTTCGGGCGCGCCGATCTTGTAGGCCACACCGTCAATTTCTTTGGCCGGCAAAACAAAGGCTGATCCTTCCTGGCGATATTTGTCACGCAATGGCGAGGCGGCTAATTTACGAGACAAAGAGATTGAATCCATAGCGCTTTCATCCGGAGCAAACAAACTGGCTGTCACAATTCCGACCAAGGAATTATCCTGATACCAAGGTATGTTTGATGCAGCCGAACGCGTATCGCTCCACACCGGCCAGCCGTATACAAAAACAGCGATGAATACGCCCAAACAGGCGAAAATAATCGCTTTTTCAAAAAATAATTTATTTTTTAGATACGTCAAAAAATTTCGCCGCATAAAAGAACTAAATCCATTTTTATTTTTTCTCAATCTTCTTCGCCATTTTATAAATTTTGCCGGCTGTGGCCGAAACAGCTCTGTCCACCGCTTCTTTCGCTGATTCAGTATAATCCTCGGATTTATCCTCGGCCCAACTCTTTGCTTTTTTAATGGCCGCGTCTTTGACCGCCGTGCCCACTCCCTTGAACACCGAATTCATGGCAAAAGAAATCATCTCCACTTTTTCTTGGATAAAACCGATGGCGTCGGCCAAGGATTGCAGGCGGACGCGAAATTCTTCAATAATTTGGCTGGTATTTTTCAAAATTTTGCCCGCGTAATAAAACATCCAGCATAAAAAAACCGCCACCCAAATAATACAAAAAGAAATCACGATATACAAAATATCTTTTGATGATTCTATCATAGTTCCTCCGAGTTAATATATAAATTTTTCTACTTTTATATTATACCACGGCAAGATGAAATTTGGAACAAGACAACCTAAGCAGTTTCCTTTATCCTAATCTCGCGTCTTCCACTAATAAGACCGAGATTACCTTCTATGGAATTTTGTGAAATAATTTCTGGCACTAAACCGTATCTCTGCCCGTTTGTAAGTTCAATGTCAACACTTTTTCCGTCAACATTGTGGAATGTTTTGCAAATACCCTCGCCATCTGTCAACGCTCTGTTGCCTGTACTTGTAATCACAACTGTCTTACCCTCAAATATTTGAGTCAAATGTTCGACCACCTCATCGGTGACCTTATTTTCTACTCCAACATCCATGTGACTTTCTTTCATATAATTTGGACTAATAAATAATTAAAATTCAAAAATTTTATTTATCCCCTAACTTCGGCACCCAAAACCTTGAGCGCCTTATTCACTTTTGCCATTACTTCGTCAATTTCCGAAGTATTCAACGTGCGCTCGGCGTGCGCGAGAGTCAGGCGATAAGCCAAACTTTTTTTGTCCGCGCTAATTTTTTCTCCCTCATAGACATCAAACAATTCCGCGTTCTTTATCAAAGCATCCGCGCCTTGAATGGCGGATATAATTTTTTCATGAGCGACGCTTTTGTCCGCCGTGAACGCAATGTCGCGCGTCACTTCCGGAAACAACGGCAACTTTTGATACGCAAGGGGTTCAGCCTCTTTTCTCGCCTCATCAAGCGCGTCAATATTTAATTCTAAAATCGCGGTCCGGACAGATAAATTAAAATTAGCGGACACGGACGGTTCAACTTCATAAATTGCGCCAACGACTTTGTCATCAATTTTTATTTCGCCCGAACGAGTCGGATGCTGCCATGATTTTGTTTCGGATTTTTTAATTACAAAAGTTAAGCTCAATTCCTCGCAAATTCTTTCCAATACGGCCAGCGCCGAATTATACGGTTTATCGTTTTTCTTTTCTGCCGCCACAAACGTTAAATAATTTTCCTGCCGCGGCAACAACTCCGAACCATTCAAATTAGCTCTGACGCCGGCCAGTTCGGGGGTGAAAATTTTTCCAATTTCAAAAATTTTAATCGCGTCAAAATACTCAATATTCTTCACAACGTTTTCCAGTAAATTCGGCAAAAGAGAACGGCGCAAAAGCGGTTTTTCCTTAGAGAGCGGATTATCCAGCTCCAGATACTCGGCGCCGTCTCTCATTTTTTCTTTTTGTTCTCGGCTAACAAAAGAATAGTTGTAAATTTCCGAGGCGCGCATATCCCGCACCAAAACGTCACGGAGCAAATGTTCCAACGCGCGAATATTGTTTGTCGCAGGCGGGGCGATGGACATATCCGGCAAAGCCGATTTTAAATTTTCATAACCGTAAATTCTGGCCACTTCCTCCACCAAATCCTCAGCCATGCTCACATCTTTGGTAGCGCGCCAAGTCGGAATTTTGACCGACCATTTGTCGCCCTTGTCCGAGAGTTCAAAACCTAATTGAGCCAAAATTTTTACAATTTGTTTGGCTGGAATTTCTTCGCCTAATTTTTTGGCAAAAATGTTTTTTTCAATGCTGATCGGCCCGGTGGCAACGGTAAAGTGCTTTTCATCAACCAGCGCTTCAACTTTAGCGGAACGACAAGTTTCCCCTAATAATTCCACGGCTTTGTTCAACGCGTCATTACATAAGTTCGGGTCCAAACTTTTTTCAAAACGCGCCGATGAATCCGTGCGCAAGCTGTGGCGAATAGAGCTCTTACGGATGGATGAAGCATTAAAGGTCGCGGCCTCAAAAATTATTGTTTCGGTTTTATCGTTAATACCGCTATATTCCCCGCCCATGATACCGGCCAAAGCCAACGGTTTTTCGCTATCGGCAATAACCAAATCTTCTACTGATAATTCAATTTTATTTCCGTCAAGCAAAGTAAGAAATTCACCCGGCTCGGCTTTTCTCACAATTATGCTTGTCAGTTGCTTATTGTTGACGGCCAATTGCTTTGCGTCAAATGCGTGCATGGGCTCGCCCAAATCCACCATCACGTAATTGGTGATATCCACGACATTATTTATCGGACGAATTCCAACCGCAGACAAACGTGCTTTCAGCCAATCCGGCGACTCGCCAATTTTTATTCCGGATACAACCACGGCCATATAGCGCGGGCATAAATTTTTATCTTTTATTTCCACGGCCAAAGATACTGCGGATTTTTTGGCCGGCTTAATCGGTTTGGTCTTGTAATCCTTGATATTTTTGCCAAACAAAACCGCGACTTCGCGCGCAATTCCGTAATGACCCCACAAATCCGGACGATTACTGAGGGATTTATTATCAATTTCCAAAATCGCGTCATCTAAATTCAAAATCTCGGCCAAGGGCTTGCCCACGGTCTCTTCCGCCACCACATCGGTCAAATCCACAATCTCGTGGTCGTCCTTGGGCGGAAACATTTCAGCGAGTCCAATTTCACTCGCCCCGCAAATCATACCAAATGACTCCACGTTTCTGATTTTGGCCGGCTCAAGCGTGATTGGTTCGCCTTCGCCGTGCCATTTAACTTTGGCCCCGACTTTGGCCAAAGCCACCAGCATCCCCTCCCGCACATTGGAACCGCCGCAGACAATTTGTAATCTTTCATTGCCGACACTCACTTGGCATAATTTTAATTTGTCCGCTTGCGGATGTTTCTCGGCCGACACAACCTTGCCCACCACCACATTGCCAAGCAGCGCGCCGGCATGTTCAATTCCCTCCACTTCCACCGTGGATAATTTTAATTTTTCCGCCACTTCTTCGGCGCTGACCGAATCCGGCAAATTCACATATTGTTTGAGCCAATTGAAGGAAATGTTCATATTAAAATTGTTTTATGAAGCGTAAATCTCCGCTCTCCATCAAACGCACATCATCAATGCTGTATTTCATCATGGCCAATCGGGACAAACCAAAACCAAAGGCAAATCCTTGGTAAACTTTCGGGTCAATTCCGCCCTCTTTCAAAACATTGGGGTGAATCATGCCAGCGCCAAAAATTTCCATCCAACCGGTATGCTTGCACACCCGGCAACCCGAGCCGGCGCAAAGCGAACAAGTCACCTCGCCGTTCACGCCCGGCTCCACGAACGGATAAAATTTCGGACGCAAACGAACTTCTGTGTTGGGGCCAAACAAATGTCTGGCCACTGTTTCCAACACGCCTTTCATATGCGCCAAGGTCAAATTTTTATCCACGGCAAAACCCTCCAGCTGATAAAACGTGTGTTCATGCCGAGCATCCGTGGATTCGTTGCGAAAACATTTACCCGGCACAATCACGCGCAGAGGGGCGCCGTGTTCGCGCATGGCTCGGACCTGGACAGCTGAAGTTTGCGTGCGCATCACCCAGGCCGGATGATCTTTTACATAAAAAGTATCTTGGGTATCGCGCGCCGGATGGTCGGCTGGAATATTTATGGAAGTAAAATTAAAATAATCACTTTCCAACTCCGGGCCATCGGCAATTATAAATCCCATTTTAGAAAACAACTCTTCAATTGACCTCTGCACAATCGTGTTCGGATGAAAATGTCCGCGTTCATTTTTGGGCAGGGCGGGCGCGGACAAATCAATTGCTTCCGCAGCAAACATTTTTTCCGCGTCTTTGGCGCCAAGCACGGAGCGCTTTTCAGCGACAGCTTGTTCCAGCGCGATTTTCACTTCATTGGCCAAAGCGCCGATTGTCTTTTTTTCTTCCAACGGCAAATCTTTCAAGCCTTTCATTAGTTCGGTCAGCTCGCCAGCCTTGCGTCCGAGAATTTTATTTTCAATTTCCTCCAAATCCGCTAAACCAGCCGCGCCGGCAATGGTCGAAAGGGTGGTTTTTTTTAATTGAGTAAGTTTTTCTTGCATAAATTAAATTATTAACTTTGTAAGGGATCTCCCTCCCCTTTTAGGGGAGGGGCAAGGGGTGGGGTTAAAAATCATCGCTTAACCCGATACCCCCACCTCTATCCTCCCCCTAATAGGGGGAGGAGGACGCCAAACCTAAAATATTTTCTTAAAAAATTCAACAAATACGCCCCTGAATGTTCCGAGGTCGCGTACTGTCACCACCACCACGAGTATCATCAGTAATATAAAGCCGATCGCATGCGCTCGTTGTTCGTATTTGGCAAAATTAATTCTTTTAAATTTATTGAGCACCAAAAACAATAACCGCCCACCGTCCAGAGCCGGCAAAGGTAAGATATTTATTACCGCCAAATTCAAAGATAAAATCGCGGTGAATTGCATCAAATAAATAAAACCCATCTCGGCCACTTGGCCGGTCATCACCGCAATGCCAATCGGGCCGGAAACCGCATCGCCCGCGCCCTTGCCGGCAAAAAGTCCGGCGATGAGCAAAGCAAAGGCGACAAAAATTTCTTTAATATAAACAAAAGTGTCAATAAATCCGCGCCAAAGCGCTTGGTACCACACATATCTGATTGTGCCAATTTCGGCAATGCTCACGCCAATTCCGCCTTTGCCCGTATCCTCGTAAATAATCGGGGTAATTTTTTTCTCCAAAGTTTCATCACCGCGTTTAATGACAAACGTAATGGCTTCGGTTTTATGCGCATCAACATAATCTTGCATTTCGGATAAACGCGGCTCAACCAAATTTCCCACCTGCAAAATTTTATCATCACTTTTAATTCCGGCGAGCTCGGCCGGTTTACCGGCCAGCACGCCCATGATGGTAATGGAACGATCAGTTACTTTGCTCACATCTTCCACACCATCCACCATGGTTGGCAATCCCACCATATAACTCGCGGATAATAAAACTCCGGCCAAAACAATGTTCATGGTGACACCGGCTACAATCATAACCGCTTTTTTCCAGGTCTTGGCCATAATAAACGAATCCGGGTCAGTACTGTCTTTCTCTTCGCCTTTTACCCGCACAAATCCGCCAATCGGAATCCAGTTGATAGAATAAATCGTCCCACAACGCCAGCCATCCGGAGTTAATTCTTCGGTATTTTCCACATTGCCCCAAATTACGCGCCATTTTTTTTCATTACCGCGTACCAACCGTTGGATACCCACGGCGCGCGGCGGAAAACCAAAGCCAAATTCATAAACCCGCATCCCGCTTTTACGCGCGGCAATAAAATGCCCGAACTCATGAGAGAGGACAAGGACGCCGAGAACTAAGATGAAAATAATAATTGTTGTCATAAATATGCTTTACATTCCTCTCCAAACGAGTATAATAAATAAACAGCGGTTAAACTTAATTAACCTCTAAATTAATACAAAGTATGACTGTAGTTTATATCATCATTGGTGTTTTGGCAATAGTCGCCATTTGGTTGATTGCCACGTATAATGGCTTAATTAAAAGCAAAAATCAGGTGGATGAAGCCTTTTCAGATATTGACGTTCAATTGAAACGCCGTTATGACTTAATTCCCAATTTGGTGGAAACAGTCAAGGGCTATATGACCCACGAGCAAGGCACTTTGGTCAAATTGACCGAAGCCCGCGCCTCGGCCATGCAGGTCCACGATAATAAAAACGCCACCCTGGCCGAACGCGAGGCCGCAGAAAATACTTTATCCGGAACTTTGAAATCTTTATTTGCGGTGACGGAAAATTATCCAGACCTCAAAGCCAGCCAAAATTTCTTGCAATTGCAGGATGAAATTTCCGACACGGAAAATAAAATTCAGGCTTCACGCCGATTTTACAATGGTAATGTTCGCGATTTCAACACCAAAATTCAGGTCTTCCCCACCAACATGATTGCCAACTCGCTCAAATTTGTGAAATACGATTTCTTTCAGGCGGCCGACGGCGAAAAGCAAAACGTGCAGGTGAAATTCTAATATAATGTACGAAATACGAAAGCTACGAAAAGTACGAAAAAATAAATTCAAATTATGGAGGGGCAACATCAATTAAGACGCATGGATTTATTATATCCGGACTTATCTTATATAATTAACGGAATTTTATTTAGTGTCTATAGACAACTTGGCGGCGGTCACAAAGAATCATATTACCAAAAAGCCGTCGCTACTGCTTTACGGGACAAGGGCATTAAATTTGTTGAACAATACTATGTTCCGCTTAAATATAACAATCAGATCGTTGGAAAATATTACTTGGACTTTTTGATTGAAGATAAAATAGTATTGGAATTAAAACGAGGAAAATATCTCGTGGCAAAAGTAATTGATCAAACAAATCAATATTTAAAAACTCTTAATCTCCAACTCGCAATTATCGCCTGTTTTACCTACACAGGAGTTACTCCAAAAAGAATAATAAATATAAATAATCATTAACTTTCGTAATTTTCGTAGCTTTCGTATTTCGCACATAAAATATGTACTCTGAAATTTCCTCCAACAAAAGAAAATCAGTTTTGCTCGCGTGTATTTTTATCGCCATCATTATTTTCCTCGGCTGGATTTTTGACTATATTTATGGCGGGGGGCAAAGCTATAGCGGTATGATTTTTGCGATTCTTATCGCCCTTGTCATGACCATGATCTCATATTTTTCCGGAGACAAAATCGCTCTGGCCACGACCGGCGCCAAAGAAATTCAGCACGACGATAATAAATATTTATTTCACCTGGTGGAGAATCTTTGTATCACCGCCGGCACGCCCATGCCGAAAATTTATGTAATTAATGACCCGGCCATAAACGCTTTTGCCACGGGGCGCGACCCCAAACACGCGTCCATCGCCGTAACCGCGGGTGCTCTGCAAAAATTAACCAACGAAGAACTGGAAGGCGTAATTGCCCACGAATTATCCCATGTCAAAAATTATGACATCCGTTTTATGATGCTGGTCGCGGTTATGGTCGGGGCCATTTCCATTTTCGCCGACATCATGCTCCGCTCGGGCGGAATTTTCCGCGGCGGACGTGACAATGACCGCGAAGGCGGGTCGTCGCTTTTCGCGATTCTCATGATTGTCGGGATTATCCTCGCAATTTTGTCGCCAGTAATCGCTGAATTGATCAAACTGGCCATTTCGCGCAAACGCGAATATCTGGCCGATGCGTCGGGCGCTCTGCTCACCCGCTATCCCGAAGGGCTGGCCAGTGCTTTGCAAAAAATCGGCGATGAGAATCAGCCGATGAAAAAATCTTCTTCAGCCACGGCGCATTTATTTATTGCCAGCCCGTTTAGCGGAAAAAAATTAAAGAGTATATTTTCCACCCATCCACCCATTGAAGATAGGATAAATAAATTACGGATGATGGGGAATTAAAAAATGTAAAAAAAATTGGCGAAGTCCGCAGATGGAACTCGCCTTTTATGTTTGCGGGTTTAAGAAAGAACTCGGATTATAGTCTTCTCACCGCGTGGAGAATATCGTCATCCCACGTGTCCACTGGGTCATCATCGCTGTCGCGATAGATGTCCTCGGACACATTCGGAATCGCGTCGAACAGGTTATGTTCGGCCGCCCGCGTCAAGTGGCCTCTCCACCCCAGATCATTCATCGGCCTTACTTTTGCGCGCGCGTCATTCGCAGATTTTTCTCCCATCTCACCCCTCCTCTTAACGCGGAATCATTTTTCCGCGGTTGTTGAACCGCAGAGCATCATGGAAACGATCTTCTCTGCGCTGGGAATCCCCAACAGATTACTTGCAATCCGCATTATTTCAGCGAGAGAAGCCCTTGCTGACGATGTGTCCGGAACAACGCTCCGCACCGGCAGTAAAACCGGTTGTCTCAAAACGATCCGGCCATGGGCGCCCCGATATTTACCGTGACCAGAAGACAAGTTTTGTCTTTTTCCCATTTGCGTCCCTCCTCTTTTTTGTTTTGCAAACAAGAGTCAATTTATCACATTTTAGTATAGCTGTCAATCCAGTAGAATGCCTACGGCCTCTACTGGACAAACAAAAACACCCGCCAATGAGGCGAGTGCCCAAAACATTCCCAATCTAAGTTTGTTTATTATCTAATCATTTTTCTTCATCGGAACCGACAACCAAGATCTTTCCGTTAACACGGATAATGACTGATTCGCGCAAAAAAATATTTAAATCTGTTGGCACGAGACCCCTTTTTTCAATTCCCGCATCAGTAATTGATACTTTCCAAATCGGAATAGTCGGTTTCCATTTATCCGGATCAATTTCTTCCGGGGCTAAATTATAATTATCGCCATCTCTCCGAATAAATATGCGCTGTCCGCTTCTGGATGATACAGTGATATTTCTCGGCATTTCTACCGGCCAATCTTTCATGTCCGGCGGATTCTTTATATGCCGACCGGGCTCCACCAATTCATCGCCTCCGGCGATTTTTTTATAATTCCGCTCTGCTTTTGCCCACAAATTTTCCAAAGTCGTCAAAATCATGCGCGCCTCGCGTTCGCGGGATTCTCCCGCTTCCCTATCATTCAATTTTGCCAACTCCTCCGGTGACAGTGGCGGAATTGATTCTTTTTCGGACATATAAAATTATTTTTTCTTCGGGCGGATTCGTCCGCGCACTACCGCGCCGAATAATTTATCAAATACCCGGACTTTGCGCACGGTATTGCGTTCGTTTTTAAGATACACCTCGCCTTCAAAACGGTCAATTTTGGTCACAATGTATTCAAAAGCGCGCATGTCCTCGCCGAGTTTGGCTTTATAAACATTTTTTAATTTAATCCCAGCGGTTTTTATCCGGTCGGCTATCTTTTGCTTCATCTCGTTCGCGACATCAACTAAGCCGTCTGCCACTTTGCCAAAGGCGTCAGCCCGGCGTTTCTGCCAAGCACTGTCTTTGTTGCCTATTTTTCTGTGTTGTTTGATGGACATAATCTTATTACTTAGTAATTAACAAAAATTTTTAACAATTTGGCGGTTGATGACCAAATTTATTGCGATATATTTTAATATCGGTCGCGCTCGGCAAGGTCAGTTGATAATTTTCCACTTCACACAATTCAATCCATTTTATTCCCGTACATTTTTCCGGTTCCATTATCTTCGGCTCGCCGAATTTATGCCGCGCGATAAAAGTGGGCGAAACCCAATGTTGTTTTTCTTCGGGCAAAATATGATCAATCACCTCCAGTAATTCTAAAATTTCAATTTCCATGTCAAACTCCTCTCTAATCTCTCTCATAATAGCGTCAACGCATTTTTCTCCATGTTCAACCGAACCGCCGGGAAAATCCCACTTGCCGGCCTCGTTCCTGGCTTTGGGCCCGCGTTGAGCAATAAACACTTGTCCGCGGTCATTAAAAATAATTGCGCCCGTACCCACGCCGATATAATCAATTCCTTTTTGCATAATTATTCTCTAATAATACTACTCACTTCATCGGTTTTTTCTTTCATCACTGCTTCGCTCCGCGCTTCCAAATTCAAACGCACCAAAGACTCGGTATTGGAACCACGCACGTTAAACCAAAAATCCGGATAGGTAAAAGTCAAACCGTCTAAATCATTTATTTCGGCATCGGAAAATTTTTCTTTGAGCCGGGTAAAAACTTTTTCCTTGTCCGCGCCTTTAAAATTTATTTCACCAGAATGAAAATATTTTTTGAGCGGTCGCGCGTAATCGGCGAGAGATAAATTCGTCTCGGATAATTCCAAAAGTAATTTCATTATAACAACCATCGGCGCTTCATAAACTCCGTGCGGAAATTTCACGAAAAAATGTCCGGATGATTCACCTCCAAACACCGCGCTGGTTTCAATCATTTGTTTTTTAATGAGTGAATGTCCCACACGCGTCACGCTCGGGATTCCGCCGTTCTCGCGAATCATATCCTCGGTGATTTTACCCGGCCGGATGTCATAGCAAACGGTCGCTCCGGGATTGTCGCGCAAAAATATTTTGGCCATAATCCCGCGCAAAATCGCGGGTTCCAACATGCTTCCCTCGTTGTCAATAAAAAATATCCGGTCGCCGTCGCCATCAGTAGCAATGCCCAAATCCGCACCCTCGGCCAACACGCGCTTTTTCAAATCCGCTGTATTTTCCTCTTGAAACGGGTCGGCCTGATGCGCCGGAAAAGTTCCATCCAAGGCAAAATTCATTTTGATGAGTTCCACTTGGGGCAAGTCCGCGAATAATTTTTCCAAATAATCCGCGCCCATGGCATTGGCCGTGTCCACCACAATTTTGAATTTCTTTATTTTGGATAAATCAATCCCCTGTTCTTCGTATTTCACTTGTTCATCCGTAATTCCATCGTATTTCTTTATTATTCCTTTTTCGGCCGGTTCAACTGCTGTAAAATTCTCCACTTCTGATTGCAATTCTTCCATGCCACAGCCTGCGCCAAACGGCACGGCGCTCTCGCGCGTGATTTTGATACCATTGTATTCTTTGGGATTGTGCGAGGCCGAGATAATCATCCCGCCATCGGCTTTAAGTTCGCAAACCGCGAAATAAAAAGTCGGTGTGGAAGCTAGGCCGATATCAATCACGTCCGCGCCTTGGTCAATCAACCCGCGGATCAAGGCTTCGCTCAAACCTGGCGATGACAAACGCATGTCGCGTCCGGCCACGATTATTATTTTTTCTTTTTGCAATTCTTTTTGGCGCATTTGGGCAAAAGCGCGCGCGGTTTTGTAGGCAATATCCTCGGTCAATTCCGTGCCATAAATTCCGCGGATATCATAGGCTTTAAAAATGTTGGACATAACGTGTTTTTTCTTTACATTAAGGTAATTTTTTGCTATAAATACTATAGCAAATATAAATTGAAATAGCAAAAAAATTATGAATATCCTTGACCGATTCTCCACCCACCTCAAAGAAATCATCGCCCGCGCTATGCAAATCGCGGCTGAACTCAAAAATCCGGAAGTTGAACCGCTTCATTTGTTGTTCGCCATGATGAATGAAAAAGGCTCGCTTGCGTCCGAAGTGCTCGGCCGTTTCAAACTGGATTTGAAAATTTTGGAACAAATGCTTTTGGCGATCTCGCCGGAGTCAGATGTTCAGAAATTATCCGGAAGAAAAAATATTGATCAGATTCAAATGCCGCCCCTCTCATCCCTGGCCAAATTGTGTTTGGAAAAAGCCATGATTGCGGCGCAAAAGAATACCCACAGCCACCTCGGCTCCGAGCATTTGCTCTTTGCTCTCCTGGATTTAGACGACCAGAAATTAAACGAATATTTTAAAGTGGCCAATGTAAAAGTTGACGCCTTGCGCAAAGAAGTGGAAGGATTATTTGCTTCATCAGCTCAATTCCCCGACCTGGCCGAAGTGTCCGAAGCCATGGAAGATATTCAAGATAATTTTCTCCCGCCTCAGATGAGCCTGCCGCGCAAACACCGCGGAAAAAATGAAGAATCGGCTTTAGATTATTTTAGTATAAATTTGACCGACCCGAAAAACCAAAAAAATATTGATCCGGTCATCGGACGGGAAGTTGAAATTGAACGCCTGATTCAAATTTTATCCCGCCGAACAAAAAATAATCCTATTCTGCTCGGCGACCCGGGCGTAGGCAAAACCGCCATCGTGGAAGGATTGGCCAAAAAAATTCTGGAAGGAAAAGTGCCGGATGAATTACGCCGAAAAAAAATATTTTCCGCTGATTTGGGTTTGCTCGTCGCCGGTACGATTTACCGTGGCGAATTTGAAGCCCGCCTCAAAGAATTAATTGATGATGCGAGCAAAGACCCGGACGTAATTTTATTTATTGATGAGATTCATAACATTGTCGGCGCCGGTTCGTCCCAAGGTTCCATGGACGCGGCCAACTTGCTCAAGCCGGCTCTCGCCCGCGGGCAAATTCATTGTATCGGTTCCACCACGCCCGCGGAATTTAAAAAATTTATTGAAAGCGACGCTGCTTTGGAACGGCGGTTCATGCCGATTTTCGTACGCGAACCGTCAATTGACGAGGCCAAACAAATTTTACTCGGCCTGAAAAAGAATTACGAAGACTTTCACCGCGTGGACATCTCGGACGAAGCCGTGAACGCAGCCGTGGAATTATCCGCCCGATATATTTCGGGGAAATTTTTGCCGGACAAAGCGATTGATTTGTTGGATGAAACAGCCGCGGCCAAAAAATTATCCGTGGGCAATTCCCGAGAAGAAAATCAGCTCGCGGAAATGCGTGAAAAATTCCGCAGTATAAATTCCCAGAAAGAAAAAGCCGCGCTCGGCGACAATTTTGCCGAGGCCCTGAAATTGCGTGATGAATCAACCGCGCTTATTCGTGAAATTGGCAAATTGGAAAAAGTGTTGGAAAAACAAAAAAGTAAACACATCGCTCAAGTGGTTTTGGATGACGTGATCCGCCAAGTGGCGCGCGTCACAGGCCACCAGCCGGCCGAGCTGATTGCGGACAACCGCAAAAAATACGACAATATTTTGCGTGAAATCAAAAAATCCGTGGTTGGACAAGATTCGGCCGTGGAATATTTGGTCGCGCATATCCGCCAAGCCGACCTCGGACTGTCCGACCAAACACGGCCGTCCGCTTCTCTGCTTTTTGTCGGGCCGTCGGGCACAGGTAAAACCGAAACCGCCAAAACCTTAGCCAAAGTTTTATTCCCGGGACAAGACGCGTTAATCCGTTTGGATATGTCCGAATTCGGTGAATCATATGGCGCGTCCAAATTACTCGGTTCACCGGCCGGTTATGTGGGCTACAAAGAAGCCAATCAATTCACTGACCGGCTCAAACTCCACCCATATTCCGTTGTATTGTTTGATGAAATAGACAAGGCTCATCCGGATATCTTGAAACTTCTTTTACAGATGCTTGAGGAGGGAGAAATTACCGATGCCACGGGCAAGAAAATTTCCTTAAAACATGCTATAATAATATTAACCACTTCTTTTGGCGCGGACGAGCTGAAAAAGGGCAATTTTGGTTTCTCTACGGGAGCGTCAAGTACACAGGGTAGCGCTGAACGGATACGTGAAAAATTAAAAGAGCGCTTCTCCCCCGAACTGATCAACCGGCTGGACCAAATTTGTTTATTTAATGAATTAACCCCGGAGAATCTGGCGCAAATCGCCGGGCTGGAAATCGCGGCTCTGAATGAACGCCTGAAAAAATATCGCACGGCCGTGGCCGCAAGTGGAATAGTTTTACAAAAATTTATTACCTCATTGGAAATAAAATCCGCCAACGCGCGCGATATCAGGCGCAGAGTTCGCGCGGACATAGAAAAATTCTTGGCCGACATTATCGTGAAAGGCGCGCCAAAAAAATCCTATTCTCTGCAAATAAACAAAAACGAATTAAGCTTGAAATAATATGGCGATTGACGAGGCGGACGAAAAACTTGAAAAAGAACGGACAGATGCCGCGCGCCTCGCCGAGGTACGCGCCGCCGACCGCCATCGCGCCGAGGTTGCCATGCAATCTCAAAACGAGGAGCGCAATCGCGCGCCATCCACCAATGAAGAATTTCCGGAACTGGTGAGGCAAACCGAATATGGCGGCATACAAAATGAATCCATTGATGAAAATCAAGACGAGGACACGGAAGATGAAAATTCCGAAGAAGGACAACCGGGAACACAGCAAACATCACGCGACATTGCCAACGCGGCCGCCCAACAAGACCGCGTCAGCCGAATGTCAAACATACAATCCGGTTCCAGAAAACGAGAACAAGAAATTAAAAGAAGATCCGAGCGACGCGTCGTTGAAATGCAAAATGACACCAAAAAACAACAAAAAATCGCCGAGGCCGCGAATATTTCTTGCTTCAAACTCGCCGTCGGCTGCATCTTGTGGATCATTCCGTTCTTTGGTTGGGCCGTCAAGATAATTATACGCATTAGGGATACCAAGGCGCGAATTGACGCGGCCAAAGCCAAAATCAAAATCGCAAAACTGGAAGAGGATATTAAAAAAGAAAAGAAAAAAATGCAAGACGACCTGAAAGAAATGCAACGACAAGCGGTGCAACAAATGCAAAAATAAATAGAACTCAACCGCACGCTAAAATATAAACAGGGAACAGTTGCCGAACTTTACAAACTTTATAACTTTACAAACTTTATAACTTGATTATGTCAGATAGAACAAAAAGAATTTTACTAATCGTTGCGCTTCTCACCGTCACCGCTCTGCTTGCTTTCGCACTTTATTATTTTTTCAAACAAGCCGGACCTCTCGCTGAAGTGACTCCGGGCGAACAAGGCGCCACCACGACCGGCGTCGGAGCCGGACTACCCTCGGCCGGCGGACGCGCCACCACGACCGGCGAAGGCGGCGGCGCCACCACTACTTTGCCAATTGCCGGAAATATCCCGAGTGCGTCACAAAGTTATTATCGCACGCAAGCAGTCACCAAAATCGCCAATGTTCAAACCACTTATAATTCAGCGGACAAATCCGGCGGCATGCGTTATTACAATGCTAATGACGGAAAATTTTATCGCGTAAACGCGGATGGCACTATCACGGCCATGAGCGATACAGTATTCAATAATGTTTCCAATGTCACTTGGGCCGATGGCGCGGACAAGGCTGTGCTGGAATATCCGGACGGATCAAACATTGTTTATAATTTTGAGACGCAAAAACAAGTGACCCTGCCCAAACACTGGGAAGATTTTTCATTTTCGCCCGACAGCACGCAGATTGCCGCCAAATCAGTGGGTTTATCCGAAGAAAATCGTTGGCTCGTCACGACTAATGATGATGGCTCGGGCACACAGTTGTTGGAAGCGCTGGGAGAAAATCAAGACAAAGTGGTCGTAGATTGGTCGCCCAGCCGGCAGGCTGTGGCCTTTGCCTTTACCGGCGATCCCTTGGGTACTTATCGCAAAGAGGTTTTACTTGTCGGCTTGAACGGAGAAAATTTCAAATCCCTGACGGTTGAAGGTATGGGCTTTACTTCACAATGGTCGCCAACCGGCAAAAAATTATTATACAGCGTTTACAGCCCGCGCACGGATTTGAAGCCCGAACTCTGGATTACCAATTCTTATGGCAACGACATTGGTTCCGGACGCACCAGTCTGGAAATAGAAACCTGGCCGAGCAAATGCACTTTTGCCGGAGACAGTACGGTTTATTGCGGCGTGCCACAGACCTTATCCCAAGGCGCGGGAATTTCCCCGGCCATTGCCGCCGGCACCACTGATGATTTATACAAAATTGATTTAACCACCGGATTAAAAACAAAAATCGCGACCGATGGTACTTATTCCATCAGCACGATTTCTTACGACGAGACAAACAAACGTTTACTCTTTACCGACGCCAACCAAAGCGGCGTGTTTGAAGTAAGTTTATAAAATTATGAACGCCTCAGCTAAAAAATTTTTCCTTTTATTGGTTGTCGCTATCGTTGGCACGGTCATAATTTTAATTTACCAAATTATTAAGACAAACAAAATTTCCGTCAATCACGCGGACAAGGATTTGATTGAAACCAATGCCGTGGATATTCCGATTGACCCACTGGACCCAATTATCGGCAACCGCGGCGCGAGTATTACCATCACCGAATTTATTGATTATACCTCGGCCGATAGCCGTGATGTCCACAAAAAATTAGTCGCGGCTGTGGAGAAAAATCCCACCAAACTTCGTTTGCTTGTCAAAGATTTTCCAGCCACGGGTTTGTTTGCGGGCGATCATGCTCGCCCAAATCTGGCGGCCTATTGCGCCGAGAAACAATCCATGGATAAATTTCTCGCTTTTGTGCCGGAACTAATCAGCGCCAATAAAAAAACATTTACCGATGACGATTTGAAAACTATCGCGAACAAAATCGGTCTAAATGAAACCGCGTGGTCGGCCTGCTTGAATTCCACCGAGGCCGGCGCGCGCATTGATTCCTCGGTCTCGCTCGCGAAAACACTCGGATTAAAAAATGCCCCGCAAATCTATATCAACAACCGCTTGGTAAATTATTTGGATGAAATTGACTTAGATGATTTCCTCGCGGAGTTGGTGAAGGAATATTAAGTTTATGAAAAAACTTTTTACAATTATTTTTCTCGGCGGGTTTTTGTTTTTGCCGATGACGGCATTTGCAAAAAGTTGTTGCGTTTGCAAAATGTATTCTGCCGGCGAATCTGTAAGCACGGCCAGCCGCGCGTTTAATACCATCACGGATGACACAGACGCCAAGTGCACGACAGGTAAAAAAGATGAGTTGAACGCGGGTGTCACCCTATCCTATTATACTTGTTCAATCGCGGAAAACGCTGGCTGTGAGGTAGAAGAAGCTACACCGGAGATGACCACCATCGCTGAAGAGCTCGGCTTAAAGGATGTCGTTCTTGGCATTAACATCCCGAGTTTGCATTTTAGCGCGCCACCCACTAAAGTTGACTCGGAAGGCAATCTGTATATTTCTTGGGCCGCCGAATACATCAAAGCAATTTACAATTTTGCTCTGGTCGCCATCAGCATACTAGCTGTTGTCGTCTTAATTATTTCCGGCGCGCAAATTATCACTTCAGCCGGCGGTCCAGCTAAAGGCGCGGCTTACAAGCGCATCACCCAAGCCATCATCGGACTGTTCATTGCTTGGGGTTCTTATGTCGTGCTTTATACCATCAACCCGGATTTGATCGCTTTGAAATCGCTGAAAATTGCGTATGTACAAAAAATTGAAATTGAAGTTGTATCTGATGCAGACTATAAAACACTTACTGGAAAATCTCCCGGCGCACCAGCTGAATTATTAAAAATGGCAGTTGAAGCTGGAAAAAAAATCGGGCTCACTGATGATTGCATGATGAAAACAATCGTCAGCAAAGAATCGGGAGGCAATGCGGGCGCTATTGGCCATGACGAAAATTTTAATCGTACGACTCATATTGTCTGGGCGCGACGAAATTTTCTTTTGAGCGGAACCACATATAAAGGATCTTCGTTTACACCGGTAGCGACCGACAAAAGTAATTACAAAGCAACGATGAACGCAAGCGGTATAAAAAATGATGATTCGTTTAACGTAAATAATCCTCCTGATTATGGACTTGA
This sequence comes from Patescibacteria group bacterium, assembly GCA_041651015.1. Taxonomy (GTDB): domain Bacteria; phylum Patescibacteriota; class Patescibacteriia; order Magasanikbacterales; family GWA2-37-8; genus JAPLWQ01. The sequence continues at coordinate 57,011 of JBAZKA010000004.1, forward strand.
CTGGCGTTTTTCTCACGGTATCGGCTTGGGACAAATGACTATCAATCCAAACAAAAGTATGGGGGGGTATAATTCATGTGAAACCACCAGAGCCGACGGCAAGACTGAACGAGGTATTAGCAAAGGCGGAGAGTGTATAGGCATATCAAAGCTTATGGAACCAGAAACTGCTGTTGAACAGTCGGCTAAATTATTTAAAAGCAATCTTGAATGTGCGGCCGGTCTTGGACTTTCCGGCGAGGAACAATTTAGAGGCGCTTTATTTGCTTATGCGGCGGGTTGCGGGGCATTAAAAAAATTAGGCGGATCTTTGCACTCTACTCTACAAACACATAAGACGGTCACGCGCGCGATGACATATTATACAGCCTGCAAAGCGGATTCAAGTATCGGCCCCGATAGCGCCCCGGAGCAATCACCCGTGGCTACCTCCGATGATGAAGAATCAAATTAATATCATGTCTTCAAAACCTCAAACAATATTCTCTTGCAACAACTGCGGCGCCCAGTTCCAGAAATGGACCGGGCGTTGTTTGGAATGCGGAAAATGGGGCACGATAGATAAAGAAGCCAAAATCATTCGCGAGAAAAAATCTGAAACAAATGAATACGCGCCGGCGAAATTATCCTCGCTCTCGGAAATAAAAAGTGAAAATGCCGCACGCGTGAAGACAAATATAAATGAACTGGACCGCGTGCTCGGCGGAGGACTGGTACCGGGCAGTATTATTTTACTCGGCGGAGAGCCCGGCATCGGCAAATCCACGCTCGCGCTTCAGCTCGCTTCCCTACTCCCGAGTTCGCTTTATCTCTCAGGCGAAGAATCAGCCGAACAAATTAAACTCCGCGCCGACCGTTTGAGCGTCAAAGCGCAAAATCTGAAAATCGGAAATGAATCAAACATTGAAACAATCATCAGCACGATTAAAAAAGAACGTCCGCAAATTACCATTGTGGATTCGGTTCAAACAATTTATTCCGATGAGTCCGTTGGCGAAGCCGGCAATCTGGCGCAAGTGCGCGCCTGTACCGTCAAACTTATGGAGCTGGCCAAGTCCGAGCATTTAACGATCGTGCTGATCGGGCAAGTGACCAAAGAAGGCACGGTGGCCGGACCAAAAACTTTGGAACATTTGGTGGACACTGTTCTATATTTAGAGGGTGATAGATTTCATCAATTCAGAATTTTGCGCGCAGCCAAAAATCGTTTTGGCTCCACTGATGAAGTCGGAGTTTTTTCCATGGAAGAAAACGGTTTGCAAGAAGTGAAAAATCCTTCGGCCGCGTTCCTGGGCGAACGGGCGGAAAACGCACCGGGCAATGTGGTGGCGTGCCTGATGGAAGGCACCCGGCCGATTCTGTGCGAAGTACAAGCCTTGGTCAATAAAACCGCGTTTGGTTATCCGGTGCGCAAATCAAATGGCTTTGATTTGAATCGTCTGCACATGCTCGTGGCCGTCCTGGAGCGCCGGGCCGGATTAAATTTATCTCAATACGATATCCATTTAAATATTGTCGGCGGTCTCACGGCCGATGAGCCGGCGGCCGACCTCGCGGCCGCTCTGGCCATTGCCAGCGCTTACAAAGATAAATCCCTTGGATCGGACATGGCTGCCTTTGGCGAGATTGGCTTGTCCGGCGAAATTCGTCCGGTCTCTTTCACGGAAAAAAGAATCAAAGAATGCGAAGGCCTCGGGCTCAAACGCGCTCTGACCAATTTGGGAAAAAAGAATAATCAGAATGTCATCCCCGCGAAGGCGGGGATCCAGAAAATTAAAATCATTGATATAAAAAACATTTCAGAAATTATACGAATATAACACGATGCAAATATACGAATGCATACGAATTATACAAATAATCGTCGCAATATTCGTTATATTCGCATGAATTCGTATATTAGTATCGCATATAAAAAAACGCCGCCATCGGGAGTACCCTTTGGCGGACTTTTTGTTTTTTTTTGGAAATGAGGCGAGAATATTAGGCGAGCACTTTTACGCAGGGATGTTCCACGAGTTCACCGAAGAGCTTGCGGACATCTGCGAGTTTCTTGAACGTGATCACCCTACACTTGATTTGGCGATCGCGATCGTCCTTCCCGAATCGCCCGAAGATCTCCACGGAACGGCCGTTGAGCCGAGGCGCAGCCAAGCGCGCGTAGACGACCTGCGGACCAGATTGACCCTCCACGATCGCGGAAACCACCACGAAGTCCGCCCCTTCTTTTTTAAAATCATTGTCCGGACCCACGCGCAATTGATTCAATCCGTCCCATCTTGTTGACATCTCCACCCTCCTCAAAAAATGTACTTGTGATGTTTTCACAGCCCCTCCGTGAAAACGAAAACGCTAAAATAATAGCACAAAATGAACCAAATGTCAAATATCCAATGCCAAATTACAAATAAAACCCAAAACCAAAAATCCAAATTTTGATATTTGATATTTAGGCTTGATTTGACATTGGAAATTGGAAATTTGACATTACTTACCCCTATTCTAAATGCGCAACATCTTCCCAGTTAGTTAACTTGGCCAACAATGATGGATACATTTTAATGTTGGGAGCAATAGCCACAGCTGCGTCACGAGATTTCTTAATTATTTCCCCGTCAGTTAATTTGGCCAAACGAAAGCGCATCATCCCGCTCTGAGCCGCGCCAAACACCTCGCCCGGACCGCGCGTTTCCAGATCACGCTCCGCCAGTTTAAAACCATCCAAATGTTTTTCAAAAAATTCCAAACGCTCTTTTACCTTTTCAGTCGGCGAATCCGTAAAGACAAAACAATAAGATTGATGCATTGACCGTCCGACCCGTCCGCGGAACTGATGCAATTGCGCCAGCCCGAATCTGTCCGCGCCTTCAATCATCATGACCGTGGCATTGGGGATATCAATGCCCACCTCAATCACCGACGTGGAAACTAAAATATCAGTCTGTTTATTTTGAAATCTATTCATCACTGCTTCTTTTTCCGCCGGCTTCATTTTGCCGTGCAAAAATTCCACTTTTAAATCCGGAAAAACTTTCTCGGATAATTTTTTATATTCACTCAAAACGCTTTTGCGCTCGTCATTCACTGAAACATTCCCCAGCGGATAATTTATTATTTCAATTTCATCTGAGGATTTTTTCTTTTTTTCTTGTTCTTCAATCAAGGGACAGACCACAAACACCTGCCTCCCCTGCTTAACTTGGGCGCGAATAAAGTCATACGCCTTATCACGGTTTTTTGGTTCCACAAATCGCGTCATAATCGGTTTTCTATCGTTCGGCATTTCCGTGAGCCGGGACACATCCAAGTCGCCGAACAGCGCGAGCGCGAGCGAGCGCGGAATGGGCGTGGCTGTCATACTCAAATAATGCGCGTCAATTTTTTCAGTTTTATCTTTAATGGCTTTTCTTTGGGCCACGCCAAAACGGTGCTGTTCGTCAACCACAATTAAACCGACATCGTTAAATTCAATTTTCTCGCCGAGCAACGCATGCGTGCCGATGATAATTTTTACTTCATCATTTTTAATCGCTTCTATAACTCGTTTTTTAGTAGTAGCGAGCGGAAGAAATTTACTCCTGACGGCCATTGACGAGCCGCCTTCAGGCGGGGCGAAGTCACGGTCGGAAGGGGTTAATTTTTCCGCGAGCGACAAAGAATATTGCGACCGGGTCAACAACGCCATTGTCAATTTATCGCCCAAAAATTTATTGATGGTGGCATAATGTTGCGCGGCCAATATCTCGGTTGGCGCCATGATTACGGTTTGTTTGCCCGCCAGCGCCGTGTTGTAGGCAACAATAGCCGCCACAATGGTTTTTCCAGAACCGACATCGCCCGAAAGCAACCGGTTCATGGGCGCGGATTTTTGCGTGTCGCGCAAAATTTCCCAAGCCGACATCTTTTGCGAAGGCGTCAGTTTGAATGGCAAACCAGAGACAAATTCTTTGACTTCTTTTTCATGAAAAATAATTTCCGTTGAATTGGAATCAAGCCGGACGCGCCGGCTGAGTTCGGCTTTGAGTTGAACCAAAAATAATTCATCAAATTTAAGACGTTCGGTGGATATTCTTAATTCATTAACATCATTTGGAAAATGAATCCCGCGAATGGCGTCGCTAAGCGTTGCGAGATCATAATCATCCAAAATATTTTCCGGCAACCACTCATCAATTTTGTCGGCCAAAGGTATCACTTGCTGAATCAAAAATCTGATTTGCTTTTGCGTTAATCCTTCGGTAAGCGGATAAATCGGCACCAAGCGCGCGGTGTGCGCCGTGGCGCGAGTAGTTTCTTTTTCATAAGTCGGACTGGAGAACTGCGGCCCAAGCATATCGGCTTTCACTTTGCCGGATAAAAAAACCACATCACCCGGTTGTAAAACTTTGGCGATAAACGGCTGATTAAACCAGGTGGCGCGCACCGATCCTGATTCATCGGAAAAAAGCGCTTCGGTAATATTCACACGCTTGCGGAAACTCCGTTTGCTCGCAATTAGTTCCAACTTGGCGCGTATTGTCACTGCTTCCCCGTCGTGTAAATCTTTAATCGGGACAATCCGGCTATAATCCTCATACCTAAATGGAAACCAAAACAATAAATCCTCGGCTGTTTTGATGCCGAGGCGATTCAGACGCTTGGACGCGGACGCGCCAACGCGAGTAAGCGATGATACAGATGTGGCCAAATTCATATCCTATAAATTATACCACATCAAAATCATTTGCAAATAAAAAAGCCCGCGCGCGCAAGAAGCGCGAAACGGGCCAAACATCACTCCAAACAACCGAGAAGGGTTACACGGATTTTTTTCGCCTCTTGATCAAACAAGGCGACGGCGCCATCCGCTAACTTCCACGGTTCGTAACCATAGTCATGCCATTTATTCAAAAAGGTAGCGTGAATCTGCCGGCAAACATGGTTAAACAAACTCATCGGCACCACAACGAACGAGGCATAAGCATCAGATCTCGCCACGGTATCGCAAATATCATAAACTATATCTCCGAAACCCACATATTTTTGGTACCGATACTGCGGACAATTTTTCACCAATTCCCAGCCAAATTTTTCACACCGATCACCTGCCGGAACCAATACACTTACGTTTTGCGGATTGCATAAAATCGGATAGATGCCTCTTTTCAATTCAACGATAAGCTGAGATTCATCATGGGAAAAATCATCATTTTTCAATGAGTCTGGAGGCGTAACAAGCTCGTGCGTAATTACAATAATTTTTCCTGGGCGCATTATCGCCTCCTTTCTTTGGTTGTCAAAGTGATGAGTCAATATAACATAAAACCGCCCTTTTGTCAAGAATAGGCGGTTTTTATTGTGCCCCTGAGAGGAATTGAACCTCTACTTCCAGCTTCGGAGGCTAGCGTTCTATCCGTTAAACTACAGGGACTAAAGTAATATCCGCCCCGACGCAAGGTCGGGGCTCCGACTTCGCCTTCGGCGAACGTCGGAGTTAAACTATGAGGACCAAACCCGTCATAACAATCGTCGTAACGCGCGCAACAACTTATACAGCTTATACTTTCTCGGTGAAATAATCAAATCAAATGTGCCGGGCTGTTCGCGATACTCACCGCCGAATCCTTGTTTGAACCGGCTCACGCCTGCGTATTGGTGTTTGGCATTATATTCATATTCTTCACCACTCGCTTTTTCCACTTTCGGCGCTACCCCGAAAAAATCATAAAAGCGATAACCCGAACGCTGGCCGGTTTTGATTCCTTCCCATTGAATCAAATATGGCGCCATAAGCGAACGATAATTATAATCAGACGCGCCAAATAAATATGTAAATGTATCGCCAAATCCGGTAAACACGGCCGAAGCAATCGGCGTCGCTTGATAATACACTGTGAGCTGGCGGGACATCGGCGAAAAAATAATTTCATGATAATGCCGGTCAACATGTAAACGAAATTTATCACGCTTGGCGGTTTCGCGCATGAGTCGCATAAATAAATCAGCGTCCTTGTCGTCTTTTACCACCAGACCTTTACGCTCGGCCAAATGAATATTATAGCGTGTCTTGGGATGCATTTTGTTGAGTAGATCCTCGGGCGTTTGCCGTAAATCCAAAACAAACGTGGCGCGGGGATTAATATCAACAGAATGAAGAATACTGAATTTGGTATGTGGATCATTAATTGTATTGGCCGGCTCAAACCTTAAAAAAATACATTTTTTTATTTTCAAGTACTCTGCAATTAATCGGTATGCTTCATTCAACATTCTACATTCTACATTCTTTTTAAACACCGGCCCGCGCGCGCAAAACGCGTACCGCCAACCAAACGGTAATCTATGGTATTCAACCAAAGCCTCGGCCACGGGAGTCTCGTTGTCCAATATCGCCAGACGCTCAATTTCCTTGCCTTCGCGCGACAAGATTTCTTCCCATTCGTAAGATTGATTAAACGGCGCATCTTCGGCGTCTTCTTTGAGCCAGCTATTGACCATGTCAAATTGTGATTCAATTTTTATCATAACATTATAATATTTCCTTTAATTTCCGACCCAATTTAATGGCGCAAAGCCCGCCGTCATCGCGTTCAAAATCAAATTTTTCCACCCGCATGCCTAGTATATTATCATAATCACGCTCATACACAAACCAGCCACGCGATTCATAATATTTTTTTCGTTCTTCGGTTAACTCCGCGTCATTGGATAAAACCATATCCAAGGGACGCGGTAAATACAATTGAATAGAGGAAATAAACTCGCTTAATTTCTCGGGGCCGGTTTCGCCGTTATTTTCTAATTTGTCGCCGGCAATATAAATAATTTTTGCTTTTGATTCGGCAATCGCTTCACTCATCCCATCCGGAAGCAATGACGCCACCACACTGGTATAAAAGCTACCAGGCCCAAGCAAAATATAATCAGCGGACATGATCGCACGGCGAGCTTCTTCGTAAATTCGGCCAGACGGTTCCAGCCAAACTTTTTTGATTTTCAAATTTCTATCATATTTCGGGCGGTCTAAATTGGCTTCGCCTTTGATAATCTGCCCGTCAATTAATTCGGCCGTCAATTGGGTCGTCTCCAAAGTGGCGGGATAAACCCGGCCGACCGCTTCTACCGCTTGCCCCAACGCCTTGAGCGCGGCCATAAAATCACCGGTATAATGTTCGCTCAAAATCAAAAATAAATTTCCAAGGTTATGCCCGTCCAGTTGATCAGTATCAGTAAAACGATTTTTATAAAATATTTGTTTCAATGTTGGATAATCGTATTTGGATAAAGCCAAAGTGGCGCGCATAATGTCGCCGGTCGGCAAACCGCGAAATTCTTCGCGTAAACGCCCGGACGACCCGCCTGAATCGCTCATGGCGATGATGCCGGTAATATCAAACAAATCAACGTTTTGTTTTAGCGCGACAAGCGAGACAGCCGACCCATTGCCGCCACCGAGTACCACAACACGCATTGATTTAGACTGAGACATACTTATTCAACAGTAACACTTTTCGCTAAATTCCTCGGACGGTCAACGTCGCGCCCCAAAGCCACGGCTGTGTGATACGCAAATAATTGCAAAGGAACCGTATTCACCAGCGGTTCAAGTAATTCCATGGTTGGTGGAACATAAATCACATCATCGGCAAGATTTTTCACTTCGGCATCACCCTCGGTGGCAAGCAAAATAATCGGAGCATGGCGCGCTTTCACTTCCTCAATATTGCTTCTCATTTTTTCGTAAAGCTGGTTTTTCGTCATAATGGCAAAAACCGGAAACTCGGGCGAGAGTAAAGCAATCGGTCCATGTTTCATTTCCCCGCCCGGATAGGCCTCGCTGTGAACATAGCTCACTTCTTTTAATTTGAGCGAGCCCTCCAGGGCCACGGGATAATTCACACCGCGCCCGAGGAAAAAATAATTTTTATACTTTAAATATTTTTCCGCGATTATCTTTATCTGTTCTGATTGATTTAATACCATCATCATCTTGTCTGGAATTTCCAACAAAGCGGTAATCAAACGTTCGCCGGTAGCCACGCTCACACGATTTAAACGTCCAAATTGTAAAGCATGCAAAATCAAAACCGCAATCATATTGGTGTAAGCCTTGGTGGAGGCAACCGCCAGCTCCGGCCCGGCGTGAATATAGGTGCCGCCATCGGTCTCGCGGGCAATGGTTGACCCAACCACGTTCACCACACCGCGCACATACGCGCCCTTGCGTTTGGCTTCGCGTAAAGCGGCCAGGGTGTCCGCGGTCTCACCGGATTGCGATATCCCCAGCACCAATGTGTTCGCATCAATAATCGGGTCGCTGTAACGAAATTCTGAGGCAATTTCCACTTCAGCCGGAATGCCGGCCAAGCGTTCAAAGGCATATTTACCGGCCTGAGCTGCATACGAAGCTGTCCCGCAAGCAATGAGTATCACGCGTTTAATTTTCCGCATTTCATCATCAGTCATATTGAGCCCGCCCAGATGCGCCGTGCCCTCTTCAACATGCAATCGTCCGCGAATGGCGTCCAAATATGTTCGCGGTTGGTCAAAAATTTCTTTGAGCATGAAATGGGCAAAGCCCTGCTTTTGCGCCTGCGCTTCATCCCAATTAATTTCCGAAATTTCTTTGTGGATTGATTCGGCGCGCAAGTTGACAATATTCAAAGTGTCGCGAGTAATTTCAGCTGCCTCGCCATCGTCAAGAAAAATAACTTTTTTGGTGTGCGCCAGCATGGGCGACGTGTCCGAGGCAATAAAATATTCATTCTCGCCCACGCCAATGGCGAGCGGACTGCCACAGCGCGCGGCCACCAAACGGTTCGGGTCGCGTTTGTCTATCACCACCAGACCGTACGTGCCACGGACTTTGGCGAGCGCCGTGAGCGTTGCCTTAAGTAAATCGCCACCGTAATATTTCTCAATCAAATGCGCGAGGACTTCGGTGTCTGTCTCGGAAATAAACTTATGGTCGCTTAATTCGTTTTTCAATTCCCGATAATTTTCAATAATACCGTTATGAACGACAAAAATATTATTGGCGCAATCCGCGTGCGGATGGGTATTAGCTTCGGTGACACCGCCATGCGTGGCCCAGCGCGTATGCGCTACGCCAATCGTGCCGGAGATTTTTTCTTGGGAAATTTTTTGCGCCAAATTATCTATCTTGCCGATTGAACGAAAATAATTCACGCCATTGTCCAAGACTACCAAGCCGGCGCTGTCATAACCGCGATATTCCAAACGGCGCAACCCATTAATTAGAATCGGTGTTGCTTCTTTTTGGCCAATATAGGCGATAATTCCGCACATAATTTATACATTATGAGCAATTTCCAAGTGCTCTTTTGTGTTGATACCTATCGCCTCACGAGCGTTAATATTTACCGAAGACAATGGCACGCCCTCATCAAACGCCGCCTTTACTAAATCTGTCAGGTACAATTCTCCGGCTGCATTATTGTTCTTTAAATTTTTTAGATTTTTCCACAACCACTCCGCGTCAAAACAGAAAAAATTGGTATTAAGCTCTAGAATATTTAGTTCTTTCGGCGAAGCATCTTTCTTCTCCACAATTTTAATAATATCACCCTTGTGGTCGCGCACGATTCTGCCAAAATCATAAAATTGCGCGCGCCAGTCATGAAAATCCGGCACAGTCACGGTCATGAGCGTCAATATATTATTACGCGTTACATGATCATCAATCAACAAAGCCAGAGACTGAGAAGTGATAAAAGGCATGTCGCCGTTCAAAACAATAACAGGATCTGCTTTGCCCGTCAGTATATTCTCGGCCATTAATACCGCGTGACCGGTGCCGAGCTGTTCGGCTTGCACGGCATAATCTACCCGGTCGCCCAAATATTCACGCACTAAGTTGCTGTCGTCCGGCACCACCACCACCGGTTTGATTTTGAGCTCTTCTGCACTTCTTACCACATAATCCACCAACGGTTTATCGTGGAGCAAATGCATCACCTTGGGTAATTCACTTTGCATTCTCTTGCCTTTACCGGCGGCGAGAATCACAACGCCGATTTTTTTATCTGAGTTCATATTTAGAAATATATTTTTTCATTTGATTATAATTTTTAAAATACGGAATTTTACTTTTTTTGCAATCGCCAACTTTCCAATATGACGAATTGAACAAGGTCAAAACATTAATTTTTGTAAATAATTTTTTTATCATTAGATTTTCCTCCAAATTATCGTTGATGAACAAAATTTGCTTTTTTCTTAGAATATACGGCCGTAAAATTTTGTCTTTGCCACCGCTAATTTGGATAATTTTATCAAATAAACCGGCTATTTTTAGGGCTTTGACTTTCTTTGCTTGGAAGTCTTTGGTTCCGGCCGTGAGCAATATCACTTTATCGCAAACAGTCTGTAAATACTTCACAAAATCAATGGCGCCGACTTTGCGATAATCATTTTTCAGGAGGTTGTTTAACGCCAAAAACTCTTTCCGTCCGGCCGGATAACCCGCCAGTCGCACCGATTCAATCTGCTTTTCAAACGTATAGTGAAAATACCCCATCTTTTTTAATTCAGCCGCGGACCGATAGGCGCGCGTAAAATCCGCGCGCGTAATTCCCAACGGAGAAAAAACTTTATAAATATCATCCTTAAATTTTTTCGTATTAAAAATCGTATCATCCAAATCCACAAAACAATAATCAAATCTCATATTCTATTCCACAAAGAATCAAAAATTCCTTTTTGCGTTTCATACACGCCTTCGTTTTCTATCACCACGCCAACCGGTTCATCTTGCGCGTTGAGTGAGATGTAAGCAGTATGCCCCGGATAAATAAAGATATATGTCGGCGTATCTACTTTTGCGTCCAACCATTTGCGTTCATCCAAGCCGTGGAGCTTACCACCCTCGCCAATGGCAATGGCCAGAACTTTAATTCCTTTGGCCACGCGCACATCGCTGAAATTCGGAAACGATTCATAAATATGTTCGCGCAATTCCGCGGCCGAATAAATACGATAGGTTTGATCTTCCGCGTTTTCGCACACCGCGAGCACATCTTCCAAAATTTGCGCGATTTCTTCGCGCTCATAATACCGCGCGACAGGACGTTCCCCGCCTTTGTCATAGAGTGATTTCAATTCAGGAATCATTTTTTGGATATTGTGCTCGGCATCGCGCAATTCGGAAATTTGTTTTGAGGCCAGATCCAAAAGACGCGACGGGTCCTCGGCCACAAAAAATTGTTTGGTATCTTTTTCATAAAAATTTACCAGGCCTCGTTCTTTCAAATTTTTCAAAACTTCGTACACGGTTCCGCGGTTCAGGTCGGTCTTTTCCGCCAATTTTCTGACCGAAGACGGGCCCAAACGCAAGATTTCAAAGTAGAGCAGGGCCTCTTTATCGCTTAAACCGGCTTTTTTGAGTATTTCTATGTTCATACTAGGGTTTTATTGTCATTTTTTGGCTAACACTATTGTTGATAACGCCTCAATTTTGGCTAATCTCATTATATCACTAACAAAATAGCTGTCAAAATTTCTTTGACAGCTACCTGTGGATAAGTTGGGGATGAGTGGACGGATTTTTGTGAGATTAGCAGAAATGGCCATTAAGTATTCGTTATAATATGGTAAGCGACATTGAAGAAAAACCAAAACAAATAAACCCATAAACCAGAGACAGAAATGATAACATGATGAATCCTGCTTTTATACCCCAAAAATTCTTATTTTTTGCAACAGATGCTATATTGTAAGCAAATAACAAACAAGACATCACTATAGAATATATCAAAAGGCCTCGTATAAAATTCTTCTGGTCAACTAAATAATAAACTGTATAGAATGGTATGATTGCACCAATTAACAACACTACCACATTTGTAACTATCACCGACTTTGTTTTGAACATAGAATATTATTTGATTTCATTTAAATGAAATTGCAAAGTGTAATCATACCAAAATTCGAGAGAGAACCCTCGAATTTCATTTTTTGAATATCGTATTTTTTTATTTTATCCACCAATGGCGATGGTGAAAGTCAACGCAAACCAAATTAGTAACAGATATGCAAGCCATGCAATAAAAAATAGTATTTTAATCCACCATTTTTTTTGCGACCCTGCAAACATTACAACATTAAATATAACTAAAAGCGCTGACACAATCGCGGACCATATATTTAAATTATACACCAGACTATTCCCGATATCTGACCAATGCTTATCAAAATAGTATCCTGCGACTTCGGCCGGTATTACTCCGACTAAAAGTGCCACTATATTAATACCGATAACATCTTTTGCATTTGCGCAGAACATTTTAAATTTATCCATATCTACGATTTTAGATTTTAAAAAATATAATCTAGAAATTCTTTAACTCCATTTTACCATCTTTTGTCTCAAATGTCATATTAACTAATCCTGCATATTTTTTGAGCAAGAGTATCTGCTTCAAATTTTTTCCAGTGATTATTGTCTGGTTGGAACGAGTATTATATAACGCATTTAACAAGATATCATTTTTATTTAACTTAACAGTTTGAGAATACAGAAGTAAGTTGGCTAAATTTTTCTTGTCTTTCTGAACAAGATACGACGATGTCAGTGTTTGAGCGGTGTCCGCGATGCTTCCGCCATTGTAGGATAAATTCTTGATGGTAAAATTTCTAATATTAGTAATTTTTGTAATGCTTTTATCCAGCGTGAATCTTATCGTGTTGCCACTTTGGTCGGTGATCAAAACTGTCTTAGTGGTCGTGGAAATAATGACATCGGTATTACTGTGGTCCTCGCCCGTAATCTTTAGATCTTCAGTGATTGGGTCAAAATATATTGACGCTTCCGGCGGTGTCAGATCTATCTTAAGCATTTTTATCTGCGTTCTTTCGGTGTTGCCGGCTTTGTCCACTGAATAATATTCAACCGCATACTCGCCTTCATCGCCTATCGTCATTTGTCCGTTATATTCTTGCCACTCCGACGAAGTGCTGACACGATAATAAGTATGTAAAATATTATCCGCGAGGTTGTCTTGAGCAATTAGATTAAATTTAACCGGAGTTTTTGACCAGTTGTCCGCGTTTAATTCGCCTTCAGATATTTGCAATGTGGTTGATGGCGGTACCATGTCGGTAATTTGATCGGCTTCAAGTACAGAAGTGGCTTGAATAGTGGAAGTGGCGTAAACCGTGGAAGTGGAGTTCGTATTCGGATCAAATACCTCCTGCGCTTGATAATATTCAAAATTTGTATTTGGTTGGTCAGTATCTGTGACAACCAAACTGCCGGAATTAAAATCAGGATCGGTAATGACAACGTCCTTGAAATATGCGGATTTAGTCGGCGCATCTTCATTAACATTTGTCACGCGCATGGAAAATGTACCGGTGGCATAAGGGTCCAGTTCCACGCGATAAGTATTTGCGTTATTTTCTTCGTCAAAAGGCAGAAAGACAAATTTGTTATCCCCTATTTGTTCATATGACGCACCCGGGATGTTTTGATCCAAAACTTGATACATGACTGTCTGCCCGTCACCGGTCGTCGTGGTGTATGTGGCGTAACCAAGATGATTATTATTTTGATCGTAAACATTTATCGCAACCGGGCTGTGAATGGACAACGCCGTGCCGCTCAACAGAAAACTGTTGTCAAAAGCTACAGCAACACCGGACGGAAGTATGGTCAACAAACTGTCGGGGTCAGAATCGGTCAAAAGGTGAACGATAAAATCACGCGATTTCGCGTTCTCGCTCAACATTGCACTGTGTACTGTATTTTTTATATATATTTTTTTGACATTTGAAGAATTCAAATAATCCGCGCTCTGTTTCGGCACTGTCCCGTCGCCAGTGGTAAAAACCGGATTGAACTCCGTAATTTCGTTGGAAGCGGGCGTGGAATTTGAATTTGAATCTACATGAGATGTTGAGCGCTCGCCGATCTTTGTTAGAGTCGGAATATTACACCCGACAATATTATATATTTTAAGTGTTGACGACGGGCTAATCTGAAAACTATCCAACGCGTCAATGTGAAGTTGCTCGGCAACATCCAGCAAATTGGCGTTGGCGTCTTTACTTATTAAGCGAGCTTTTGTTTGATTATAGTTCAAGTCGCTGTATGGCCACGTTATGTTTAGCGGATTATATGCATTGATATAAGAACCGACCACATCAAAATATTTTTGTGAGGGTAAAAGTTCGTAAAGCAAAGTCATGTTTTTGGCGAGTTTCTTGACCTCCTCTGGGTTCAAAACTGCAATATCCAAATTATCACCATAAACAATTTCTTTATACGCTTTGGGAGACCCAAGGTGTGGCACGCCAACAAATACAATTCTGTCTATTTTGTTTTCCATTTCCCTGTTTTGTAGGATCATATTTTTCACGATGATACCGCCCGTACTATGAGCAACAATATCTATCTTGCCAGATTGTGTTGTACTCGTTATTTCATTAACTGCATTCTTTAAATCCTCGCTGTGTTTGTTTATATCCAAACGCCAGTCATAGGGGAAGATAAATAAGTCAACACCTTCAACATATCCAATGCTCTTCAGAGATTCAATCAATCCCTTTAAATAATCGGTTTTAACAAATTTGACGCTTATTTCCCTTACCACGTCCGTTACCCCCACACCATTATCCAATGGATTGCCACTCTCATCTTGCAACAATACATCCATAAAACTATCATCGGCACTGCTAATCATATTCCAAATATTCGGCCAGATGACGACATTATCTTTTGTTAATTCACTCCCTAATATCCCCGGCACGATCACGATCGGGGTGCGCTTATTATTTGGTTCAAGATAAAAATCATGTTGTACTAAACCACAGTCGCCACTGTTAGCGGAAATGCTATCGTAAGATATTGTGGAAGTGACGAATTTATTCGCGACCACCTGGATGTTAAAATTGTTGCCGACACCCGTTGATGTTGAAAAATTGTATACACCGGAGTTATCGGAAAACGCTTGAAGTCCAGCTCCAACATACGGAATACAAAATACATCACTGCGTCCCGCATGGGCGGCAAGAAAGTTGGCGCAAGATTCATTTGTGGCAATAAAATCATTCAAAATCATGCGCACATCGGCGCCGACGATTGCTTCATTTGTGGATGTACTATAAATATGGCCATTGAAAGAATCTCGACAAGGCGTAATATCCACCAATATTTGGATGTCGGCGTTAATTTCAGCAACCGGACGATTTATCCAAGCGACGCCATTCGCATAAGTTGAACTTGGGGAAACAGCGGCGTATGCCTGCTCGTAGATAGCCGGGGCACCAACAATGTGCAAATAAAATTTCACTAACGCATCTTTATCATATATGACCGGTAAAAATGTATAAGTATACCAGTTTAATGGGCGCATAATATACGGACTTTCATTGGCCCAGACATAGGATCCGACACAGGCCTCGCCCACGAGATTATTTGCCACTTGGCAGACCCCGGGTTTCATCTGCGCTGTTCCGCCGCCATCTATACCAATGCCTTTAATCTTTATAGAATTTATTTTGCCTTGAACAGGCATTTGGAAAATTTGAAATGCTTCGCGGGTATAACCCGGAGCAACTGTTTGTGTATTACTAACATCGGCATAAGTGGCGTAAAGGGCTGCATCTGCTTCAGAAATAAATATGAGTGAAACACCAACGACCAACATTACGCTAAAAATATATTTTGTATAGATGCCAAGTTGTATTTTCATAAATGAATATTTATATATATTTATCAAATGGGCTCCCTATTTTTTCACCGCCCAATCACTTGAGCGGCCCTTCCCAGGGAAAAAACAAAAAGCCCAAAAAATCATTTTTGAGCTTCTGATGAGCTTCGTTAGTTGAGGAAATTATACCACAAAAATTTATATCAGTCGCGTGTGGATAAGTAAGTAAATTTTATTTTCCAAAATACCCATCACTTCCAAACACCTCAACATTTTTCCGTTTGTACATTTCTTTCAAAGCATCGCGCGCCGGACCGAGATATTTCCGCGGGTCAAATACTTTTTTGTCTTCATTCAAGATTTTTCTGATGCGCGCGGTCATCACCAACCGTCCGTCCGTGTCCACATTTATTTTACAAACAGCCGAGCGCGCGGCCGAACGCAATTGTTTTTCATCAATGCCAATCGCCTCCTGCATCACCCCGCCCGCGCTATTAAACTCTTTGACCGCATTTTGCGGAACGCTGGATGAACCGTGCAAAACAATCGGAAAGTTTGGAATTTGTTTGGCGATTTTTTGGAGCAAGTCCAAACGTATTTCGGGTTTAACGCCCGCTTTGAACTTATACGCGCCATGCGAGGTGCCAATGGAAATCGCGAGCGAA
Source organism: Patescibacteria group bacterium (assembly GCA_041651015.1). GTDB lineage: Bacteria > Patescibacteriota > Patescibacteriia > Magasanikbacterales > GWA2-37-8 > JAPLWQ01. The sequence goes on from JBAZKA010000004.1 coordinate 73,326, forward strand.
TCAACACCGGTTTTCTTTATAAAATCCGCGGCTTGCGCTGGGTCAGTATAATGCGATACATCCGAGTGGACGGTTTCCTCAACACCGGCAAGTACGCCCAACTCCCCTTCCACGGTTATTCCGTATTTGTGAGCGTAGGCCACAACTCTTTTTGTCAGGGCGATATTTGCTTTGTATGGCAGGGCTGAACCGTCAATCATCACCGAAGAAAATCCGGATTGAATCGCTTCTTTACAAAGTTCAAAAGTATCGCCATGGTCCAAATGTAAAACCATTGGAATCGGTTTTAATTTTTTTTCTTTGGCGATTCGTTTCATCATTTCCAAGGCGCCTTGAGCCATGTGAATCAACAGGGTTTTATCCGCGTAATCTCGCGCTCCACGAGAGACCTGCAAAATCACCGGCGATTGCGTTTCCAGGCAGGCCATAACAATCGCCTGCAACTGTTCCATGTTATTAAAATTGTAGGCCGGAATGGCAAACCCGCCTTTCATGGCTTTTTTAAACAGGTCTTTGGTGTTTGCGAAACCGAATTTTTGATAGAGGTACATAAATAATGATTATTGTTTAATGTATTGATTTTATCACATCAAATAACTAAAAACAAATATATAAAGGACTCTAAATAAAAAAACCCGCGCTGAATTGTTCGTCTGAACTTTTCAACACGGGAGGGATATTCGAGCGTGCTTCGCTGCTACTTATCGACGACGACGCATTCAGCGGGACAAAACGCAAATGACTTGCCATAAATGCTAAAACAAATACCGAGAAAGATAAGTTCACTTTTACCCAAGAAATATTTGTTGCCAACACGTAGCTCACAATGGAACAAATCTTCCCGTATCCTTTCCTCCATGTCGGGAGGAAAAGCACTGCACCCAATGCGGTAATCATCGTCTTCGCTCAGCGCTAAATGGGTCAGCGGTATCCAACTTGGGACACCGCCATATTCAACGATGCCATTTCTTCCCTTCAATCCTTCTAGCCCAGCCTTTATCGCATTTTCTTCCGCGATCAGTAGCATTACTGATAAAGGAATCGGAACTCGCTCAATTGTAAAGAACTCTGGCAACCGCTCGACGATCATGCGACCAAAATCAGTAGCAACGTCGAGCATTATCAGCGCCCGCATAAAATACGCATCTGTCATCTGACAGATGACCTTCCAATTCTTAAACATGCTTGTTTCTCCTTGTTGGTTTTGGAAACTGTTTACAAAACAAATCATAGTGTATTATGGGTGTTTTGTCAATATTTAACAACCACTCGGAATGACACCGAAAGATGCTGAAACAAGTTCAGCATGACGCGCTGTTAAACTAAAAACAACCGCATATTTTGCGGTTGCCTTGATTGATTTTGATACCAAACACATAGTTCAGGCGCCGGCCTACCCCGCACTAGACGCTTCGCGTCAATGCGGGACTTCGCGCCTCGCCTACGGCGAGTCGCTACGCTTTTGCTTGTCCTGTGCGTTGTGTTATTTTTGTACTAAAAAACCGAGCACATAGTTCAGGCGCCGGCCTACTTTTGCGGGTCACGCTATCATCGGCGCTGACAGGCTTAACTGCCGAGTTCGGGATGGGATCGGGTGTAGCCCCGTCGCTCATGGCACCTGAACTATGTGTTCGGTCTGCCCCGACCTTTTGCGTCGGGGTTAAATTGGCAATGTAAAACAAATTCTGCTGAATATTTACCCTGTTAAATCCGGCTTTGCCGGTGCCGCTTCGCGGCAATTTAACGGGGTGAACACTACTAAATGCTTTCGTTGTGTGCTCGACCGATTAGTACTCCTCCGCTCAATACATTACTGTACTTACACGTAGAGCCTATCAACCTCATAGTCTATAAGGGGTCTTAACGAACGTTAATCTTGAAGACGGCTTCACGCTTAGATGCTTTCAGCGTTTATCCGTACCGAATATAGCTACCCGGCAATGCTCCTGATGGAACAACCGGCACACTAGAGATTCGTCCTTCCCGGTCCTCTCGTACTAGGGAAGAGCCTTCGCAACGTTCATCGCCCGCAACAGATAGGAGACCGAACTGTCTCACGACGTTCTGAACCCAGCTCGCGTACCGCTTTAATTGGCGAACAGCCAAACCCTTGGGAGCTTCTCCACCCCCAGGATGCGATGAGCCGACATCGAGGTGCCAAACCGGGCCGTCTATGTGGTCTATTGGGCCCGATCAGCCTGTTATCCCCGGAGTAGCTTTTATCCGTTGATCTTCCACCTTCCTATATAGGATGGTCGGTTCACTAACTTCCGCTTTCGCGACTGCTCGGATTGTAGTCCTTGCAGTAAAGCCAGCTTGTGCGTTTGCGCGTCCAGCTCGATTTCCATCCGAGCTAAGCTGACCTTTGTAAACGCCTCCGTTACATTTTAGGAGGCAACCGCCCCAGTTAAACTACCCATCAGCCACTGTCTCTTCTCCCGGATTCACGGGAGAGGATTAGGTATAAAATCAGCTAAGGGTGGTGTCTCATTGGCGCCTTGCGGCTCCCACCTACGCTGAACATAACAAACCTTATACCAATAGCAAATTGTAGTAAAGCTTCACGGGGTCTTTTCGTCTAGTTGCGGGTAGGAGGCATCTTCACCTCCCTTGCAATTTCACCGAGTACTTCGTTGAGACAGTCGCACCATCGTTATGCCATTCGTGCAGGTCGGAACTCACCCGACAAGGAATTTCGCTACCTTAGGACGGTTATAGTTACCGCCGGCGTTCATCAGCGCTTCGGTTCAAGACTTGCATCTCTCCCCTTAACGTTCTGACACTGGCCAGGCATCACCCCCTATACATCAGCTTACGCTTTAGCAGGGAGCTGTGTTTTTGATAAACAGTCGCAGTGCGTCTTTTGTTGAAACCCTTCTTGCGAAGGGCGGGCCTTATCCCGAAGTTACGGCCGCTGTATTGCCTAGTTCCTTAACGAAGTTTCTCTCGTACGCCTTGGTCTTCTCGACCTATCCACCTGTGTCGGTTTACGGTACGGATTTGCATAGCTTAGCGAAAGTCGCCTTTTCTAGGCACCACGTCTCCTTACGTTGGCTCCACCCGGAGGTTTCACCTTCCCCTTGCGGGACGTGTATAATCAAAACACGCGTAAAGTTTAATGATGCGCAACGACTTCCAAACCATGCAAAGTGCGGGAATATTAACCCGCTCTTCCATCGACTACGCCTTTCGGCCTCGCCTTAGGATCGACTAACCCAGGGGCGATTCTCGTTGCCCTGGAAACCTTGGATTTTCGGCGGGCAGGATTCTCACCTGCCTTTTTGCTACTCATGCCTGCATTCTCACTTCGTAACACTCCACCATGACTCGCGTCTTTGGCTTCAGCGCGTTACGAACGCTCCTCTACCAGTGCCGAGTGGAACTCTAAATCTAAATATTCATGTTTTATCTTAATCATTTACTGATAAAATTTGCTTCGCAAATTTTATCAGAGAAATGTTTATGATGACATTTGGATTTAAAGTTCCACTCGACAATTCGCATCTTCGGCACCATGTTTGAGCCCCGGTACATTTTCGGCGCTAAAACTCTTGACCAGTGAGCTGTTACGCTTTCTTTAAAGGATTGCTGCTTCTAAGCAAACCTCCTGGTTGTTTAAGAATTAGAACCACCTTTTACACTTAACATGGATTTAGGGGCCTTAGATAGCGATCTGGGCTGTTTCCCTTTTGACAATGGCGCTTAGCCGTCACTGTCTGACTCCCGAGTTGTGACTTCCGGCATTCGGAGTTTGATTAAGATTGGTATCCCGAAGGACCCAGACCTCATCCAGTGCTCTACCGCCAGAAGGAACGCTCGAGGCTAGCCCTAGAGCTATTTCGAGGAGAACCAGCTATCACCGAGTTCGATAAGAATTTCTCTCCTATCCACGACTCATCCCCTAGTGTTGCACGGCTAGTGGGTTCGGACCTCCCGTTTCATTTCTGAAACGTTCATCCTGGTCATGGATTGCTCACCCGGTTTCGGGTTATGCGCATGCCACAAAGTTCGCCGGTTAAGACTCGCTTTCGCTGCGCCTCCGCCCCAGAGGGGCTTAGGCAAGCGACATACGCACACTCGCAGGCTCATTCTTCAATAGGAACGCAGTTGTGGAATAAATCCACGCCTGCTCCTTGTAAACATATGGTTTCAGATACTATTTCATCGCCCTCTCCGGGCTGCTTTTCACCTTTCCCTCGTGGTACTAGTCCACTATCGATCACCAAAAGTATTTATCCTTAGACCATAGTCGGCCCAGGTTCAGACGGAATTTCACGAGTTCCGCCCTACTCAGGAACGCTTACTACAAATAAGTTGAGATATTTCGCGTACGGGACTATTACCCTCTATGATCGTTCTTTCCAGAACGGTTCCGCTATAAACCAACTTAATGCCCGGTTTAACAGGTAACCGGCATATGCGCCCTACAACACTATATAAACAACGGCCTGTCCTTTAATCTGCAGTTCATAATTTAATCCGAAGATCAAACAATCACTGCAAAAACATTTATATAGTTTGGGATGTTCCCTTTTCGCTCGCCACTACTAAGGGAATCTCTGCGATTTATTTTCCTCTGGTTACTGAGATGTTTCACTTCACCAGGTTGTCTTTACGCACCTATGTATTCAGTACGTAATTCCGTCTTGCGACGGTGGGTTTCCCCATTCGGAGACCTCCGGGTCACGGGTTGCTTGGGACCTCTCCGGAGCTTTTCGCACCCTGCAACGTCCTTCTTCGTCTTTTAGTGTCAAGGCATCCACCATATGCTCTTAATGAAATTGCACACAACAAAAACACTCAATAGTGTTTGCTGTGTCTACCCAGCAGATTATCTCGCAGGCTGTGCAAGACATTGTCTGCTTTACATTGCGTTGAATTGTCAAAGTCCAATCAAGTCAATCAGATGAACTTTTTCAACCTCATCTTTGCCGCCGCACAAAATCGGCGGAAAAGTGAGATAAAAAACGAACCGCTTGCGCGGCCCGTAAATATATCGGTTGGAGCCGCTTGGATGCTATGAGTAAGATTTGGTTGTTTGAATGATGTCTTGCATCACCTATCTTTTACAAGAGTAAAAGTCTTACCCAGAGGTCCAAGCGGATACGATTTGTATCCTGTTTGATGGACGTGGTTCCGACTGAGTCGGAATTAATCGTGTGCAAATAATAACAGATGTTATAAATTTTGTCAAGGGCTGTTTTGGGGATTAACTGTGGAAAAGTCAAAAGGCCAAAATTTGCCTGAAAATAGGGCTTAAACGCGATTATATTATAACGATAATCGCCCCGGGCGCGTCCACAGTGGCTTCAATAAAATTATAATTTTTCAAAATTTTTTTAACTCGTTCATTAAGCACGCCAGAGCCAATGCCGGTGATGATCCTCACGCGCGGTTCATGCGCTTCCAAACACTGCGTCAAAAACATATCTACTTCATACTCAAAATTTTCCGCGGAAGACAAATGCAAATCCAATTCCGGCATTTGGTCGTCAATTTCCGCCGCTAATTTTTTGGCATCAATTAATTTCATAGATTTATATATTTTAGCAGAAAAAAATTTGCCGGCCAATGCACATGGGCACTGACCGGCGGGGAAAGAGCGGGGGGCTCTAGACGAACCGGTATCCAATGACCTCGAATTGGCCATTGAGCCCGGTCGAACGCTTGAAGTACTCGGTCTCGCAACCGACGCACGCGGCAATGAGCCGCGCGATGGACCTGAGGCTGGTGTACGTCAACGGGTCCGAGAACAACAGCTTGTTGTCGTTTGTCCCGTCCGAGAAGTACACGCTATCGTCCGACTTCTCGTGATCTCGCGGCATCCCCACCATGAGGAGCTCGGGATGCTCCGAGACAAAATAGATTCTCATGCCCTTCAAAAAATGAATCTGGTTACCGGCGTGATCCTGAAAATTCATATTTTTTTCTCCTTTTCTAGTACGTCTGAGAATCGCACAGCGGGAACACCTCGAACAGGTCGTCGATATCCCCGATGCAGGTCCACTGCAGGAAGTCCCCTTCGCCAATTTGAACCGTAATGGTCAGGGCGTCACTCTTTTGGAAATCCACGGATGCGACATCCTCATCACCGCCCTCACCATCTCCAATAGACCCAATCGGCCAAAGACAGTTTTCGGCCACGACACCACCGGTAGTTTCATTGTCTATTGCGATAAGCACGGTCGCGGCATTGTAATTCGTCATAACCGCTTCGTACGCCGTGTCGCCGAAAAACGCGAACCGGATGGTGACGGAACAGAATTCCACAGTATCGAAAGTAATATCTGCGTCCGAATCGCTATCCGCGTCAGCATCGGCATCGGTATCTACATCCGTATCCGGCCCCGGATCTTCGTCCACGATGCAACCCGGGATGCCGATGAGCGTCAATATGACTAATACGACACCGAGCAACGCGAATATCATAATTCCAATATTCATGAGCAGTCTACACATTTTTCCTCCATCACCGGATTATCCCTGCCTGCCGGCAGGCAGGCGCCGGCACGGGTTATGTTGTGATAGAACATCCCACAAACAACAAATAATAGCACAAAACAGCCTTTTTGTCAATAGTATCTTTAATATTAGAAGATTCTAATCTTAATGCACCACCTAATGGTAAAATATGGCTTTATCCATAAAGGTGGCGGGTATGTCAAATAACTTAACGTTTTACGATCGGCAGAAACTGGCCTATTGGCTGAGAACAAA
>JBAZKA010000005.1:0-67964 GCA_041651015.1 Patescibacteria group bacterium
ACCGCACGGATCTCTCAATTATCTAACCCCCTTGCAATTTGCGGAAAAAACTATGCACTTGTCCACGATGTGGTCATCTTGTACAGGGGGTTGACAAATTGGTCAAAATGTGCTAATCTTAGCTGTTCATCGGAATCATCCGACGACCTTGCCAGTATTGGCAAGCTGTACATTGAGAACTCACAAAGTAAACCTGGATCCATCAATAGGAGGGGCCATGAGCAAGGAAACCGTGAAACGCATTGAACAGGCGTTTAATTTCTATGAAGAATCGTCCCTGATGTCCTTCGGTGGTTTCAAAAGTGCTACCATTGAAATTCCCGCTTTGTCAAAAGCGGTAAGTGCATTTGAAGTCGCCCCGGAATTCAGAACATATTTAGCAAGATCGTTTGGGACCCCGCTGGATATTAAAAAGTTTGTTATCGGTGCCACAGAACAAGCAAAACCTCTTTCGAAGTTGAGTTTCTGCGAGCATTTTCCCATGGCGATGCACGCGTGGGTTAACAGCTCGAGACGGGTGTATCGTTTAAGCGACTCAATACGCGACTATTTTGATGAGGTTTCGTTGGCCGGCGTGGGTTGGCTGGACATCAACTGGCCGTTTAATTCTTTTGCCGTTCAATTTGATACTCCGATAAATTTTGAAGAGCACAGCTCATCAATTGATTGTGTGATAATTTATCGGGCTTCATATGAGGGCGTGAGTTATATTTGTTGCCTCGCCATGGATAGCGGGTTGGGAAATCTGACTTTTTATTCGCCGGAAAAGCGTGAGAAAATGCTGTGGGCGATTAAAAAAAATCACTGGCATAAGTACCATCGGTTGATGTCTCAAAATGCCTACGCAGTTAGTCCATTCGCCTATCCTCTTATCCCGATGTGGATGCCAGAAGACAAGTTCAAATGCCTGCGTGGGGACGTCTCCAACGAGATGTTTCAACGCGAGAGCGCTCATCCGGATTTCGGAAGTGTTGTGCATGGCGTGGAAAACCGAGACGAGATATTGCAGAAAGATTACGTCTATTTTTTGAGCATTTATCGTCTGGTCGTCGCGTTGTGCCTCTATCTGCAAACCAAGCCTTCGCGCGAATCAACCGACGTTCCGCGTCCTAAGAACGACGAGATAGATCCTGACCATCTCACATATGGCAGTGACGTCCTCGTTGTTTCGACCGGGCAAGGTTTGTCGGAAACTGTTTCTGAAAGCGATGGTAAGACCGGCAGAACCCTGCCCGCCCACTTCAGAAGCGGTTATTATCGCCGTCCATTTGGTATGGGCAAGGACCCGAATTGTCCAAAAACAGTTTGGGTTAAGCCGACCATCGTAAACCGCTCGCAACTACCTGTTGGCAAAATACCTGGTGGCGTCGAACAAGTTTTGTGAGTTTTAACCCCTCCCGGCATCTGCCGCGTGAGGGGTTTTATTTTAAGATATTTAGCCACTCCCTCCCCGCTTTGTCCCAAGAATATTTTTTCACTTGTTCCAATCCTTTTTGGATATGCCAGTCGCGCAAATTTTTATTATTCAAAAGTTCATTCATGGCCAAGGCGAGTTGTTCGGGCCGAGTCGGGTCAATCAGATACGCGGCCGAGCCCGTGACCTCGGGTAAAGATGAACGATTGGAAGTAATGACGGGCGTGCCTAGGGACATGGCCTCCAACACCGGAAAACCAAAACCTTCATACAAACTCGGATAGACAAATAAATCCGCAGAGGCGTAAAGCGCGTCTTTGTCTTCGGGCGCGACAAAATTTATAAAATGAATTTTGTCGGCCAAATTGGAATTTTTCGCGCGTGCGTAAATTTCTTCATTTTTCCAACCCGGCGCGCCGGCGATAACCAAGTGTTCAACTGATTGATTTTTCGCGCGGTATGTTTCAAAGGCTTCAATCAAGCCGATGATGTTTTTGCGTGGTTCAATCGTGCCAAGGAATAAAATAAATTTTTCCGGAAGATTGTATTTTTGTTTGATGTCTGTGTTGCGTTTTGGCGTGTCATTCCCGACCTGATCGGGAATCCAGTCGCACCGTCCTGGATCCCCGCCTTCGCGGGGATGACAAATACCAACCCCCGGATAAATCACTTTAATTTTTTCCGGACTGATTTTGTAATAATTCACAATATCGCGCTTGGTGTTTTCCGATGGGGTGATAATCACATTGGCGCGTTCACATTGATTTTTCGGACGAATGGCTTTGTGCCAAAAAAATTGTTTGCGTGTGGAAAATTTCGGAAACAAGTCAAAAGAAATATCATGAATGGTCAAAATGTATTTTATTTCCCGCGACAGGGCGGTAAAGTTCAGGTTGGGGGAGAACCATAAATCAATTTTTTCGGGGAAAACCTTATCCAATTTAGGATATTTGAAAACACCGAGGCCAAAGTTAAAAAATTTATTCGGGATATGCGAGTCAATAATTTTCACGTTGGGAAAATCCCATTTTGGAATGTTGGCGGACACATCTCGGCTGGAATTGTAAAACAAAAAATATTGATTGTTTTTATCAAGATTAAAAATCGCATTCAGAAGTTCATAAGTGTATTCGCCGACTCCCGTGCGCGGGGCGGTCATGAGCGGGCGGATATCAATGCCGATGTTCATACCCCGTAGAAGAATTTTGAATAAATTTATCCTATCAAACTCGTTTGGTTCATTTTATTTTGGAAATCATCCCAATAATCATTGACCGCGCGCGTCATTTTTTCCTGGAACACGGCCGTGTCAAATTTTTTCGCGTGTTCGCGGATGGCCGCTGCGTCCCAATTGGCATGATTGAATTTCAATATCGTATCCAAAAGCGATTCCCAATTTTGTTTTTTAAAAAACACTCCGGTCTGGTTTTCCAAAATCGTTTCGGTCGCGCCACCGCTCTCGTAAGCGATGACCGGCCGGCCCGAAGCCATGGCCTCCACCGCGGTAATGCCAAAGTCCTCAATCTGCGGATTGATAAAAGCGCGGGCGCGGGACAGTAATTTTATTTTTTCTTCTTCGGAGATAACGCCGAGAAATTCAATATTCGGCCGGGCAATGTTTTTTAATTTTGTCAGCTCCGGTCCGTCGCCGAAAATTTTAAGCGGTTCTCGTAAACGGTTAAAAGCGGCGATTAGCAAATCAAATTTTTTGTAAGGCACCATGCGTCCACCCGAGACAAAATAATCCTCGATGTTGCTTGAAGTCATGAATTTATTAATTTCAATCGGCGGATGTATGATTGTGGACTCACGGCGATAATATTTGCGGATTCTTTGTTCCACAGTTTTGGAATTGGCGATAAAATGGTCCACGCGGTCCGCGCTCATTTTGTCCCACAGGCGCAACCTGTGTAATATATTTGGTAAAAATGCCTTTACCGCCGGCGACTGATTTAGCTCGGTGATATATTCATTGGAATCAGCCCAGAGATAGCGGGGCGGGGTGTGGCAATAAGAAATGTGCAAGGTGCCGGGCGGGGTAATGACGCCTTTGGCAAACGCGCTGGTGGAGGATAAGACCACGTCAAAATCGCGCAGGTCATGATGCTCGGTCGCGGATGGCATCCAGGGCAAATACCATTGAAAAGCCGAGCGGACAAATGGCATCTTGGCCAAAAACGATTCTTTGATTTTTTCTTGGTCAAAATAATTTATTTTTTTCTTATCATGAAACAAAACAAAAATTGGCGCCTCGGGCCAAGTTTCGTGGAGGGCTTTGAGTACTCGTTCGGCCCCTCCGTCTTGTGATAAATAATCGTGGACTAATGCTAAACGCATATAATCGATGCAAATATACGAATTTATTCGAATAATACGAATGTGCGAATCATTCAAAATTAGTTTTGTTTTTTGTTTCAATTTTTATTATTCTCATGGGTTTGAGAAAACGGCTCCTAAAATTTATCAGCATTCCAAGTTTGTAATTATTTAGTTGTAAATATTTTTGTAGCTGGTAGTAATCATTTTTGATAATGAATGGTTTTGCTTTTAATTCCAGAACAATTTTTTCATCGACCACGAAATCCATAATATTACCGTATTCTGTTTGTCTCGCTTCTCTTTTGAAAGCAATATTATTTTCTTTAAATTTCATTTCAAGTAGATCCCCGTATTGTTTTTCTCTACAGAAACGGCCGAGTTCGTTATGAACGGCATAACAAATTCCGTTTATTTTGTATGACAACTCCGGATAAATAATTTTCCCCTCCATAGAATATTATTCGTATAATTCGCATGCATTCGTATATTAGTATCGCGTTTCTACCAGGCTCCTTTTCTTCGGATTACCACAAACGGCGTCTTTATTAAAATAATCAAATCAATCAGTAGGCTCCAATTTTCAATATAAAAAGCGTCCAATTTTACTTCGTCTTCAAAACTCAAATCACTGCGCCCGGAAATTTGCGCCATGCCGGTGACGCCCGGCTTAATCGCCAAAACGATTTTGTGGTGTTTGGCGTATTGGGCCACCTCGCGCGGTTGATGCGGGCGCGGGCCGACCAAACTCATTTGCCCGATGAACACATTCCAAAATTGCGGGATTTCATCAAGGCTCCACTGGCGGATAAACCGTCCGAATTTCGTCACCCGCGGGTCGCCTGCGATTTTGTAAACCGGCCCCTCTTTAATGTTTTTCTTGGCAATCAATTCAGCTTCTTTTTTCAAGGCTTCGTCGCCGGACGCGCCAAATTGCAGGCCGGTGCAATCCTTTTGAAACATGGAACGGAATTTGTAAGTAAAGAATTTTTTGCCATAAGCGCCGACCCGTTCGTTTTTGTAAAACACCGGCCGTCCGGTTTCGCATAAAATAATAATGGAAACCACTAGATACACGGGCGATAAAATTATCAGCAAAATTAAACTGCCAATAATGTCAGATGCGCGTTTAAAAATCCTACCCCAGCCGGTCAAGCGCGTCCGGCGTAATTCAATAATCGGCACACCGGCGATGGTGGTGACAGTCATGTTGGTGGAGATTGAAGCAAACAAGTCGGCTGAATATTTGAAAGAAATGTTTTGGTCATTGGCAAAATCCACTGCTTGCAAGGCCCCGTCCTCATTGGCTTTTGGGTCGGTAAAAATAATTTCGTCCGGCTTGAGCGCGAGGATTTGTGTTTGGGTATTGGCGTCAAAACGGGAAAATGTGCCCACTAATTTAAAACCGGAATTGGCGTGGCGTTTCAAGGAATTGGCAATCACTTCGGCCACGGCTTGCGAGCCGACCACAACGGTCCGGCGCAGTCCCACGCCAAATTTATAAAATAATTTTTTTAGCCCGAGCACGAGCATCCGGCCGATGAAAACATAAAGGATGGATAATAACCAGCCGGCGAGTACGAGGAATCGGGAATCAAATTTTTGCAAAGTAAAAAATACGTAAATGGTGATGCCGGCAAATCCCGTGGAGCAGGCGAAAATTATTTTCGGCAAATCGCGCGCCATTTTTCTTTGTCCCGAGGTATTGTAGAGTCCGGCTAAAGCAAAAATTAAAACCCAAACTCCGGCCACGAACATTACAATCGGCCAGAATTTGTCCCAAGAAATATTAAAAAGCACGGGCCTGATGGCGCGCATGGATTCGGTGAAGCGGAGCGCGTAGGCGGTAAATCCGGCCAGCATTACGGCCGTGAAATCAATCGGTACTTGCGCCACGGCAAAAGTTAGTTCAAATTTTTTCATATTGAAAATTATTTCCGGTTTTCGTTTAATGCTTGAACGAGCTTTTCGCGAAGAAAATTTATTTTTTCCTTGTTGATGACGCTGTGTTTCTCTGTACGTTCGGTGTGATTGTCTAATTGAGATAAAATTTCTTCAATGATTTTATTTCTGAGTGGATGGCTATCTATATCTCCCTCCATTTGTTTTATGTTGGATTCGTCAGTTTCTTTTGAGAATCCTTTATTTTTGAAAGTTATCAGATCGTTAACCATAACGATAAGTTCGTTTGCGTCTTCTTTGGAAAAATTCACAGTAGCGAGCGCGGTATCAATAGCACAATGTTTTTCCGGATCAATCGGCGATTGATAATATTTAATACTCAGCGGTTCGTTCGCTCGCGTCAACGGCTTGTCGTTCGCTGAATCCACAATTAAATTTAATGCGAGTGGTATCTCCTCGCCATCGTCATAGACGATAACCAAATCCACTCCGTTTAATTTCTGGTCGTACTTGCTTGTTTGTCCGGTGTTGGCATCTTTGCCAAACCAATTAAATTTTTGGCCAAGCAAAAATACCGTTTCTCTCAATGTATCTTTCAAGATGTCATTGTATTTTTTTGCCTCGGCTTCCGATCTCTCCATATCAGTGACGACTTCACCTTTGTCATAATATGCGCCGATAAATTTACGCATATTGACTTGTTCGGCTTCGTTTTCGGAGGTGAGATTATCAAAAATATGACGCAAAGTGGCAGCATTGCGTACCTCGTTCTTAATTGATCCATTTTCGTCCGATGTTTGGAAACGACTCTCGTTCATATTTTTATGATAATTTAGCGTGATTTGCGCGTAAGATAATTTTAGGTTATTTTTGAGGCAAAGTCAATATAAAATAAAAAGCCCCCCACCACTTTTTCCACGAGGCAAAAGTGGTGGGGGACGGGGGTTACCAATTTAGACCGGGGTCGGTCATGTCAATCGGGGTGTTTTTTAAGAACTCAATCAGCTTGGGGTCAAAAGATCCTCTGGCGATCGGTATCCACTGCTGTTTGTATCTCGGGGCGAGAATTCTTTCCAAGTCGCGTTCAGTGGAAAGAGCGATGAGCATGGACGGATCAACCTCGGGAATAGCGTCTTGCAAACGCGCGTAGATCTTTTCTATTATCTTCCAAAGCTCGTCTTCGCGATTGATGACGTGGTAAATGTCGTCGTACATGATTTTGTACATCGCGAGGAAATTTTTTGCCGCTTCGGAACACTCAAAACTGGCGTAACCTTTTTTCGCCGATTCCAAGACAAGCGCGTTGATGCAGTTTTCTATCATGGCCTCGGCTGAACCACCAAACCAGCGGTAAAGACGAAAAAGATTTTTGTTTTTCGTTGGCAGGCTAATTCCTTTGGCCAAGAAGTAAGCAATGTCTTTGGCCACAAATTCTATTTTGTCGGCGAACATCACGATTGTCCACTCGGGCGGGCCGGTCCTTGCGACGAGCGGACCGCCGTTGCTGGTGTGGGCCAAGATGCCGCCAAAAGTCAGGTTGGTGAGCGGGATGCCGCGCCCATTGTTGTCTATCTTTTGCAGGACAATTGGGCCGTTAGTACTATGATGAAATTTGCGTCCGAATTTTTCCGAGAATGTCTTTTCGGTGCTGTGTGCGTATGGAACATGGCCGGAATCGTGGCAGATGGCGACTACTTCGGCGAGCATCTCGTTCAAGCCGAGCAACTGAGCGATCCTTTTGGCGATGTAAGCGACTCCGATGGTGTGGTCGGCGCGAGTGCGGACGTCTCCCGTAAGAAAATATGCCGGTATCACTTGCGTTTTATCCACGAGACGCCGGAAGGCCGCGCTCAAGGTGATAATCAGCAAGTAGTCAAGCGCGAACGGCGAGATGTTGCGCGGAAAGTTTGTGAGCGTCGCGTCGGCATTGGGATGACGACGAGCTTTGCTTTCATCGGTGCGTAAACTTTTTAAACACCCGATAACATTATCAAGTGGTTGTGGGTTGTAACGAGCGGCTGTTTGCTTTCCCATTGTATCTTCCTCCTTTTGAGGTGAATGAACGTTTTGTTTGCTTAAACCCTATCAAAAATACAGTAAATGTCAAGTGTTTGACGCGATGCTAATATACGAACGCATGCGAATTATACAAATATTTGTATTATTCGAATAAATTCGTATATTTGCATCGATTATGATTGACAAAAACCCCAAAATGTGCTATAGTAGTATGGTTCATTAAAAAGCAATCGCTCGTCTTCGTCCTACGGACTACGCCGAGCAAGCCTTCTTTTCTAAGTGGGGCTTGCCCGCCGAAGCCCGAAGGGCGAAGGCGGGAGGAAAGTCCGAACACGCGACGTTAAATCGTAAAGGTAGCGGGTAACGCCCGTCCGTCCGCCCTAGGCGGACGAGAGGTGCGAGCAGAGACGTCTTTGGTTGAAAAGCCAAAGAGAGCAAACCCCAAGTTTGTGTTAATCATAAATGAGCTTAGCTTCAATCAAGGGGATAAAAGATTGAAGGTGAAACGGCAAAATCCTTACCTGCGTGCAAGAGCAGAGTTCCGTCCGCCTAGGCGGACTGGATAAAAAGTTCGCTCGCTTGATCGTGTAGAGCAATTTATGCGACAGAGAAATGATTGCCCCGGCTTCGTCCTGCGGACTACGCACGGGCAAGTGTCTTGAAAAAGATGAACTTGTCCGGCGAAGCGCAGCGGAGTCGGACAAAATTCGGCTTATTATAATGAACAAAAAACAACTCCCGCAAGGGAGTTGTTTTGATTTGATAAAAATTCGGCGTATCGTCTCAAAGTGAGACGATAATTTTTTGCCAAAGTTTATCGCATTTGTTTTCGCCGTGTAAGCGATAAATAATTATTTTTACTGACAATTTTTTTTCCTGTTTCTTGTTCCATTTTTCGTCTGGCCAATCCTGACACACCGCCGCCACGCTTCGCGGTTTTTTTGTTTTCCGTAAGCCCAATGGGATTTTCCACTTTTGTAATTTCTGTTGTCGCCGCTTCACCGAGCATGGAAAATATCAATTCCAAATCATTCATGTGATCGCGTAAATTTTCTCGTTTCAATCCTTTGAGTTTTTTATGCTGGCTTGGAGTCAAACCAAACGCGGCTTTGGCGATTTCCGCGGTTAAAATCTCATATTCTTTTTTTTCTTTGACGCCGTGTTTGTTCCACTCGTCGGTTAAAGTTTCGCGAATTTCAATTCCGCGCATTCGTTTTTCAATCCAGCTATCGGGGTAGCCCTTTAATTTGTAAAGCATACGAGTGCGTTTGGCGCCGAGCTCGGGATTTTCAATTTCTTGAACGCGTTCATAACCGACTTTGGCCAGCCAGCGTTTGAACGGCTCGGCTTTGGGCGAGGGGATTGATTGGATGATACGAAAAATACCTTCGGTGTTGGCACAGTTCATTTGTTGCCGTCCGCCGGCTGTGGCCACCCCAAGGGTATGGACAAATTGTCCATACCCTTTGGACAGTTCTTCGTCTCTGAGTCGTAGTTTGTTAATATAATCCTTTGGGTTTGGCGTGTCTGTTAACGCCGAGATAATATCTTCCACAACAAACCACCATTCCTTTTCAAATAACGTTTTGCGAATTTCCTTTTTTTGGAAAAGCGCGATTTTTGTGTCCTCCATAGCTATGTTAGTTATTGTTAAATAAATACGATGAACGTTTGTTCACCTAAACATTATACGCCAAAAAATGGAGATGGTAAATTGTGGAGTGTGGACAATAATTTGACGAAAAGTTAATGGGGGGGGGTAGAATATAGGGGTTATAATATATACATTAACATGAAAAAAATTATTGCAGGCATCGTCGTATTATTTGTTGTAGTATATTTTTGGCAATATTATATTCCATATTCTATTCCGCGAGTTGACGAGAGGGATTTTCCAACGGGTTCTTCTACTATGGTATGCAAATCAATATATTCCGGACGATTAATTTATTCGAATAATCCTATTAATCCGACGGTTGATCAGAAATTTTACGATAGTCGTGGAAATTTATTAACTTCAGAACCGAAGTTTATCAGGTGTATTTTTACTACAGTGGAGCATTATAACTCGATTGTAACGTCAAGATAAGATTGTTGGGTAGTATAATAATTCCAAAATCCCCACCGCGCGCGCGGTGGGGATTTTGTATCTAATTTTTTTTTGCGACAAGGGATTCCTCCCCGCCCAAGGCGGGTCGGAATGACAAGTTGACATATCGTGTCATCATTTTCATCAAGCAACGCGATTCATCAATTTCATCATCTACACCTCTATAACTACGGGGAGGACCATTGGTCTCTTCTCTGTTTTGGTAAACAGAAATTGCCCGACATAATCGCGGATTTTGTTTTTGATTTCATTGGTATCGGCCCAGGAAAGCGGGTCCGAATCGTGAATGATTTTTTTCACGCGATGGCGCAAGTCTTCAATCAATTCTTTGTTTTCTTTGAGAAAGACAAAACCACGTGAGATAATATCCGGATTTTGGATCAATTGTCCGGTCTTGGAATCAACCGTGGCGATCACCACAATCATGCCATCCTCGGACAATACTTGGCGATCGCGAAGCACGACATTAGTTTCGTCAGACACGCCCAGGCCGTCCACGAACACATAATCAGCTGGAATTTTCTCTTTGCTCAAGGTGCCCTTGCCTCGGGAAAATTCCATCACCTGTCCGTTGTCGGCAATAAAAATATTTTCTTTCGGCACGCCGACTGATTCGGCCACGCGGGCGTTGTAGTGCAAGAGGAAGTGGTTGCCTTCAATCGGCACAAAATATTTGGGATTGAGCAAACGTATCATCAACTTCACATCATCAGCTTTGGCGTGACCGCCGGCGTGCACGTCCATCATTTGATAATGAATGACCTCGGCGCCTTTGCGGAACAAAGTATCTTTGAGGCGCTGGACCGTGCGCTCATTGCCCGGGATGACCGAGGACGAAAACACCACCGTGTCGCCAGGCACGAGCCTGACCGAACGATGTTCGCCGTTGGCAATGCGCATGAGCGAAGCGTTTTTCTCGCCTTGAGCGCCGGTGCAGATTACCACCACTTTATTATTTGGAAAATCGTTAATGCGTTTCATGTCCACAATAGTCTTTGGGTTGAATTTCATGTAGCCGAGTTCTTTGGCGATTTCAATATTGCTTTTCATGGAAAAGCCGTCAATCGCCACCACCTTGCCGTTTTTTTCGCAAATCTCAATTATTTGTTTGATGCGGGAGAGCAAGGAAGCGAATGTGCCGATGATGAGGCGCCCCGGGGCTTTAGTGACAATGTCCACCAGATTGGTGGAAATTTCTGATTCGGAAAGCTGATGTCCCGGTTGAGAAGCATTTGTGGAATCGGACATGAGCGCGAGCACGCCTTGAGAACCGATTTGCGCGATGCGTTGTAAATCAGCGGGCGCTTCGCCGGCCGGCTGGTAATCAAATTTCCAGTCGCCTGAATGGATAATCGTTCCTTCCGGCGTATGAACGACAATACCCATAGTGTCCGGGATGTTATGGTTCAAATGGAAAAATTCCAATTCAAACGAACCGAGGCGGAGTTTGTCGTTTAAAGCCACATTGTGAATGTTGAGTGGCCGGACATTTTTAAAATCCTCCTGGCGTTTTTTGATAATTGCATTGGTGAGGGGCAATCCGTAAATCGGCGGATAGCCGATAAGTGGAATGAGGTGGGGGATGCCGCCGATATGGTCGTAGTGCGCGTGCGTGATAATCACGCCGCGGATATTTTTTTCTTTGCCTTTCAGATAATTCATGTTCGGGATGATGTAATCAATACCGGGCATGTCTTCTTCGGGGAATTGCAAACCCATATCAATGAGAATGATGTCGTTCTCATATTCAATCATGGTGCAGTTGCGTCCGACTTCCTCCAGACCACCAATAACGGCCACGCGGAGTTTGGATTCCAAATTGCGGAAACGCGAAAACGACGGCCGATTATTTTGCGGCGCGTTTTGGCGCGTATCGCGCCGGCGAAATTCTTGAGCGCCCTTGGGGCGCGTCTCATAAGTCCGGCGCGGGCGATGAGCCTCGCCTGACGGCTTATTGGGTGAATAACGTGAGTTCATAAATATAAGTTGTCATGCTGAACTTGTTTCAGCATCTTTTGTCAGATCCTGAAACGAGTTCAGGATGACAGAATAATAAAATTAAATGAATAAAACATAAGAAGAAGTATAATTCCGATTCGACTCGCGGAATTAAATAATTTTTGTTAGATCAGTGTCGTGCGGACGGAGGGACTCGAACCCTCAAGGATTGCTCCATACGCTTCTGAGACGTACGCGTATACCAGTTCCGCCACGTCCGCGATTTAGTTTATAAAGTTGAAAGTTTGAAAGTTATAAAGTTTGCCGTTGATACGGCTTGGGTGCGGGAAGTAAATAATCAAGTAATTATAGCATAAAATAGGTGCCTTGTCAATAGCTGGGGAGATTTTTTTGCTGTGGCGGGGCGTTGCGACTTTATAACTTTATGAACTTTTTAACTTTAAAAACTCTTACCCAGCCACCAGCTGGTTTTAGTGTACCAAGAATTTATGTTGTTAAAGCGGTCGGCTGGAGAATAAATTCTTCCAACGTCAACACCTTGAACTTTTTTGTCTATTAGATATTCATACGTCGGAGAATACAGAAATATCGCCGGAATATCCTTGGCCAAAATGTCTTGGAATTTTTTGTAATAATCGGCGCGCGCCTCGGTGCTTGAGGCCACGCGGGCGTTTTCAATTAACGCATCAGCGTCTTTGTCCGAAAACATCGCCAAGTTTAAGCCAGGGTATTCGGTTTGCGAAGAGTGCCAGAACGGAAATAAATCCGGGTCATCGCCCAAGATTTCGCTGAAGAGTAAAACATCATAGGCGCGGCCTTTGAGCGCTTCACGGCTGATTTGTGAACTCGGGATGATAACGACATTGGTTTGTACGCCGACAGCGCGCCAGGCCAAAGCAATGGCTTCGGCCGCGGTTTCATATTCGGCCGTATCCACGGTCGTCAAATTGACGGAAAGAATTTCATTTTTGGAATTTTTGCGGTAGTAGGTTTGGTCCGGACGCATACCGGAGCGCACCAAGTCCTCAGCCTGCTTTTGCAAATCGGCGAGCAAAGTGGTGGAGTTGGTGGCAAAATCCGGTTGAGTTTTCACGTCTGTTTCTTTTTCTTTTATCATGGCGTCGCGTTTCAAGGCGAAATATTCTTCGGGTGTGAGCCGAGTCCAATTTTTATCTAAAAGGGCGGCTGCCTCGTCAACATTGTAAGCAATTTTGGCGATATCAGGATGATAGCCAATAAAGTTGGACGGAATGGGAGCGTCTATTACTTCGCCCAGATCGCCCAAAGCCGCGTTCATTATGGTTTCTTTGTCTATAGCTTTGGCTAGAGCCGTGCGCACCTCCAAATTTTTGAGTGACGCCTTCGCACTTTGGTTAAAAAATATGGCGGTGTATTGGGGCAGGTGCAATTCGTAACTGTTAAAATTTTTACCGCCGTATGCCTCACTCAGATTGCGTGGTAAAAATGCCAAACCCATAACAACACGGCTTTTAAGTTCATCGGCCGCCGAAGCCTGGTCGTTATAAAATTTGAAAGAAAGTTTTTTCAAATATGTTTGTTCGCCAAAATAACGAGTGTTGCGTTCCAAAGTATATGTCTCCACACCCTCTTCGTTTTTGGTCATTTTGGAAAATTTCCACGGGCCGGAAGTGACTGCCGGCTGTAAATTTTCTTTGGCCAAACGCAAATTGGCGGCCGTGGTCATACTAAATACATGTTCGGGCAAAATACCAACCGAGAGATTGGAGGTGAATGGCGCGAAAGCGTCTTTCAGAGTAAAAGTAATTTCATAGTCGTTGGTTTTTTCCACAATGACGCCGTTGAAAGCGGTGAAGAGGGGGCTGTTGGTTTCCGGATTTTGGATATATTCAAAAGTGAAGGCCACGTCATCGGCATTAATTTTTTCGCCGTCAGTCCAATACGCATCTTCGCGTAATTTGACGGTATAAATTTTACCGTCTTCGCTCACGGTATAGCCGGCGGCCAATTCGGGAATTAATTTTTGGTTCGCGCCGATTTTGAAAAGCCGGGCGTAAAGCAGGGGAGTGATATCCGCGTCAACATCATTGGCTGCGGCGAAAATCGGATTGATAAGTTTGGGTTGCCCGATCAAAGCCTCGCTGTATTCACCACCGATTTTCGGCGTTGACGATAAATGTTTGGGAACGAAAACAATTCCCCAGACAATCGAGGTCGCGGCGATGACGAGGGCGCAAGCGAGAATGGCTATTTTTTCACCCCGGCCGAGAAATCTGCCAAGATAAGATAATTGCCGAAGAGATGGCCAAAAACGCCGGCGCAAGCTTTTGACCAGTTTTTTATCAAAATCACGAACCAGCGGCCTTGGCTCTTGCCGCAAAATCGGTCGGAAAAATTTTTTCCAATCCATGGAATGATTTTATTAATCTTAGAAGAACAAACGCGCCAACGTAAAGCCAAAAAACAGAACGCCCAGCACGATTGTGGCGTAAAAAAGAATTTTATCCAAGCCGCGTTTGGTGCTGTAAACATTGGAACTGCCGCCAAACACACCGCCCACGCCACCGCCTTTTTGTTGGAGCAAGACCACGATGATAATAAGTACGGACAGGACAATTTGTATGATGTTGAACAGGGTGTTCATAACCAAAATAGATAAATAAAGTATGAAAAAAGTATATCATTATTTATGTTTAGTGTCAATGGAGACGAATGGTGAAGAATGACAAATATCCAATATCCAATGTCAAATGAATGACAAAGTTCAAATGACAAAATGCCGTAAATTTGACATTTGATATTAATAATTGTGGATATTATTTCGTAAATATGATAAAATATTTATATGGCATTTTATCTTCCCAAGGCAAAGCATTGGTATTCCACTTGGTGGGGTGTGACGATTTTGGCCATGTCAGTCCTCATCGCCGCGGCGCTTATTGCGTTTGGTCTTTTGATTTTTAATTATTGGCATGCGGTCAAGTCCGGACAGGGCGAAGCTTTGCAAAATAATTTCTACGGGCAAATTCAGACAACCGAGGATCCGGCGATAATGGCTTTGCGCAAAACTTTGGAAACAACCGATGACCCGTCCGTGGGCAATGCCGCTGCTCCGATTGTGATTGTGGAATTTGTGGATTTGAAATGCCCGTATTGCAAACAAGAAGACTCGGTGTTGCAACAAATTATTTCCAAATATGGTTATAATGTAAAAATTATTACGCGCGATTTTCCGATGGAATCGGTACACGAAGGTACGACGCAATTCGCGGCCATTGCTTCTTGCGCCAATGAGCAGGGCGGGTATTCTTTGGTGGCGAATTTCTTTTACTCCAATCAAGATATTTTGCCGACCGAATTATCATCTGATGAAATCGGCAACATGTCGGACAGTTTTGGATTGGACAGGACAAAAATGCTTGAATGTGTAAATTCCGGCCGTGGCAAGACCGAGGCTATGCAAGATTATTCTGATTTGGTCAAAAGCGCGAAGAGCTCGGCCATTGCCGGCACCCCGATATTTTTTGTAAACGGCGTGATGTTCGCGGATGCTAACGGCACAAACAAGGGATATATTCCACTGGCCACATGGGAACAGTTATTTCAAAAAATCGGACTGACTAAATAATTATGCGCAAAATAAATTTCGGAAAAATTTTATCAGCCATCACACTTAGTATTTTATTTTTATTGCCGAATACGGTTTTGGCCGCGGAAATTAAAACGGAATTTAATCCCATGTGCTGGACCGAGCAGGAATGCAAAGACAAGAGAACAGAGTTGTGGGGCGCCGAGCGCGCGAATGGCGGTTGGTTGGAAAAAGAAGGCAAGGAATGTAATAAAATCGGTTGGGGTAAATGTTTGGCCGGCAATGTCACTGAGACGCAAATTTCATTCGGCGGGACGAAATCTTTTTCCAACCTCGGCGAATATATAAAAACGATTTATAATTATGGTTTAGTGGTAATTGGAATTTTGGCCGTGATAATGATAGTGATGGCCGGCGCTCAATGGATAACTTCGGCCGGCAGTTCCGAGCGCATCACCCAATCCAAGAAAAGAATCTCAGGCGCGATTATCGGACTTTTTATCGCCTACATGTCATATATTATTTTGAAAAGCATCAATCCCGCGACCGTCAATTTGCGTTTGCCGCAAGTTTATCTCATCAAATCACAAGTGTTGCCGTCCAAATGGTGCAAGGATGTGCCAAAAAACGGTGGCCAGGACACGAAGTTTGCTTTAGCTGCTGATAAGAATAATCAAAAGAGCAAAGTTGAGGCCACGGGTAGCGAATCGCCTTGGCTTGTTTACTCCAACGATAATCCGTATTCAGTGGATTTTTGGTGCGGCAAAAGATATTTCGTCAGTGGCGCAGATGCGGATACAACTTGTTTGGGGGATAGGTGCGATTTTGGGTATGTCTGTTCTAATTTTGAACCGCCTGACTCAAATAATCCTTACCATTGCATCGTGGGAACGATCACCGGGGAGGTAAAAAATTTAAACAGCGGGACATTTGAAGGCCTTGTGTCGGATAATTGGGAAGATGTTGATGGAGAAGAATTGTATCTTGTTTGTCTTGGCACGGGTGAGTCGGTGGAAGTTGACGCTGAAACCAGTGAGTCGGGCGTGATAAGCAACAAACAACAATATACAATCTCGGCCTCAGCCGAAGATTTGAAAGACGCGGTTGCAGAATGTGGTGGTGAGACAAAGGTCAGGGGCGGATTTATGAAGTTGGATTTTACACCCAGCGTGTCGGGAAATATTCTCTCCGAAGAGAGTCATTTGATTGGAAAAGACGGGAAAGATATTGCCGGCGGTTTACTGGTTGATGCCGTGGTGGATTATCCCGCCATCATCAAAACTGAGGCATTGATACCGTACGCGTTAATGAAGGCCGGAACCACGGTTGATGTTGATGCCAAAAGTATAAAGATGTGGGAAAAGATGACGGAATCATTTTTGCAAACGTGGAGCGTAATTTTCACTGATGATACGGTTATTTCCGCGATGAAAGACAAATTAAAAGATGTATTTGGTTATTATAAGGATTACATCGTAGTTCAATATTCTGATAAAGTCTCAAAATAATACCTGTTTTGAATCAATACCGTGTAAGTTATACCACTGTCCTTGACACCCCCTTGAAAACATGTTAAGATTGGACATCAAAAAATTTCACCCAAAACGTTTGATTTTCGGTGAAAAATGTCTTCTTAACAAAATATGCCGGACAAAAATAACGCCAAAGATAAAATTATTATCAAAGGCGCCAGAGTGCACAACCTCAAAAACATCAACATTGAAATTCCGAAAAATAAATTTGTCGTCATCACCGGCTTGTCCGGTTCGGGCAAATCTTCGCTCGCTTTTGACACCATTTACGCCGAAGGCCAGCGCCGTTACGCCGAATCATTATCTTCTTTTGCGCGCCAATTCATGGAAGTGCGCGACAAACCCGATGTGGATTCCATTGAAGGGTTGTCGCCGACTATTGCCATTGACCAGCGCGTTTCCACGCAAAATCCTCGTTCCACCGTTGGTACGGTGACCGAGATTTATGATTATTTGCGTTTGCTTTTTGCCCGCGCCGGCGATCAATTTTGTCCGGACTGCGGGGTAAAAGTAAATGTTTTTACAGCCGGAGGAATCGCGGAAAAAGTCCGCAACCTCGCTCGCAAGGGCGAAGTTTTTATTTTATCGCCCTTGGCGCGAGACGAATTTGTGGATGCCAAAATGTTGATTGAAAAAATTGAACAGTCGGGTATGGACACGGTTTGGATTGATGGCGAAGTTTTGAAAATCAATGACATTGCCGATTTTGATTTTGAACCCAAGACCAAATACCGCGTCGGTCTGGTGGTGGATAAAATTGAAGATATTAGAAAACAAGACCCGATGAAACCGGTGGAGATTGCTCTGGATTTATCCAACGGCCTGGTGGAAATTGTCTACAACGGAAAAATTGAAACTTATTCCACTTTTGGACTTTGTCCGTCTTGCGGCAAGATGACGCCGGAACCGGATATCAGAAATTTTTCGTTTAACAGCCCGATCGGCGCCTGCCCGCGTTGTACCGGCCTCGGCATTACCATGGAAGTGGACCCGGATTTGGTCGTGCCCAATCCGCGCCTGACTTTGGCCGAGGGTGCCATTCAGCCATGGACCCGCATTACCGGCAATCAGGCTTGGTATCAAAAAATGCTTTCCGCCGTGGCTGACAGGCATAATTTTTCTTTGGATATTGCCATTGGCGATTTGCCCAAGACTGCCTTGGAAATAATTTTAAAAGGTACTGGCAACGAGCCGTATGAAGTGGAAAATAAAAAAGTTAATTTTCCGGGTGTGATGGAAGATCTGCGCGCGCGCCATTTGGCCACTGATTCCGAATATGTGCGCAAGGAAATTGAACAATACATGCGCGAACAATTGTGCAGTGTCTGCCATGGTAAACGCTTGAAAACAGAATCGCTCGCGGTCAAAGTCAATGGCTTAAATATCGCCGAAGTGGCGGGTTTGAATATTGATGAAGGCTTGGCATTTTTCAAGTCAATCAATACCGGCAATGGGAAAAAAGATAAGACTGACGGCCGGTCTATGGTGGTCGCGCCGGTGGTTAAAGAAATTATTATTAGATTGGAAAATTTATCCCGAGTTGGTTTGGGTTATTTGAGCATTGACCGGGCCATGAACACGCTCTCCGGCGGTGAGGTGACGCGCGTGCGTTTGTCCACTCAGCTCTCGTCCGGCCTGACCGGCGTGGTATATATCCTGGATGAGCCGTCGGTTGGTTTGCATCCCCGCGATATCAAAAAATTGGTAGACACTCTGAAGTATTTGCGCGATCTCGGCAACAGTGTGATTGTGGTAGAGCATGATGCTTCCATTATGAACGCGGCCGACTATATCATTGATGTTGGTCCGGGCGCCGGTCTTTATGGTGGAGAAATTTTGGCCAAAGGCACACTCGCGGAAATTAAAAAATCCAAAAAATCATTGACTGGAGATTATTTGTCCGGCCGGGTAAAAATAAAAAGAGTTTTACCGCGCCAAAAAGCCGACAAAGTGACAAAAAAAATTCGCGTGGTCGGCGCCAAGGCGTTTAATTTGAAAAATGTCACCGTGGATTTTCCTTTGGAAAAATTGGTTTGCGTCACCGGCGTGTCCGGATCGGGCAAATCAACTCTAGTGGTGGAAATTTTGTCCAAAGCCTTGTCCAAACATTTTTATCGGGCCAAAGACGAACCGGGCGCGCACAAATCCATTGAAGGCATGGATAATGTGGACAAAGTAATCGCCATTGATCAAACGCCGATTGGACGCACTCCGCGTTCCAATCCCGCGACTTACACCGGCGTGTTCACTCTCATTCGCGATTTGTATGCCGCTTTGCCCGAAGCCAAGATGCGCCGTTTTGACGCCGGTAAATTCAGTTTCAATGTGAAAGGCGGGGGACGCTGTGAGGCCTGCTCGGGCGATGGTTATGTCCGCATTCCCATGCAATTTTTGGCTGATGTGTTTGTCACCTGCAATGAGTGTAATGGTTCGCGCTATAACCGCGACGCCATGGAAATTCATTATCAGGGTAAAAATATTTCCGATGTTCTGAACATGACCGTGGAAGAAGCGTTTAAATTTTTTGTCAGCGACCGCCAGATTTCGCAAAAGTTAAATGTCTTGCGCGACGTCGGCCTCGGCTATGTCCGTTTGGGCCAGCCGGCCACCACGCTTTCGGGCGGTGAAGCGCAACGCATCAAGCTGGCGACCGAACTGGCGCGCGCCTCCACCGGTTCCACTTTGTATATTTTGGATGAGCCGACCACGGGTTTGCATTTTGAAGATATCGGCCGCTTGCTCATGGTCTTGGAACAATTAGTCGCCAAGGGCAACACCGTTTTGATTATTGAACACAACATTGACGTGATAAAAAATTGTGATTGGATAATTGAGATGGGTCCGGATGGCGGTAAGAACGGCGGTGAACTAATTGCCGAAGGGCCGTTGGAAAAACTCGCGAAAAATAAAAAATCTTGGACCGCGAAATATCTTAAATAATAAAAATAAAAAAGCTCCGATTTACATCGGAGCTTTTTAGTTATTTCTTTTTTTCTGTCATCTTGCGTTTGAACTTTGGGTCGCGCAAGAAGTGCAATTTGGCTCGGCGAGTTTCAAACTCGCGGACGATTTCAATCTGAGCCACAACCGGCGATTTGATGGGAAAGATTTTTTCCACACCCACGCCGTCCGAGATTTTGCGCACCGTGATGGTGGCGCCTTCTTCGGCGCCGTGCTTCACGGCGATAATCGTGCCTTCATAAATCTGAATACGCTCTTTTTCTTCGCCTTTGGTGTTAAGTTCTTTGACTTTTTGGTGAACTTTCACGACCATACCGGGCTTGTACACAACAGCTTTTTCTTCGGTCATATTTTTATAAAAGAATATAGAATAAGGGATAAGTGCCGATATATTAGCCTATTTATTGATTTGTGTCAAGACCGAGGCGCTCGTTGATAATTTCCTCGGCTTTTTCAATTGTTTCCGCCAGTTTATCCTGATAATTCACGATTTTATAATCATAAATTTTTGACTCGGCCACTTCACTAATTGCCGTCTCCAACCGCTGTTTGATTTTTTCCGGTGTGAGCCCGCCACGAGTTTCAATGCGTATTTTTAACACTTCTTCACTTTCCGGCATCAAAAAAATGGATAAATTGTTCCAGCCGGCCGCGTCAAGGTTTTTTTTACCGTTGACCTCAATATTGGAAAAAACGATATTATGCTTATCCAGTAAATCGGTGAGTCGCTGTCTTTCTGTGCCATAGTAATTTTCCGCGTAAAAGTTATACTCAATCATTTTTCCGTCACGGAGCATTTTTTCAAACTCGTCGCGCGTCACGAAATTGTAATCAACGCCATTTTGTTCTCCCGGGCGCGGTGGGCGGGTAGTCGTGGTCATTAATTTGACGGCATCGGGCAATTTGTGGATTAATCCGCGGATGACCGCGTCTTTGCCGCCGCCGGAAGGGGATGAAATGATTATGAGATGTCCTGACATATTTTATGCTAATTTTTCAAGAAAATTTTGTAATTCACTCGGCAGGGGAGATTCAAATTCCATTTGTTTGCCGTCCAAATCAGTAAATCCCAATTTGGCTGAATGTAAGAATAATCGTCCGCATTTTTCATCCCAGACGCGTTTTTGTTTTTTTTGAAAATACATTGGGTCGCCAACCACAGGATGGTTGTAGGCAAACATGTGCACGCGGATTTGATGTGTTCGTCCGGTGTGGATTTTGACGCGGAGCAAGGTAAAATTGACAAAATGTTTCTCCACCCAAAATTCTGTTTTCGCTTCTTTTCCCCGCACACCAAGCTCGCCCGGCGAGTTGGTGTGGGGCCCGGCCATTAAATTTTGCGGTTGGCCTCTAAAAGTCAAAGGGATAGCCGCCATTTTGTCGGCCGTGTCTGAACGGCCAATGGGGAAATCAATCACGCCTTCCTCGCGTTCCACTTTGCCATGCACCAAAACCAGGTATTCTTTGTTGATTGAACGGTTTTGAAATTGTTCCTTCAGGTGTTCAAACATTTTTTGTGTGCGCGCGACAACCATTAGTCCGGATGCTTCTTTGTCCAAGCGGTGGACAATGCCCGGGCGCATTTTGTCTTCGCCGACTTTTTTAATTTCGGTATATTTTTTTACGAGCCAGGCCGATAACGATTCTTTTTCATTGGCCATGGTCGGGTGGGTGAGCAGGCCGGTTGGTTTGTTGACCACAATGTAATCCGGTGTTTCGGCGATGATGTATATTTTTGTCATTCCGACCGAGTCCGCCTTGGGCGGACGAGCGGAGGAATCCCTTGACGTCTTCGCAACAAGGGATCTCTCGGCTTCGCCCTGCTCCGTTCGAGATGACACGACGACAATTTTATCCCCGTCCTTAACTTTTTCGCCATACTTTTTTGGGGCTTTCCCGTTGATTTCAATCCTATTTTCGTCAATCATTTTTTGGACTTGGGAGCGGGTGATTTTTAATTCAGACGCCAAAAAAACATCCAATCGGGCGTCGCCTGTTTTGTTGATTATGGTTTTGTCTTTCATAGGCCTAATCATAGCAAATAAATCTTTTTACGGCAAATAAAAATCCCCGACAGCGATTGGCCATCGGGGTTTGTCCTCCTTGTAATCGCGCGTTAATATCTTCGGCAACGGACGGCGAACTTATTTAAGTAAGTGTGTACGTCACTCGGGGCAAGCGCGAATTCAATCTCGTCGCTGACTTTTAGCGCGTCGGTGATGTTTTTGGCGCCGTCAACTAATGTCGCTTTATAAAAGTTCACTCCGCCTTCGTTGTGTCTGCGCGGAGACATTTTGCGGACATCGTGGGGAATTTTTGCAATAATTCCCGAATTGAAAAAGAACTTGTGCGGTGAACCCGGCCGCATACCGACAATAAACTCCTTACTCCCAATCGGTTCTCTGGTTTCATCACAGAGCAGAATTTCTTTTTTTATCATCGAAACCCCTCCTCGCGGTTTGTTACGCCTCAGTAGATGATTGCCGGAATTAATGATAACACAAATAAATAAAAAACAATGTGGATAACTAAAAAAGACCATGATGCGGTCTTTTGGTGCGCCTGGATGGATTCGGACCATCGACTTACACCTTATAAGGGTGCCACTCTACCGCTGAGTTACAGGCGCTTAAGTTGCGAATACTTTATCATTTTAATAAAAAATAATCAAGATAAAAAATTCAAGCGCGCTCCCGAGAGAACGCGCTTGCCGTAAAGAGCCTTGTTCCCACTACATGTGGGACAAAAACAGTGAGATCACGACTGCCACGGCGACTGTGGCGATCGCGACCACGACCCCGATGTCGAATTTGGACATTCTCCTCTTCGCGTCAAAATCTTTCGTTATCATAGCCATTTTCGATCTCCTTTTTGGGTTAGCTAGCCCTACATCATAGCACAAAATAGCCATCTTGTCAAGACCCTGGTTTTCTAGTAAAATATCAACACATGAAAGACTACAACCGCCTAATTTTTGATAAAATCAACTCCTGGCAAGGCCGTAATCCTTGGCTGGATGCTTTTGGCCGGGCCGGCGCAGAATGGGTGATTGTGGCCATGCTCGGCTGGTATGCGGCGGCAACTTTTCTCGCCTGCTGGCCGGATTGGAAATCCGCGTTTGGTCCAATTATTATCTTGGCCGGTGTTTGGGTTTTGACATGGTGTGTTGATGTCGCTATTGGTTATTTTGTGCATGAAATGCGTCCTCACATTACCGAGCCGGCCACTCGTCAATTATTTAAGCCCATGATGGGTTGGAAATCATTTCCTTCCGACCATACCATGACCGCGTTTTTGATATTTTTCACAGCTTGCGTTTTTGGTTTGGCCGGCACGCCTGCGTTGTTTGTGTTGGCGCTCTGGGCCGCTTTCGGCCGGATGTTTTCCGGCGTGCATTATCCGATTGATATTATCGGCGGAATTTCCACGGCCGGTGTCGCGGCCATTTGGTTAAAATTTATTTTGATTTTAATATGAAAGCAATAATTCTCGCCGGAGGATTGGGCACGCGTCTGCGTCCACTAACCAACGACACGCCAAAACCGCTTCTGCCAATTCAAGGGCGCCCGATTATGGAGCATGCGATTTTGAATTTAAAAAGGCATGGCATTGAAGATGTTATTTTGTCCATCGGCTATTTATCCGAAAAAATCAAAAATTATTTTGGCGCCGGAGAAAAATTGGGCGTAAATTTATCATATTTTGTGGAGACTGAACCCCTCGGCACGGGCGGGGCGATCAAATCGGCTGCAGCCGGTATTGACGAGCCGGTTTTTGTTATTTGGGGCGATAATTTGATGGATGTAAATTATACCGAATTAATGGAAGTTTTTTTAAAATATCAAAAAACTTTGGCCATGGTTTTAACACCGCGCGAAGATGTGGAACATTTTGGTGTGGCGAAATTGGAAGGAGATAGAGTTGTGGCTTTTGTGGAAAAGCCGGCGCGTGAATCCGCGCCATCAAACCTGATCAACGCGGGCGCGATTGTTTTGAATACGGCGAGACTGGCGATTTTGCCCGAAGGCAAATCGTCCATTGAATATGATTTTTACGAAAAACTTGAACCCGGAGAAATAGTCGCTCACATTCATCGCGGACAGTGGTATCCGACCGATACAATGGAAAAATACAGACATGCCGATGATAATTTCCGACCGCCGGAATTATGAAAAATTTTTTGTTGAATTTATTTCTATTGTTTTTTATCGCGGGCATTTCGGCCGCGGGTTTTTTTTATTATAAACATACGCACGCGCCAAAAATCGCGAATATAATTATCCCGAGAAAAGAAATTGACATCACAATTATTCCGGGCTGGAATTTGCGCGACATTGCCGATGATTGGGTGAAGAAGGGGATTGTCTCATCCACCGAAGATGTCTATGTCTTACTTGGGAAACCGGCCTATAATTACAAGGCTCACGGCGAGACCGCGCCCGTGCTTGCCCTCGCGAATAATCCGGAATGGGCCGAACTTTTTGCCGACAAGCCGAATAATGTTTCGTACGAGGGTTATCTGATGCCGGATACTTATCGCGTTTATGCCGATGCCACGCCCGAAGATGTTCTTAAAAAAATATTTACGAATTTGAATGATAAAATTACGTCCGAGATGCGCGCGGAAATTAAAAAGAAAAATAAGACGTTTTATGAAATTTTGACCATGGCTTCGGTGGTGCAAAAAGAAGCGCCAACCAAAGAAGAAATGGCGATGGTAGCCGACATCTTCTGGCGCCGGTATGATAAAAATTGGGCTTTGCAATCCTGCGCCACGGTTAATTACATCACCGGCAAAAATGACCCGGGTGTTAGCTCGGGCGACAAAGACATTAACTCTCTATTTAATACTTATAAATATCCAGGCTTGCCTCTGGGCGCCATCAGCAACCCTGGTCGTGGCGCGATTGAAGCGACTATTAATCCGCAAAATAATTCCTATTGGTATTTTATGAGCGACGCGGACGGCGTCACTCATTGGGCGAGGACCTTGGATGAGCACAATTATAATGTGGCGAAATATCTAAGATAACATGCTTACTTCAGACTTTGATTACAATTTACCCAAAGAATTGATCGCCCAGACGCCGGCCGAACCGCGCGATAGCGCCCGCCTCATGGTGATTGATAAAAACAAAAAAAGTTTGGAGCACAAACACTTTTATGATTTGCCGGATTATTTATGTACCGGTGATTTACTTGTTTGGAACAACACCAAGGTATTTAAAGCGCGTCTGCGCGGCACAGTTTGTTTGGATGAAAAAGTAATAAAGAACGCGCCGAAAAATAATTCCGAAGTCATTTTGAATGAACCGAAAGTGGAAATATTTTTACTTCGGCCGATGGAGAATCGTTTTGTTTGGAAGGTGCTGGCCAAACCGGGTAAGAAATTACAATTAGGCATGAAAATTATTTTTGCCGAAGATTTTTCTTGCGAGGTGATGTTGAAAGAATCGGACGGCACCGTGCTGGTGCAGTTTGAAGATGACGATATGATCGTGCGAGAAAAAGCCAATCGTTACGGCGAAGTGCCGACCCCGCCTTATATTCACCCTGTTAAATCCCCGCAAAGCGGGGTGGCCGCCCAAGGCGGCCAATTTAACAGGGTAAAAAAGTTAGGTGATAATGAGCGATTGGTACTGGATTATCAAACGGTTTACGCGAAGAACGAAGGCTCGGTGGCCGCGCCGACTGCCGGTTTTCATTTTACGCCCGAACTCATTGAAAAATTGAAATCACGCGGTGTGGAGTTTGCCGAGGTGACTTTGCACGTCGGACTCGGAACTTTTCAGCCGGTCAAAGAAGAAAAGTTGGAACAACACAAAATGCACGAGGAATGGGTGGAATTGACCGATAAAAATGCAGGTTTGATTAATCAGGCCAAGTCCGAAGGCCGGCGGGTGGTCGCGGTTGGCACCACCACGACGCGCGCTTTGGAAGCGATTGCCGATGACCAAGGTTTTGTCCGCCCGTTTTCCGGTGATATAAATATTTTTATTTATCCCGGATACAAATTTAAAATTATTGACGCGCTCATCACCAATTTTCATTTGCCCAAGTCCACCCTGCTCATGCTCGTCTCGGCTTTTGTGGATGATCGTAAATTTATTTTGGATTGCTATGGTGAAGCCGTTGAAAATAAATATAGATTTTTTTCTTTCGGCGATGCCATGCTGATAAAATAATTCGACACCCTCAGGTAGAGAGTGTCGCAAGTAAAGATCGTCGCTGTCTTCCGTAATTCGCCTCCATTATTCCGGGTCGTCTTCGTGCCCGACCACGCAACCGCCCAGACCGCACCGTCGAGGATGGCCGACGAGCACTCCGTCCAAGCCGCTGTAATCTTCTTCCCCATTAACCACGCGGTCCAAAATTTTTTGCCACCCCTCACTGATTTTTTTCCGAAGTGCCTGGTTATTTCTGTAGTCCTTAAGTTTGATGGTCATTCTTCCTCCTCTCAATGTGCCGGGCAAGAACGCATGAACACAGCGAACGCCAGCACGATCCACAGGACGGCGAAAGCGATATTCCGCAGTCGCATTTCCTTTCCGAAGTATTTTTCCAACCAAGTTATTTGCCGCATCATGGCCTTTTTCTCCATCTGGGAATCGGGAGCGACTCCGCGATTATCTCCGTGGTCACACATACGACCGTGACGGCTGCGAAGAAAATCGCGACAGCATATGCACCCGCGCTCATGTTCCAAGTTTTGTTACCCATGGGACCTCCTCTGTGAAATGTGCCGTGGCGGCATTGTTTGTTTGTATCCTACTTTATCATCAAAATCATGTCAAACCCCTCACTCAGAAATTTGAGTGAGGGGTCAACAAAAAAATCGCTCCATAGAAATGAAGCGATTTTTGATAGTAGATTTTATTCAACAGTCAAACCCATGTTTTTGGCCGTGCCTTCCACCATTTTCATCGCTGATTCAATATTGGTGGTATTCATATCTTGGATTTTGGCAGTGGCGATTTCACGGATTTGCGCTTTTGTGATTTTGCCAACCTTGTCTTGCAAAGGTTTGGCCGAACCCTTCGGGAGTTTCAAAACTTTTTTGATCATGTCCGCGACCGGCGCGGCTTTCATAATAAAGCTGAAACTGCGGTCATCGTAAACAGTGATAATCACCGGTACGACTTCGCCTTTTTTGTCCTGGGTTTTGTCATTGAACTCTTTGCAGAAGCCGGCGATATTCACACCGTGCTGGCCGAGAGCCGGACCGACCGGCGGGGCCGGGTTGGCGGCGCCACCGATAATTTGCAATTTGATTTGCGTAAGTACTTTCTTAGCCATAGAAATATTATTTAATTCGTTTTATCTGTTGAGAAGCCCCTGCGTAAACAGGGCAACAGGTTGAATGATTATATCTTTTTTACCTGCAAGGCGTCAAGTTCCACCGGTGTTTCGCGTCCGAACATAGTCACCATGACTTTGATCTTTCCGCGTTCTTGGTCAACCGCGCTGACCTTGCCTTCAAAGTTTTTGAACGGACCATCGCTGATGCGAATGACATCGTTGACTTCCAAATCAATGGTGTGCTGTGGTTCGGCAGCCGAGACGCGCTTCATCAGACTCTCAACTTCTTTGGCGTCAATCGGAGTTGGTGTGGTGCCCGAGCCGATAAAGCCGGTAACGTTCGGGGTGTTGCGCACCACATACCAGGAATCATCAGTGACAACCATTTCCACCAGCACATAGCCTGGGAAGATTTTTTCTTCAATGGTGGTGCGTTTGCCGTTTTTGATTTTAATTCTTTTTTCTTTCGGGACGAGTACACCGAAAATTTTGTCCTTCATGTCAAAAGATTCAATGCGTTGTTCCAAAGAGCTTTTGACGTTTTCTTCGTATCCGCTGTAAGTGTGAAGCACATACCAACGGCGCCCCAAGTTTAGTGTTTGTTTAGCCATATAGGTTGGTTTAACGTGCGATTAATTTCTCCAACCCAAGGTTGAAAATATAATCCAGCGCCACAAAAAATAAAGCAAATCCGACTGATAACGCGATGACCAACACCGAATAATTCAGTGTTTGCTTTTTGGTCGGCCAGGAAACTTTTTTGGCTTCGTTCCACGCACTCGTAAAATAGTTGATGATTTTGCTCATAGCAAATTAATAATTAATATTTAGCATTTTGCCAAATATGAGAAGTATTTATTATTTAAGAGGGCTTGCCCGGCGTAGCACAGCGAAGCCGGGGACTTAAAAACGGCCTGTGGCCGGTATGGGGATACTATACATTATATAGGGGGATTTGTCAAGGGGGCGTGTTAACAAAAAAATCGCCCCGTTTCCGGAGCGATTTTTCTATATTCAGTATTCTAGATTCATCATTCTAAATGTCAAGATTCCTCACGGTCTTCGCATACGTCTGAATAAACTTTTTGCGAGGTTCAACTTCGTCGCCCATGAGAATTTCAAATGTTTCATTGGCCAACTCGGCATCCTCGGCCGAAACTTTTTTCATAACACGTCTTTCCGGATCCATGGTTGTTTCCCAAAGTTGTTCAGGATTCATTTCGCCGAGACCTTTGTATCGTTGGATGTTAACCTTTAATCCGCCGATGACGAGTGACTCGGTACCGCCTTCGGCTTTTTCTTCCTCGGTTTCAACCGGCTCATCGGTTTCAGTTTTTTTCGTTTTTTTGACTTCATTTTTGTCCGCTTTTCGTTTTTTCAAATCTTCCAAAATTTGTTCCTTTTCTTCTTCGTCATAAGCGTAATGAATTTCTTTGCCGGTTCTGACGGAAAAAAGCGGCGGCAAGGCAATGTAAATATGCCCGGCGTGAATCAGTTGCGGGAAGTAGCGATAGAAAAAAGTCAAAAGCAAAGTGCGGATGTGCGCGCCATCAACATCGGCATCGGACATAATCACAATGCGGTGATAGCGAAGTTTGGTAATATCAAATTGTTCGCCGATGTTGGTGCCAATGGCGATGATCAATGATTTCAATTCTTCATTGCCAAGAATTCTATCCAAGCGGGCGCGTTCCACATTTAAGACTTTGCCACGCAAAGGAAGGATGGCTTGAAATTCTCGGTTGCGTCCTTGCTTGGCCGAGCCGCCGGCTGAATTACCCTCTACTATATATAATTCGGAATCCTCGGCCGAGCGTGATGAACAATCGGCCAGTTTGCCCGGCAAAGTAAAGCCTTCCAACGCGCCTTTACGCAAGATGGCATCACGGGCGATTTTGGCCGCGTTGCGCGCGCGCGAGGCGAGCAAACATTTGCCGACAATGGCTTCGGCATCGCGCGGATGTTCTTCCAAGAAAATTAAAAATGAATCGCCAAAGACTGATTCTACCGCGGTCTTGGCTTCCATATTACCGAGTTTGCCTTTGGTTTGACCTTCAAATTGCGGGTCGCGAATTTTGATGGAAAGGACAATGTTCAATCCTTCGCGTACATCTTCACCGGTCAGGTTGGCGTCTTTTTCTTTTAAAATGTTTTTATTGCGTGCGTAAGTGTTGAGTGAACGAGTCAGGGCGGTGCGAAAACCTTGGACATGAGTGCCACCGTCCGGGTTGTAAATGTTGTTGGTAAAAGCAAAAAGCGATTCGGTATATTCATCCGTGTATTGCAGAGCGATTTCCACGCTCACGCCTTCGGCTTCTTTTTCTTCGTAAAAAATGTTTTCGTGTTTAGCTTCTTTGTTTTGATTCAAATGGCGGACGTAGGAGCAGATACCGCCTTCAAAATAGAATTGATAAGCCGGATTAGGGAATTCCAAGGCGGTTTTATCTATGGCTTTTTCTTCGGCCGAGCGCTCGTCTTTGATAATAAAGTGCAGGCCTTTGGACAGATAGGCATATTGGCGTAAGTGGTCTATAATTGTTTTCCATTCAAAATCAATGGATTCAAAAATTGTCTCATCAGGATGAAAAATAATTGTTGTGCCTGTATCTTTGCAGTTGCCAATGGGCGCGACTTTTTTGACCGGATTGCCGATTTGAAAATCTTGGGCCCAAATTTTGCCATCGCGATGGACTTCGGCGCGCATGTGAGTGGAAAGCGCATTTACGACCGAGACGCCGACACCGTGTAAGCCGCCGGAAATTTTATAACCGCCGCCGTCAAACTTTCCGCCGGCGTGGAGTTTGGTGAGCACCACTTGTAAAGCCGAGACGCCCATCTGCGGATGAATATCCACCGGAATACCGCGGCCGTTGTCTTCAACTTTTACGTAATGATCGGGCATGAGTGTGACTGTGATAGTATCGCAGTGTCCGGCCATGGCCTCGTCCACCGAGTTGTCCACGACTTCCCAAATTAAATGATGCAAGCCGGTTGGTCCGGTGGAGCCAATGTACATGCCTGGACGGCGGCGCACGGCTTCCAATCCTTCCAGGACGGTAATATTTTTGGCGCTATAGCCGGCGTCTTTGGCGGGTTTTGTTTCCATTTTTTTTGGCGCCTCCGAAGCGGGCGCTTTTTTTGTTTCCATTTTTGGTTCGGGTTTTAACACCGGTTTAGCTGGTGTTTTTTCAATCTTTTTCGGTGCTGATTCGGTTTTGACCACTCTCCCATGGTCGGCTTTTCTGATAGGCATAAACTAAATATACAGAATTTATGTGATTATTTTATCATTATATATGACTATTGGCAAGGCGCAAGTTGTGGGTGGAATGCGATTGTTGATTAGTCATGGCAATAACGAACCAGCCGTTAGACATGCGGTAAATCAATATTTTATATTTCAAATTTACGGCCGATATGTTATTATAAATTAATATAGAATTATTATGGCACAATACAGCTAAAGTCAAATAATTATGATTACTTTTCGTCCTCATATTAGAGCAGATATACCTTTTCGCGTTAAGTGGCTCAATAACAAGAATGCCTCTGTTTACGCCGTGGATGATCCCGGCAAGACTACAGACATTCCGCAACAAACAAAATGGTTTGATGATTATGAACAAAACCCCGCCAAGAGTTTTTTGACTATTTGTGATGATATAACCCCAATCGGTTTTATGGGTTTGACAGAGATTGATAATATCAAAAAAACAGCAAGCATTTTTATTTTAATTGGGGAGGACGAATACCGTGGTAAAGGGATTGGTAAAACCGCTTTGCAGCATTTAATTGATGTTGCTGTTAAGCAAGAGCATCTTGTTTTTTTGAATTTAGGAGTAGACAAGCGCAATATTGTGGCAATTAAGTTGTACCAGTCATTAAATTTTTTTACAGTGGCTGAGAATGATAAAGAAATTTTTATGCGTTTGGACAATGGTGGCCATCTTGACTAAAATCGTTTTATTGGTGTATTATTTTATCGATAAACCTCAATCTCGGGGTTTACAAAGGAGGGTTGGGTCATGAAGAAGACTCCGCAGAAAGTCTCGACCAATGTTGTTCATGTATGCTTCAAGGGCAACCGAAAGGTGGTGCGCGCCACGCGCGAATCGATCGGTGCCATGAAGTACAAGGGCGAATAGTCGCCCGGACAGCTCAACCAGTGGCGGAGAGGACTGAAAACCCTCCGCCACTTTTCTTAACAAGAGGAAAAAGGAGAGAGAATGCACGTTTATGAACGGGAGGGAAGATTTCTTGTTGTTATTGGCCACATTCCTCAGTGGTTTGTGGTAGACGGGTTTGGTTTGGCGATCGCGCGTGGAATTGAACACGGCTATTCGTTACAACAAATTTTGTTAAGGCACGGCAAGGACGTACATTGTGAAGCGGAGGCGGTGTACGCAGATCTCGCGCCGTTAATCAATCAACAAGTAAATCGGACGACTGCCATTGTAGAAAACGTTCTTACCTCCAAGACGACGGTCGCCATGATCAGCGTCACCCGGGGCTGCAATTTAAAGAGCATTTGTCCTCACTGCTATGTGGACGCTAATGGTTCGCGTGGTATAGAACTTACTGTCGTTGAACATCGGAACATTGCCAAGCAACTCCGTGAGTGCATGGCCGCGGACGATCATCATGAATATAAGGTGAACCTGACCGGAGGCGAGCCTTTTATTCGCAAGGATATTCTGGACATCATCCAGGCCTACAGCGACGCGGGGTTTTTAGTCAGCATGAGCACTAACGCCTTGCTGATTCACCGCAAGTATATGGAATCCTTGAAACGAATGAATGTCACACTGTCCGTTTCGCTTGATGGTTCCAATGCATGCACGCACGACCGCATTCGTGGCGCCGGTTCGTGGGAACGTGTGGTCAAGAAAATTCGCATACTGACCAAAGTGGGCGTGCGTGTGGGGATTAACTATCTGGTCAACAACGAGAATTTTCTTGACATGGAAAAAACCATCGCACTCGCGCATCAACTGGGTTGCACTGGGTTC
Organism: Patescibacteria group bacterium; assembly: GCA_041651015.1. Lineage (GTDB taxonomy): Bacteria > Patescibacteriota > Patescibacteriia > Magasanikbacterales > GWA2-37-8 > JAPLWQ01. The sequence continues at coordinate 32,090 of JBAZKA010000005.1, forward strand.
AACCCCATCAATCTCGTTCAACTTGGGCGGGCGTGCACCGGCACCTTGCACAGGGTTCCCGAAGTGGATATTTTTGGCCACTTAGCCAAACACCTGATCAACAATCCCAGTCACCAACACCTCTTTGCCGCCTCGTCATTGTTTTCTTCGCTAGGCGCCGCCTTGCTGGCCGGTATCACCTGCGAGAGTTGCGGTGTCGGAAACAGGCCGTGCGTCTATATTGATGAAACTGGCGCTGTCTATCCTTGCCCCAACACCCAGCGCGCAGAGTTTCTCCTGGGTAATTTACGCACACAGTCGCTACATGATTGCGTTTATCTAGATCATCCGGTTTTGAGCAATTTACGTAATCTTGAGATCGCTTCTCTTAACCCTATTTGTGGAGATTGTGATGTGCGCTATTTCTGTGGCGGTGACTGTCGCGGCGAGACATATAATGTCACTGGAGACCTTCGAGCTCCTTATGTGGCTTGCCAAGATCGTCACGATTCTCTCATAGAACTAATGTGGGTAGTCGCCGATAATCCGCAGCTGTTCGAAACAAGAGCCGACGAGTATGCTTCGAACCTCCACTGATCTTTGCTTGTAATTTCAACTTTGGGCAGTCTGCATATATGCGCGGGCTGCCTTTTTTATATTATTTGTTTGGAATATACGTATTTAAAACAACATTCGCCGCATGAGTATTGTTTTAATTTAAGTTCGTCGTTTAGAGTTGATTTTGATAATAACGCATATCAAATTTACGAATACGCATTTGAGAGTATTAATGACAAATTGTTCATACGGCATGTGGAATACAACTTTGAAGGCGCAAGTTGCGGGTTGTCCGCATTTTGTTTATATGATGATTTTGATGTATAATATATATAATGATATTTTTCTATCATTATATTATGGTCAATTTTTACTCACAGCAAAATCGTAATGGCGACGGAAATATCATCCCTGAATCGCCGGCCAAGAAAACAACCAAGTCAAAAGTCAATATTGGAAAATATGTTGACCCGACCGGCGAGTTTGGTTCCGAACAATACAAACGATCATTTTGGTTTGTAAAAAATAAATTATTACTCTATCGTTTGCTGGTCTCTTTTTTGGTTGCTTTCAGCGTCATCACTGTCGGTTATTCTTTGTGGAAGGGTTTTGAACTTTTAATTTTTGAACTGACGGCTAATGATACAATGGAACAGCAATTGGCTCACTCCACCAATTATGGAGCGTTAAACACGGCTTATACGCCATCGCCAATAGATATTTTATCCACGCAAATTTATACCGGTGGAACAGATAAAATTGATTTGGTTTCGGAAGCGGTTAACGTCAATGAGCGTTACGTGGCGCGTTTTACCTATTATTATGATTTTAATGGATTAAAAACCGCACCGCAATCAGCGATTTTGCTTCCGACCGAAAGCCGCCCGTTGGCGACACTGGGATTGGATACAAGTGAATTTTCCGGTTCGGCCAATTTGGTTTTGACCAACGTGAGTTTCACGCGCGTGGACAATCATATTATTCCGGATTTATCCGCTTGGATGGCGGAACGTTTAAATTTTAGCGTGGACAATTTTGTTTATACGCCGGCCGATTCCGATCTGAACGCCAATTCCATAAAATTTACTTTGGTAAATAATTCTCCTTATGGTTATCGCGCGCCGAATTTTTATCTTGGTCTATTCCAAAACGGGGGACTGGTTGGATTGATGAAATTTGATACCACTGATTTGCAATCGCAAGAATCAAGAGAAATTGATTTGCGTAATTTTGTTCAGAATCTGTCTGTATCCGAAGTGAAGCTATATCCGCTCATTGACCTTTTTGATGATAGCGTGTATCTTGCTCCAAAGAGGTAGGCAAAAGTAAATTTATGCTTGGTTTTGACCGATTATCCTGGCGCGGTTTTGATTGGCCGCTTATTGCGGCTGTTTTTTTGCTGTGCGCGATCGGCTTTGCCGCCATTTACAGTGTGGACTTATCGCGCGGTGCCGATTTGCTATATACCAGAAAACAATTCATGTCTTTTGGCATCGGGTTAGTTTTCATGTTTGGTTGCGCCGCGACCGCGCCGACATTTTTTAGAAATTATTCCAAATGGTTTTATTTCGCGGCCATGATTTTATTGGTCGCGGTTTTAATTTTTGGGCGCACCATCCGCGGCACGACCGGTTGGTTTAATTTTTTTGGATTTTCTTTGCAACCGGTGGAAATAGCCAAGGCCGCCCTCATCTTAATGCTCGGATACGTGGCCGCCAATTTTGGCCGGCGTTTTGAAAAACCGTTATTTTTTTTCGGCACGGGAGTGCTCGCGCTTATTCCCATTGGCCTAACTTTGAAGCAGCCGGATTTGGGTTCGGCGATTTTGCTCGGAGCGATTTGGTTTGGCATTATGTGGCTGGCCGGAGCGCGTAAATTATATTTGGTACTGCTCGCGCTTATTATGCTGATCGTGTCTGTTTTTTCTTGGCATTATCTTTTGGCGGATTACCAGCGAGAGCGCGTTTTGACTTTTATGTATCCGGACAGAGACCCTCTCGGTTCGGGCTATAATACCATCCAATCAACCATTGCCGTGGGTTCGGGCGGCGTGATTGGCCGGGGCCTTGGTTTCGGTTCGCAAAGTCAATTGAGATTTTTGCCGGAAACGCAAACTGATTTTATTTTTTCCGTCATCGGCGAAGAATTGGGATTGGCCGGCGTGATTGTGGTATTATTTTTATTTTTTATTATATTTTGGCGGCTGACGCGCATTGCTCGGCTGGTTAGCGATGACTTTGCGGCATTTGTCGCGCTTGGCGCCGCCGTCTTGTTTTTTACACAATTTTTTATTAATATTGGAGCTAATATCGGCATTTTGCCGGTAACCGGCGTTACTTTGCCTTTTGTCAGTTATGGCGGTTCATCGCTTATTGTTAATATGGCGTTGGTGGGTACGGTGGTTAGCTTGAGTAAGAGATATTTATAAGTTTATAAAGTTTGTAAAGTCCATAAAGTTATAAAGTTAAAAAAATGATTTCCGATAAATTAAAAAATTTAAAAGAAAAAATTATTTCAACCACAGAGTTGCTTCATTTTGGCGACCTCAAAAGCAAGGCCGAACAGCTGTCGCAAGAAATGAACGCGCCGGATTTTTGGTCTGATCAAGAAAACGCGCAGAGCGTATCCGCTGATTACACCGACTTACGCAAGGAAATTGAAAAATGGGAACTAATCCTAAAAGAAGTTAATGACCTGCTTGATTTATCCGATGAGGGTGACGCGAGCATGGCCGGGGAAATTGACAAGCAAACCGATGAACTGGAAAAACAATTTGGCGATTATGAATTTTATCTATTGCTGAATGGTCCATATGATGCGAGCAACGCGGTTATTACTTTACACGCCGGTTCGGGCGGAACCGAGGCCCAGGATTGGACCGAGATGCTGACGCGCATGATTTTGCGCTTTTGCGAAAAAATGAATTGGCGCACGCGAGTGGTTGACGAATCGCGCGGAGCCGAGGCTGGTTATAAATCCATCACCATGGAAATCAAAGGACGTTATGCTTACGGTTATTTAAAATCCGAACACGGCGTACATCGCCTGGTGCGCATCTCGCCGTTTGACGCGGAAAAAATGCGCCACACTTCGTTCGCGCTGGTGGAAGTTTTGCCAGAGATTCCGGAAAAAGAAGAGGTTGAAATTGACCCCAAGGATTTGCGCATTGATACATTTATGTCCGGCGGTAAAGGCGGTCAGAGCGTGAACACGACTTATTCGGCTGTGCGCATCGTCCATATTCCGACCAACATTTCCGTGCAATGCCAGAATGAACGTTCGCAACAACAAAACAAAGAATTGGCCATGAAAATTTTGAAGGCCAAATTATTTCGCTTGGAAATGGAGCGCAAAGCCAAAGAGCGCGAAGACTTGCGCGGTGAATACAAATCCGCCGAATGGGGCAACCAAATTCGTTCGTATGTTTTGCATCCGTATCACATGGTCAAAGACCATCGGACTGATTACGAATCTGCTGATCCTGAAAGCGTGTTGGAAGGGGACTTGTTGCCTTTGTGCGAGGCGTATTTGAAGTGGATAAAAAAATAATATGCGCGTTTTCAAGAAAGAAAATATCTCCGAAATTGCCGCTGAATTTTTTGGCGGCAATGTTGTTATTTTCCCCACCGAGACATCCTACGGCCTGGGTTGTGATGCGACCAATCAAACGGCGGTGGATAAAATTTATCAGATAAAGAATCGGCCGGCGAGCAAATCGCTTCTAATTGTTGCGCCGAATATTGCGGAAGCGAAGAAATATTTAGTTTGGAATAGAACCATAGATAAACTCGCGAATAAATTTTGGTCCGGCTCCGCTCACGCTACGCCGGATAAAATTAAAAAAATAGCGCCTCTGACTATCGTGGGAAAATGCGCGAGCAAAGATTTGGCGCGCGGGGTGGTATCAAAAGAAAATACAGTGGCTGTCCGCGTCACCTATGACCTGTGGCTCAAAGAATTGGGCGAGCAAACCGGCCTGCCGATCATTGCCACCTCGGCCAATCTTTCGGGCGCCGGCGATATATATAATGTAGAGGAGGCGATTAATCAATTCAAAGATACACAGTTCGAGCCCGATGCCATCGTGGACGCGGGCGTTTTGCCTCATAATTTACCATCCACGATCGTGGATGCATCGGAGAATAAAATTAAAATTTTGCGTCAGGGCGCTTTGAAAATTTCCGATTCGTTCGGACAAGCATTTATTTCCATAATTTTGATTGGCACGGCAGTGATTCTCGGCGCGCTGGCCATTGTTTACGCCTGGCAAACGGCGTTAGTTGGTATGAATATTAATTTGCTTTTTACGTCAGCCTACGATGGAGAAAAATATCCGGCCGGAGAGAAACATTATCTCAAGACCGTTAAAGGACTTTATCTTACGGCTTATTCGGCCGGCAGTGAGAAAAAGATTGATGCCATAATAAATTTGATTGATAAAACCGAGCTCAATGCCGTAGTTATAGATATCAAGGATTATAGCGGTTTGGTTTTGTACGACAGTCAGCTCGCGACAGTAAACGAGTTAAATACAGAAGATAACAGACTGGGCGATGTGCCCGCCTTGATTGAGAAATTGCATGAACACAAAATTTACGTCATCGCTCGCCAGACGATTTTTCAAGATCCGGTCTTGGCCGAAGCCAAATCCGATTGGGCGATAAAGAAAAAGTCCGGCGGTGTTTGGCGTGATAAAAAGGGTTTGGCTTGGGTGGATCCGACGCGTAAAGAAGTTTGGGAATATAATTTGGCCATTGCCAAAGAGGCGATTAAATTTGGTTTTGATGAAATAAATTTTGACTATGTCCGCTTTCCGTCCGACGGCAATATGAGCGATGTGGTCTATACGGTCGGCGACAAAAAGAAATATGAAGTGATGAATGAATTTTATAGATATATGAGCGCGCATTTGCGCGATGAACCGGCTTGGCTATCTTTGGATATGTTTGGCTTGGTGATGGAGACGGCGCCCGAGAATGATATGAATATTGGCCAGCGTTTGGCGGACGCGGTGGATTACGCGGATTTTATTTGTCCGATGATGTATCCCTCGCATTATCCGTCCGGACATTTGGGTTTGAAAAATCCGGCCGATTACCCGACTTTGGTTTTTGAAAACGGCCTGCAAAAAGGTTTGCCAAAATTTGTGGATAAACGCGCCATACTTCGCCCTTGGCTCCAGGCATTCAATCTGGGCGCGGTCTATGGTGCGGATAAAATTCGCGCGCAAATTGACGCCACGGAAAAATATACCGACGCCGGATGGTTGCTTTGGAATGCGAGCAATAATTATACGGATAAAGGTTTGAAATATGAACGATAAATTATTCAATCCCGACTATTTGTATTCGCTTTGTAAAAATTGCGGTCTTCAGCCATCCAAAAATTACGGTCAGAATTATTTAATCAATCCGGAAGTGATTGAGAAAATGATTGAGGCGGCCGATGTCAAAAAAACAGATAAGATTGTGGAAGTCGGGCCCGGTTTTGGCGTGCTCACGTTTGCCCTTGCGGAGAAAGCCAAAGAGGTTTTTGCTTATGAGATTGAAAAAAAGTTAATGCCGTATTGGGAAGCGCGCGCGCTAAAAAATTTACATATATTTTGGGGCAATGTTTTGAAAACAGCCGAAAATTTACCAAACGGGAAATATAAAGTAGTGGCGAACCTGCCTTATCAAATTACTTCGGCCGTTATCAGATTTTTTTTGGAAAATGAAAACCCACCCGAATCAATGACCCTAATGGTGCAAAAGGAAGTAGCTGAACGCATTTGCGCGAAAGCGGGGGATATGTCCTTGCTTTCAGTCGCGGTGCAATATTATGCCGATGCCGAAATAGTCGGGATTGTGCCCGGAGATAATTATTGGCCCGTACCAAAAGTGGATTCGGCGATAATAGTTCTTAAAGTTCATAAAGTTAAAAAGTTTATAAAGTCCGCCGACTTCTTTAATTTAGTCAAAGCCGGATTTGCCAACCGCCGGAAATTATTGATCAAAAATATATTACCTATTGTCGGCAAGCAAAACAAAGAAAAATTGAAATCAGTTCTTGCCGAACTGGGTTTGTCGGAAAACGCGCGGGCGCAGGAGTTGGGAGTGGAGGATTGGAAAAAACTTCTTGCCGCCATTTCATCCACACCGCCAACTATTTTATTATAGTTTAAATATTGCTATAATATAGAGGTAATAAACGTTTATGGACGAACCGCAAAACCGTTTTAGCAAAGAGCAGAAAATCGGCTTGGTTTTGCTGTCTTCTTTTGTCGTACTGGCGGTGACGCTCGGGTTGATTGAAATGCGTAATACCTTGTATAGTCCGTTTGCTTTGAATAATTCCATTCCGGCTATGATTGGGAGTGATGTGGATACGACCGACGCGTTGCGTTATCGTGATACCGATGCTGACGGCCTGAATGATTTTGACGAATTATATGTTTATTCCACCAGCCCGTATTTGGCTGATACTGATTCGGACGGCTTGACCGACAAGCAAGAAGTTGAAGGTGGTAAAAATCCCAATTGCGCCGAAGGCAAAGATTGCAATGCGTCAATCGCGGAAAACGGTTCGGCCATAATCGCCACCAGTTCCACTGATGTGGCCGATACCAACACACTGTTTTCAAATTATGATGTGACATCAACCTTGGAAGCCATGCTCACTTCGCCGGATCAGATGAGAACTCTTTTGCTTGAATCCGGTTTGGCGCAATCAGTGGTGGATAAAATTTCCGATGATGATCTGACCAAAATGGCGTTGGAGATAATGTCTTCATCTACCATCTTGGATAGTATGGAAACCACTTCCACTACAGTATCTGATGTGACGACCACGGCGAAATTTATCAATCAACTAATGAATGCTTCGCAATAATCAGCGCTTTATGTTTTTTAACACAAAAAAATTTGGTTTGAGCGCGATACTTTCAATCTTTGTATTTGTGACCATTTTCGGTTCATTATTTTTTGCGCCGCGTCCGGCGCGAGCACAAATGGACGCAAATATTACAAATGCATTCAGGGCATGGCAAGTCAAAGGTACGGTTCAAGAAGTCAAACAAACTCTCAAAGAGAAAGCCCAGTTCATGTTTATGACCGCGCTCATGAACGGCTTAAATTATTTTGCCAATAAAATCGCTTATGATATGGGCGTTTGGCTGGCCTCGGGTGATTGGGGTCAAGGGCCGTTTTCCAGCGGAAAAAGTTTTGGCAGTTATATGGCTCAAGTAGCCGGCGATTCGCTCGGTGAAATGCTTGGCTCACTCAGCGAAGATTTGGGTTTGAATCTCTGCGACTTGCCGGATTTGCGTTTGGATTTGGCTCTGCAACTCGGTTTTCATTTTGCGTATAATGAACCAAAGCCGAAATGTTCATGGCAACAACTCCGTGCGGCCTATAATCCGGAAAATGTTTACAGCAAATATGCTAGTCGCGAGGGCTTGGCCGATAGAATCGGTTTGGGTGTGAATGTCAAAGACACTGATATGGGTATTTGGTTTAAATCCAAAGAAACAATTGACGCTTATACCGAAGAACAAGTGGCCGGCGCTTCGGGCGAGGATGCGCGCGGCGAGGGTATCAGCGCCATGACGGAAATTATTTCCGGCAAACAAGTTACTCCGGCCGCTGCCATGAAACAAGAAATGCTGGCACAAACTCCATCCAAACAGCAAGAAGGGCGCGCGGCTGATACTCGTTCCATGACCAATGCCGCTTTGCAAAAAGGCGCGACCACGGTGGCGCTCAACGCAGTCAGTACTTTTGTAAATACTTTACTGGGCACGGTGGTAAATAATTTTGTTACCAAAGGCATGTTGCCGGGCGGAAAAACAATTTGCAACCCGGGACTCAGTATTACCGGCGTGGGTTGGAACCAATGCGCTGATTCTGATTCCTCCGACACGCTTGCCGCAAATTATTACACCTCTGGTTCGGAAACGGACAACCGCCGGGCGGCTCAAGAATTATTTTCAGAATTGCTCGCGCCGAAAATTACTACTTTGGAAAATTATGATTTGGCCACCAATATGGCCGAGTGTTCCGAGGATAATAAATCTCCGGACGCCTGCGTGATTGATCAGTCATTCATGCAAATTTTACAGCAGGCTGATTTGGGTGACGCACTCACCATCAAGCAAGCGATGGAACGCGGACTTTTGCACGGCGATTGGAAATTAATATCCCCGAACAATGCCGAGGAAACCGATAAATGGACTTGCGCCGAAGAAGCTTATTGTTATCGCAACATTAAATTTTTACGCCAAGCCAGAATTTTGCCGGTCGGATTTGAAATGGCCGCTTATATCGCCAATGCGTCCACTCCGCCGAGTTTGTCCGATGTGGTGAATGGTTTTTATGATGAATCAAGCGCGTATTATCATTTGATCAATCCACAGTGGGTAATCAAAATGCCCAAAATGCGTTGCGCTTCGTATGCTTACGGCGCCGTGGCCCAAGACGGTGTGCGCGTGCAGGAATGTGTGGATTTGCAACATTGCGTCGGCTACAACAAAGACGGCACCTGCCAATCATGGGGTTATTGTATGAAAGAAAAACCGGTTTGGAAATTTGATGCCGGTTATTGCGATTCAATTTATAGTACTTGCAAAGCTTTCACCGGCGCAGACGGCGACGCTTCATACCTTACTCGCACATTGGACACCACTGAATGCAATTCAGATAATGTTGGTTGCGCCAGATATTCGCGCGACAAATATTATGTAAATTCATCAACCGTGGATTGGTATTCGCAGTTGGCCGTATATAATGCCACTGATGAAACTTTTACCAACACCGGAATTCATTTTAATAAATCAGTTTCCACTTGCTCGGCCGAAAATGACGGGTGCAGCGCGTTCAAATTAGCGAGTGACAACTCCACTTTATTGTATCTCAAAAAGGCGCCGGATTATCTGGGTTGCTATGATGCCGACCCGTCAACCGCCGCCAATTCTTTAGCCTTGCTCAACAAAAAAATCTCCAACGGCGTCCAGTGGCCGATGACTTTATCCGGCTTGAATTTGATTCAACCGCAAGACAAAAAAGCCTGCGCCAATTACGCGCAAGTTTGTTTGCCCGAAGAAGTAAATTGTAATTATTACACGGCTTCATACACCGGCGAGAAAATTCCGGCCAAGTTTACTCCGGCAGTCGTGAGCGACGGCCTGGTGACTTGGAATGATCAATGCGACGCAGTCTGCAACGGTTATGCCGCCTACCAAGAAATGCCGAGTAATTATTCCAGCGGGCAAAATTTATCATATATAATACCTTCGTCTGGAAATTCTTGCATTGCTTCGCAATCCGGCTGTACCGCTTTTACCAATTTGAATGCCAACTCGGGCGGGATGGAACAAAAAGAATATTTTTCTTATCTGCGCCTCTGCGCTTTGCCTGATCAGACCAAGCAAAAAAATTATACTGTTTACGAAAGTTCGGAATCCGGCGGTTATTCCATCAAGACTTACACCCTGGTAAAAAATGACAGCAACAACGGACCCAAACAAATTTTCCGCGATGCCGACGAGTATGCCGAGTTAGCCCCGTTATGTTCTCAAACGGCTTATGAAGCCGGCACGGCTGATCCGGATTGTCATCAATTTATCGGCGATGATGCCTCCAAATATTACGCGTTTTTATCCAAGACAATTATCGCGACCGACCAATGCACGCCATATCGTCTAAGTTCCCCGGAGCTAATAGCGTTAACCTCAACCGATTTGCGTTGCGCTTATGATTACGATTATTACGGCGTTGATCGCCGTGCCGGTTCTTCCACCGTGGAATTCAAGAGCAATGCCTGTTATTACATGGGCACGACCGTCGGTACCAATGGCGCGGGCGATACGCGCACCTGCAATTCTAATGTTGAATCCTGTCGCGCTTACAAAGGCAATGCCGGCAACAACGTCAGATTATTATTAAATGAAGATTTTGAAAATGCCGATTTGACGAATTGGGGTGTGTCGGCCAGTTCCGCGTCCACTGTCACTATTGCCACTTCCACCGAGTCCACGCAAATTGATGGGCATTCTTTACGCGTGAATGTGAAGACGAATTCTAGTGCAGCCACGGCTTACGCGCAATTAAACGGCCTTCCCGTGACCAAAGGTAAAGCTTACACCATATCATTTTGGGCCAAAGGCAGTGCGGCTCTGAAAAGTGTTAGTTTGGCGAGCGCGGATTTTGAAGGTTCGTTTACCGACAGCGAAATTAATTCGTCCGATGTTTGGAAATATTATTCCTTCGGTCCGCTAAATTACAACGGCAGCGCGACTACTTCGATTTTATATTTACCTTTGAGTGCGACCGGCGGCGCGACCCAACAATTATTTATAGACAACATCCGCTTGACCGAGGTGGCTGATTATATATATTTGGTAAAAAATTCTTTGAGCGTCAATGCGCTGTGCGACAGTGATACCTCGGATAATTTGCCGGGCGAGGCACTGGGTTGCACGGCTTATTCTGATCCGCTCAAAAATATGTTTTATCTCACCGGCTTTAATTATCTTTGCCGTGAAGCCGCAGTTGGCTGTACGGCCGTGCTGGACACCTACAACACGCCGGATGATCCCAATGCGCAAGCTTATAATGTTTGGATTGCCGGCGCCTCAGGCGGTACCGCATCTGCTACTGTGGGCGGGGAAACATTTACTTGCCAAGTACCGACCGGCGAGACCGGATGTTATACCGATATAATGGGTTATACGGCGGCACAATTGGTGGCGGCCGGTAATGTTCACTTGACCAGTTCCACAATTTATATTCCGCCGGACACCACCACCTCCACCCCGATTTATTTGGTAGCCAATCAAAGCGCGACATGCAAAGCGGAAAATTTAGGTTGCGAAGTTTTGGGCAAATCAACGGTGAGTGCCAGCGGATTATCCTATAAGGTGGATGGCATTCTGGTAGTCCATTACGAAACATTTGAAGAGACGGCCGTATTAAATAATCCCGCGCTTTATAGCGATACATTGTGTAAAAACGAAGAAGCCGGTTGCAGCGCGTGGACCTCGGGCGACAGCTCATATTATTTCAAAAAACCAAACGCCACCTGCACATACAAAACAGATAAATTTATTTCCATTGAGCCTCCGGCCGCCGGCGTGGAAATTAAATCAGTAAATCTAAAAGCCAATTCCATTGGCTGGGTGATGCAGGACACGGGCATTTGCGTGCGAAACGAACTTTCTTCTTATGGAATTGTTGGTAGTTCCATCTTTGGTATTGGCGGTTTTATACTTAATTCAGGGTCCCATTACATGGGCCGATACTGCGCTACTGATGCCGATTGTGTTATCGGCACCTCTACCGGTACCTGCAAATATGTCAATCAAGTGCCGTGTTATCCGGCTTCAAGAAAACCGAGCGGGGAATATCAATTATGGTCATCGGGTAATCCTGTCAAATACTATAATTACGTCGGCACATGTCCACAAGAGCAATCCGGTTGCACCGAGTATGTTGATCATAGTTCATCTGATAATAACGTCTGCGCCATGACCGGCGAAGTCTGCACTGATGATAGCGATTGTGAGACAGAGGGTGATACTTGCGTGGCAAATGAGGATAGCGCGTATTATTTAATTGATAATGAAAAACTTCAAGCGCAAGAAGCGGCCTGTAATGGCCAGGTCAGCCAAGCCGAAGGTTGCGCCCTGTTGGACAATACCAATAATCCCAATAAATATTGGAACACAACTTCATCATATGCGTTATCAACAAGCAATGATGAAAATTTGGTGACCCCGGTTGATAAAGGCAATGCCAATGATGCTAACACAATTTTAAAAGTCAAACACGATCGCGAATGCGCCGAGTGGGCGTATTGTGATTTTAAACAAACATATGTTGATTCGGAAACCAATGAAACCGCTTCGCGCTGTTATCATTTGGGCGTATGCCAGCAAGCAAGCTCGGCGGTTGGAGTTAGCGGCCGATGCGCGGAAGGTGGCGTAGTGACTGGTAGTTGGCTTGGTAAAGACAAAGTGCTTGATAAAAATTACTATCAATCCCTTTATTCATCGTGGGATTCAATTGATTTGTCCGGATATTCCATACCTTTTACGTATCAAATACCTGATTTAAGAGTGCGTAATGTTGATGATACTAATCGTTTGGTTTATGTGACCACGACCGCATTATGCACTGACGAGACTGATAACGGCAGTGCATGCGGCTCGGGTGGTGCTTGTTATAACGGAGAATGCTTATTTAATTATATAGGTCCGGGAAATTCCGTCACTTCGTCACGAAGTATATCTTGTCGCAGCTATCCTGAAGACTCCAGTCCGTTTTCCACCAGCGTATTGAGTGACAATACGGTTTGGGGCGATGGCGGATCGTCTGGCGGACATTTAATGTCAGCAATATACAAAACCGGTTTTGAAAACACGAATTTGTGTTATGATGATTCGGGCGAACTCACCAACAATAAATGTGATTGTAGCTATGATAAATTTCAAACATCGGGTGGGGATATCTTTACTCAGGTCGGACGCTCCACCGCTTCGGGCTATGTTTGCTCGGGCGGATCATATAATGGCAAAGATTGCGACGGTTCGGATGATATAGATACCTGTGGCACTGGTGGGACGTGTTCAAAAGTAAATTCCGTATCAGTCATGACCGGTTGGCAAGGATATTGCATGGAAAAAGATTTACGTCAGACTATAAATGGTACAAGCAATCATCGTTGTCTTACATGGTGGCCGCTTGAGCTTGCTCCGGGAACTTCAGATATTTGGGCGACTGATCCGAGCGCCGGTTATGAAGTGGGTGAGACCGACGATCGGTATATGTGTTTGATTAATGCGCCGACCAACAGAAAGCGCTCCACTGCTTATCCTACTTTTAATATGGGAGGTGCCTCAATGCAGGCGGACTGGGGAAATTCCACGGGTAGTCTTCAAGGTCCGAATGGTGAGGCGATTCTTTATTCCGGCTCAGCGACTGTTGTTTATAATTCTTTGGAAAATAGCATCGTCACCGGATGTTGGGACACGAGTGCTAATGCGTTTGATGCTATTTGGGGGTTGTCTATGTCAGATGGAGACGATTCGCAAGGTAAATATTGTCCAATAAATAAAAATACATTGAAAGAAGCCGGGTCAAATCTCGCTCGGATCAGTTTGCCGGTCGGGCAGACATATTTGCAGAGGAATGATATTGAGAGAATAGATGTTTATCTTGATAAACGGTACTCTGGCGACGGTGGTGATGGTGCTGGTTGTAGTGACGGTTGGGTGAGTTTTTACAATGATTTACTTGACGAGAACGAGGATCAATCTTTTATCGTTAAAGAATGGTTTAGACCGGGTTGTACAAATTCAAGCTGGAGAAAAAAGAGTTTTGGTAGTACCCCTTATTCATTATTAACCGACTGGTATTCGTGGCAATGGGAAGGGGGCAATCTCGACGGAGATGGTAATTGGGTTAAAGATAGCAGTATTGTGTACAATCTACAAAACGATACCTATGCGTCCATAACACAAAACAATGATTCAGGCAATGGCACTGGTATTCGGATTATATTTGATTCCAAAAATAATTTCAGAGGTATCTGGGTTGATGGCGAAGATAACGCGTCTGGTAGTACCGATATGGGATTTTTCTTTGTCATTACTCTACGTGATGGTCGTTGCGCGGAACAATTGCAAATTTCCGATGAAGATGATGAATATTTTGGTTTTAAACCATTTACCGGAAGACTAGCACTTGGAGACTTATCTGTCGGTGGAGACTGGGCGGAGTTTGGATTGTCTGCCACTCGCACCAAAGAGATGGATAACCCAAATTATGGTTTAAATAGTGATAGCTCACCGCGCACTCTTATCAATCCATTTGTTACGTTATTGGGCAAGTATGGTGCTAACGCCCACAGTCCGCAGGGTATCTCCGATCCAGATACGGCCATGACAATTCACGCTTCAGATTATGACGCCGGTGTGCCGTTGAGCGTAATGAGGGTGCAAGATGCACCAGCAAGCGAGTACGCGAGATTTTATGTTGAAAAAGTTAGTGACTGTGCGGCGAACCCGGGTGCACCATATTGTCAGATGCTTAAGCGAATGTTTGCTCGAGTTTATTCGGATAGATTGCTGGTGCGCGTGTCGGACGGTGTTTACGCGTTCAAAGATGATCCGACGACATCCGATGGTACAATAGTGGTAAAAAACGGGACATCGGTAGATGACTTTGACTCTACTGCCGACGCTGCCAATCCGGCAACCGCAAAGACATTAAAATTAATTCTTTATCCGCCACGTGTGGCGGCTCCAACATCTGCCGGTTACGAGATAGATGCAGTTGCAGTTAACGGACAAACATCCGGCAATGTGTACTTGGCATCTGGTGCGACTGCGGCGATTCAATTTTACGCGTGGGCTTCACCCAACCAAATGCCACTGCGCCGTGTCGCGGTCAGAAAAGGCGATGGCACGGATCCAGTAGCGGTTGAGAGCGAAAGTTTAAGTAATAAAAAACCGTCATGCAATACAAAATTTTGTGATTGCAATCGCAATACGGGTACAGGTGGAGATGAATTTTGTATTCAGGACCTTAGTGAATTGATGCCTTGTAGTAATGATAGTGATTGCGACGGATTAACGAACAACACCGTATGCTCAGGCTCTTCCGCCTCCGGTTATACGACCTTTGGCTCGACTTCGGACACCGGCTGCAAAGCCGAACCCTATGATTTCATTGTGGATTATTCTTGCCCAATGGGTGGCAGTGAAGGAGCAAAAGTTTATCCATCATCCGCCTCCACCTACGGCATAAATTGGAACACAGACATTGTCGCCAATTTCGGTGATGTTCCTTACGTTTGCGCCTTCCAACCCAAAGTTCAGGTGTTGGATAATTGGGGTTGGTGCACTAGTCGAGCGCCAGGTACAAACGGTGGATGTAATTATTCTTCAAATGAATATGTGAATGGATACGGGTGTTATGCGGAGGATGTATATGATTATTGCGCTTTAAGTAAATCACAACCGTGGGTACTATATGGTGGTTACGTGGTCGTAGTGCCAATGTAAACAAATGATCAATGATTGAGGTAAAAAACGAATTAACCCACGCAAGAAATTGCGTGGGTTTGGTTTTTGTGGAGCTGTGCACTCCTTAGGTAGGACCGATCGCTTTGCGCGGTCGGCGGTTATGGCTGGTAACGAATGAGCGAATCTGCAATATCGTCATTCACAACGATGTCAATTGAGTCTGAAGCCGCGTGGTAGATGATGCAAATCGTAGAGGTACTGCTAGAATAACAGACAGACGTACCAGTACCGACGAAAACGACTTCCGAATTGATTGGGCAGCTGTCCTCTTCCCACGGTAGATCAGCGTGATCGGTTTCACATTGATCGTCCGGAAATTCCGTGGTAAAAACACAACCCAAGGAGGTGTTGTCTTGTCCAACCCACGTATCCGCAAAGAAGTCGCCGGTCTGGTTGCACGCTTCCTCGGCCTCGGTATCCGTCTCCGTATCCGCGTCGGTGTCGGAGTCGCTGTCGGAATCACTGTCGGAATCGGTATCCGTATCCGTATCGGAATCCGAGTCGGAATCACTGTCGGAATCGGTATCCGTATCCGTATCGGAATCCGAATCCGCGGAACCGCCGTCATCACCACAGGCGGTGATGAACGAGAACAAGGAAATGATGGTGATGAGAATCGCGAACCGATAAAATTTTTCCATGGTACCCTCCCCATTGCCAACCCATCGGGCCGGCGTCAATCCGCGAGCTGACCGAAGTCAAAGCGCGGACTTTGTTGCGAACCTTTTTTGTTTCGCCCCCTCATGGGGCAGAGAAGCGCGGCCTAACGAAATGACAAATTTCCAATTTCCAATGTCAAATCAATGCCAAAATCCAAACGTCAAATTTTTAAATTTTGAGCTTTGGATTTGATTGAATATTTGTCATTGGATATTTGACATTAAGCAACACTTTTCTACCTCATAAGAAAGGCGTCTAATCCTACCTGTATTGTAAAGAGCGGTTTTTGGCCGACATTCGGCCTCTATTTCTATTTTAACCCATTTTCGTGGGTAAAACAAGATATAATAGCACGTTTTGGGGGATTTGTCAAGAGGGGGCGGGTGTGATAGTATAATGATAGCTAAATAATAATTTTATATCTATGCGTCGGAATAAACTAAATTACAACCTAATTTTTCGTCCTGAACCGGAGGGTGGTTTTACCGTAGTTGTTCCATCATTACCTGGCTGCATTACCTATGGTAAAAGCCTTGAAGAAGCGCGCAAAGCGGCGGCAGACGCTATTCGTGGATATGTCGCCAGCCTAAAAAAACATCATGAATACCTCCCGACTGACGAAGCTAATTTTATATCCTCTTTTGATTTAGAAATATCCAAGCCATATGCCGCGCGCGCCTAGGCTAACGGCCAAACAAATTATTAAAATGTTAAAAGAAAATGGTTTTGTATTAGACCATGCTTCCGGTAGTCATTATATTTTTTATCATCCGGTATCTCACAAACGAGTGACAGTGCCATATCATTCTAGGACACTCCCGATGGGCACACTAAAAAGTATTTTGCGAGCGGCAGAGTTGAATTGAATTTTTCCCAACTTTCCTTCGGCTCCACCGCCGACACCGGCTGTAAGAGTAGGCCGTTGGAATTTATCACTGATTACAACTGTCCGTCGGCCGCGGCAAATATAGTTGGTTGGGACACTTCAGGTTATGGTATTGATTGGAATTATATCGCCGCCAATTACGGTCATCCGACTTATGTTTGCGCCTTCAAACCAAAAGTTCAAGTGTTGGATAATTGGGGTTGGTGCACGGGGAGTTGTACCAATGATGACGACGTGGTGAAGGGGAATGGGTGTTATTCAGAATCAGACACTGGAGACCAATGTAAAACATCCTATACTAAACCATGGGTCAATTACGATGGATATATCGTTGTAGTGCCAGTGTTGTAAAATATAAATTACGTAGATAATAAAAAATAAACCCTCGCAAGAAATTGCGGGGGTTTGGTTTTTTGTGGAGCAAAGGCTCCGAGGTAGGATTGTTGTGCCGGCCAAGAGTTGGCCGACAGCGGGGTTAACAGCCGCAACGGACGTAGGTCGTGCCATCAGTTTCTCCGTCATCCACGGAGTACTGTTGACGGAAACCACCGTCACTGTCAACGTAAAATTCCATTGTGGTTGATGTGTTAGCGTCGTACTCGCTATACGGCAATGCAGTCATATCTACTGTTCCGGTTGCGACAGCACCGTCACCGGAAAAAGTCACTTGACACGTGGTCACCGCGTATGTTAGGACGGTGTTGAGAATGTAGTCGGAGTCGCAACAATGATTTTCAGCGTACATATCGCCCTCAATGTCCACGCATCCCTCGGCATCCGATGTGCCGTTGAGGCAATCGCACGAAGTGTCGGCATCCGTGTCCGTGTCGGTATCCGAGTCGCTGTCCGAATCGGTATCGGTATCCGTATCCGAGTCGCTGTCGGAATCCGAATCCGTGTCACTGTCGCTGTCCGAATCGGCATCGGTGTCCGAATCCGCAGAGGAACCGCCGTCGTCACCACAAGCGGTGACAAACGTGGAGAGGGAGGCCATCATGACGATGGCCATGATCGCGAACAAATTCGCCAGCTTCGTCATGGCTTTCTTCCTTTTTTACCTCAAACGCGTTCGCGAGTGAGGTTTGGTTGTATCTGCTCGTTGCCCCTTTCGGGGACGACCCGTATAACCCGGGAATCTGACAACATTGATTAAGACAGATTAAAACTGATTTAAACTGACGCGACAATGCCGACAAATTTCCGGATCATACTTTTAATCCTACCTGCCCCGACCTAAATGCGTCGGGGCCTATATTGTAAAGAGCAGGTTTTGCCATTAAATGGCCTATATTTCTATTTTAACCCATTTTCGTGGGTAAAACAAGATATATTAGCACGTTTTGGGGGATTTGTCAAGCCCCCTGCTGTGTGATATGATGGGAGGGTAAAAATGATGCAATTTATATGACTGCTACGCAAAAACAAATTAAAAGTGCTGTCTTACCCATATTAAAAAAATACGGTGTTTTAAAGTCTGCGCTTTTCGGATCGTTTGCCTCCGGTGAACAAAATAAAAAAAGTGATGTGGATATTTTAGTAAAGATGCCTCGCGGCAGTAGCTTGTTTGAATTGGTGGATTTACGTGTTGAGTTAAAAGATAAATTAAAACGTGATGTGGATCTTGTCACATATGAGTCAGTGCACCCTCGGCTTAAAGATAAAATTGCGGCATCATCCACCAGTATCTTATGAAGAAAGATAAAGACACACAAGTATTTATTGAACATATTTTAGATTCCATTGAAGCGATTGAAAAATATATCGCCAATATGCCGTTTGAAGACTTTGCTAAAAATGGTTTAACTCAAGACGGCGTTTTCCGACGGCTGGAAATCATCGGTGAAGCGGTCAAAAATATACCCATAAGTTTTAGAAAAAATTATCCGGATATTCCTTGGCGAAAAATTGCCGGCATGCGCGATTTTTTAATTCATGAATATTTTGGGGTAGATATTAGATTGGTTTTTGAAACGGCAAGCGGGCGTTTACCAAAATTTAAACAACAAATTTTGGAAATTAAGTTTTCCGAACCGGCCTTGAAACTAAGGAAGTGAATATTCGGTCATTATTAAGTTATTTTTCCTTCGGTTCCACCGCCGACACCGGCTGTAAGGAAGAACCACTGAGCGAAATTGCTGGACTTGAATTAGATGAAAATACGTTAGATGATTTGGATAAAATTAATGAATTTAATATTCGCGCCAGATACCCGGATTATAAAAATGAATTTTATAAAAAATGCGATAAGAAATATGCGAATAAATATTTGGTAATCATCAAAAAAATTTATTTAAATTTATGTCAAGGCTTGAAGCAAAAAAATAGTCAAAAAATACGCGGAAGTATTGAAAGATAACAAATTTCCTTTTTTCGCGATTTATCTTTTCGGTTCGCACGCCAAAAATCACGCGAGTCGTTGGAGCGATATTGATGTGGCGGTAATCACCGATCGTTTAAACAGAGATAATGATACGGCGAGATTTGACTTAAGAAAATATCGCCGTGCTGTTGATGTGCGCATTGAGCCGCATGGTTTTAACGTAAAAGATTTTGCGGTTGCCGCTGATCCGTTGGTGCATGAGATTAAGAAGACGGGGATACGCATTGTTTAAATTAAATATTTATAAACGCGTCCAAATACGGCGCGTTTTTTGTTTGCCGCCGACCGTGGTAAAAAATATGCAAATGTAAATATAACCGCCTTGTTTTTGAAGACAAGGCGGTACGGATAAACAAAGAGCAATTTTTTTACCATGAGATGTGGATTATGGCAAGATCAGGGTCATGACCTATTATTTCATTCTGATAATAGGAGTCACTAGCGGGACAAAACTTTATTTCCACCCCCAGCCCCCTTGATTTGATATCAGAAATCACGAGATTGAGTTCATTACTGGCTACAAGTGTACGTCCGCCCCAGAGACGTTCTTCCACGCTGTACCACGGTAGCCGATAATTGCTCTCAAAATGAGCTATGGAGAAAATCTCGCTGTGCGTGAACACTTTAATATCATTATTTTCATAACTTTTTTTACGAACCGGGTCGCTTCTATCCATAATGACAAATGAATTTTTATCTTCCTTGGCAACTTTTGTAGCTATTTCCATAATTGCCGCGACATATTTATCCGCTTGTCTTTTGATAAATTCCGGCGAGCTTGTAATGCGGCGTAATTCATCAGCCGCTTTTTCCTCTAGAAATTTACGTTGCTCATTTTCTTGCCGTGCTTGGCGCATCAGATCGTGGAGCTGCGTGGCTGTTTTGATTTTTTCATTCATGGGAGCCTCCTCATGCAAATAGATGCTGTTTTGATACAAAAAATTGTCAAAGAAGTTAACTATATCAATTGAGTATATTGAAGCATAAAACAGTAGTGCGGTCAAGTATAATAAGGGGAAAAGTTCGGTGGCATTATTAGTTAAAACGCCTTTACCTATTGTGGATAAATCCCAATACTTTTAAACTTTGTCTTGCCGCGTCCTTTGTGCTATAATAACATCATAAACGTAAGCCCGATTCGGCTTTATGAATAATTCCCTCCTGAACAAGGGGAGATGGTTGTGGCAGAAAATTAAACCGCGAAGGCGGCTTGGTTTTGTTTCCATATTTTTGCTAATGTCGGTCTTTTTGTTCGCGATGTTTGTGGTGGGAATCCATCCGGCGTATGCCGATTTTGGCAGTACGCTTTCCGAGTGGTTAGGAAATTTAGTTTTGGGATTGGCGGCGACTTTCATGTCCATTACGGTTTTTATTTTGAAATTCGTCATTGAAATCGCCAGCTATAATCATTATATCAACGCGCCGGCCGTCACTCTCGGCTGGGTGTTGGTGCGCGACGTCACCAACATGTTTTTTGTTTTGATTTTAATGGTGATCGCGTTTGGCACAGTTCTCGGCATAGAGCAATACGAATGGAAAAAATTATTGGTCAAGTTTGTCATGGCCGCCATACTGGTTAATTTTTCTCGTTTGATTTGCGGCGTCATCATTGATGCGGCCCAAGTGTTTATGATGACTTTTATTTCCGGCGCGGCCGCGACCGCTGGCGGAAATTTGGTCAATGCTTTGCACATGAATGATATTTTAGCTTTTGCCACCGATGCCGACCCGAGCGCGTTGAGTACTGATATAAATGTTCTTGTTTCAGCAATAGTCGCTTGTATTTTTGCCTTTACCGCCATGGTGGTGATTGGCGCGTATCTACTCATGCTGATTGCACGCGTCATCGCGCTTTGGATTTGCATTATTTTGTCGCCGTTGGCTTTTGTGCTTGGCGTAATTCCCAAATTTCAATCTTACGCCAGCCAGTGGTGGACTGAATTTACCAACAATGTTTTGTCCGGGCCGGTGTTGGCATTTTTTTTATGGTTGGCTTTTGCCGTGGCCGGAGGCGCTAACATCCACGATGAATTCACCGGCGCCAATTCCGGCTATCCAATTACAGATGCGGAAACCGCCATGCAAGAGGCATCGACAGCCACCGGCGGCGAGCCGAGCATGAACCTTAACAAAGTTTTGCAATGGGAAAATTTAGCGAATTTTATTTTAGCGGCGGCATTGTTGCTGGCCGGCGTGAAAACCACGCAAAAATTATCCGCGGCCGGAGCTGGTATGCTTGGCGCCGCGGCCGGCGCAGCCACTAAGTTTGCTTATGCGGCGTCCGGCGCCGCGGCCGGTTTGGCCGCCGCCAAGTGGACGGGGAAGACGGCAAAGGCCGTGGGAAAAGGTATTGCCATGAATGTGCCGTTAGTGGGAGGAAATGCATGGAAAGAACGGGGAGAAAATTTAGCGTTGAACGCGAAACTTGGGATGCAAGCAGGGAAGGATTTTTATAATAGACAAATACTTGAACGTGGGTCGCATGCCTTTGCTCGAACAAAGCCCGGCAAATTCTTGGCAGCTGCTGGGGGTGTCGTTGGCCTGAATAAAGGAGATATTTCTAGTCAGTTTATGATTGGTACTAGGGCGGCGCAAATTAAAACGAAGAAAGATATGCTGGAAAATCGTATTAAGCTTGCTGAAACATCTGTAAAGGAACCGGAAGATCTAAAACAAAAACAGGCTGATCTCAAGGCCAACGTTGAGCTCGGAAAACTAATAAAAGCCGGTGTTATTGCAAAACGTGATGAGCAGGCGTGGAAAAATCTTGAGGAGAAAATTGCGCCTGATAGTAAAGGTAGGGGTGAAAAATTAGTTGACATGGCTGCCAGCATGCAAGCAAAGGCTGATTTGTTTGAATCTAAACACAAACAAGAACAACAAGTAAGGTTGTTATCCGCGAAAGAAGATGTTTTGCGGAAAAAAGCCGGTGAAACCGGCATTGGAGGCTACACGGTGGAAGCTGATAAAGCCAAAGCTGAACGCTTGGGGATTGAAAATGAAAAAATGGTGAAGGAGGCCGGCGGTATTGATAATTTAACTGATCAACAAAAATTAGAATTTCAAAAAAATAAACAATTTATTGATATTTCCGCGGCGCAAACAAAATTAATTGAAGAACAAACTCAGGTCGCCGGTGAGCAAGCTAAACAGGTGTTGTTGACCGGTGCTGGCGAGGAATCCGGGCGCTTAGAAGGCATTCAAGGGCGCCAAGCTGAGTTGATGAAAGAAAAGGAGTTGATTACCCAAGATAATCGCGCGATTGAAGAAATTAGACAGCTAAAGCGTATAGAGGAGCTATTGCGGACAAGCGGAAGAATGCAAGATTTAAACAGCAGTTTGCATGGAAATAAAATTGAACTGGATGACGCGAAAATAGAAACCGATCGGGCGACTTCGGAACTAAACGCCAAAAGCTATGAGGGTAAAGGCCGAGATGATTTGGCGCGTTTGGAACACGCAAAATTTGCGAACAGTTATTTTAAGAAAATGCAGGAAAATTTTGCCGATTATAGTTATAATGATTTTGCAACTGAAGCCCCGGCGCAATTTAAACGTGTTCAGGATGCCGCGGCAGCATATGATGGCGTGAAGGGGACAGGTAGTCCAGACGAAGCCGAAAAAACGAAAGCGTACCAAAAAGAGGCGGCCAAAACCGCGAGCTTTGTAGCTCTGAGCATG
Organism: Patescibacteria group bacterium; assembly: GCA_041651015.1. GTDB lineage: Bacteria > Patescibacteriota > Patescibacteriia > Magasanikbacterales > GWA2-37-8 > JAPLWQ01. The sequence continues at coordinate 55,295 of JBAZKA010000005.1, forward strand.
CGTGACGCCTCAACTTACAAAGCAGTTGAAGACGCGGCAACAAAGGTGATCCCTTACACCGGCGACAGGTCACCGGAAAACAGGCAAAATATTCTCGCCTCAATGATTAGCGGACGAGACATGAAAGGTAAGAATAGTGTTGAGCTTAATAGCGAATTAAGCGGTCTTAATAGAAATAATCAGCACCAAGTTAATGCCATGTTGAAAATTTTGCAAGACAACGCCAAGACATTGGCCTCTAAGTCTGGCTATGCTTCAGTGGTATCTGGTGTCAAATATGATACGGTGAAGGGAAACTATTCTCTTGGTTATAATAAAGAAGATGCTGATTATTATTCTACCCATGCCAATATGCGTGAGGCAACGAATGCCTACCACATAATCTATCAAGACAAGACAGGTGATCTCAACATCGACGTGCACAATGAAAATGCTTTTATAAGTCAAGTTAAGAACGCGGATCAAAATAATGTGGGTCGCGTGTTCCTTCCCGCGTTAATGGCTGACTTGAATGAAAAAATGGAAGCCCTTGATCCTGCTAAGCTGGATGGATTCCTAAAACATGTAGCCGAAGGCATGACAGACGACAAAGCACTTAAAATTTTAATCAAACGCATGGAGAAAATTTTGAAAAAATCCGGTAAAACAGAGGCGGAAATTTTAAAGTATTGGAAAGATTCGCATAAGTAAAACATATTATGCAATCATTTCATCCAAAATTAATCGGTTCAAAAACATTTGAAGAATTGTTCAAGGATTTTTTTGAAACCGCGCGATATGATTCTGTGCAAATGGAGGTGACGAGATTGGAATTATTCAGTTTGTTTGGCGAGATGAGCATAACTGAGATTCAGGAGTATCGCCGGACTTATTGGCCATTTTATGTTTATGCCATTTGGTCAAATCCTTTGGATGTTCGCCCGGAAGTAATGATAAAGAATATTGCGATTCAATTGCCCGATGCTGTGCGGCTGGGTTTTGATATTTTAGATAAAATTCTTTCATACGCGAATTTTCGTTTGACATTGGAGCCGGACATTCAATCATTTTTTGCCAAGACGCGCGACGCTTTGGAGAGATCCGACTGGCCGATCGGCGTATTGCCAAATGGTAAAATTTATACAATTGCCGATTGCGTCAAAGAGGTTATGATGAATGAAAGTAGAGCGAGCAACAGTATGGAATATGCCGAGCTGTATCAGAAATTATCAAAGCTGATATTTCCAAACGGTTTAAATGATGAGTTGTATAAAAAAGAATATATTTATATTACGACTCACGAGGCTGTTGATAATTTGATCAAAATAATTACCGTGTTAACACAAAATTCACCAGAGACCCTTACTCAATTAGTTGATCAATATGCACATCCGGAGATTTATGACCCTGATTATGGCATGAATATAAATATTAAAACTGAACCTGTGATGTCAAGTCAAGATGGCAAGCCTTCATCACCCATAACCCCACCCGCAAACCCTATGCCCCCAACTCCACCCCTCGTCAAACCCGCGCCCGCGGAAATCCGCGCGAAAATTGATGCCGCGTTTGAAAAAGACGCGCAAGGAAATTACAAAGATTTAGATGGTGTGTTTATTGTTTTGGGACGTGCGGCCGCTAAATACAACGACCCAAAGATCGCCGAATTATATTATTTTGATGACAATGCCGGTGAGTTTAAATGGAATGTTTAATATGACAGATGAAGTTTTAATCCCAGTCAAAAAATTAGACGGCACGGTGGAAAAAATCACCATGGCCGAATTTCAGACTCGGCAAAAAAATAAACAGCGTGCCAAGACGGCCGTGGTAATTACGCAAAAACCAATTTCGCCGGCACAAACTGTCGTCATTCCCGCACCCACGACGCCAAAGACGGTTATCAATGAAAAAATTAAAGAAGAACCGGCGTTGGAAGAATTACCCAAGACAACCGCTAATGCCCCGCGAGTCAGTCCGGATAGAAAAGCCGAGGCTGGGGAGATCGTTCGCAAATTAAATTTACAAATTTCATCTGATGCCAAAAATCGTTTGCTTGGTTTGGTTCAACTGCGCCTCAAAGATGTGCGCGGCGAGGAAGAAGTAAAAGAATGGCTCGTCCGTTCGGAAAATCAATATGGCATTGGTTTAGATGCCGTGGCCGCGGATAAAGTTATCATGGCGGTTAATGATTTTATCAAAAAAAATATTCCCCAATCCGCTGAAGTTCCGGTTTTAAAAAAACCTCTCGGTGTGCCTAAAGCGCTTTTGAAAGAAGACCAAGAACCGTTCCCGGCCACATCATCCCCGATAAATTCGTTTGTGCATCGTAGCACGCCAGAGCCCCAAAGGGGCGAAGGTGGCCTTGGCTCGCCGAAGCAAAAAAGCGAAGGTGGCCGTAAATCTTTGGATGATTTGGTACGCGCCGAGTCCGTTAATATGGGTAATGATATTTCCGGCCTGGTGGCGAAAAGAGAAATGCCGGCGCGGACAATGGTGCAAGATATTACGCCGGCCAAACCGGCCAATCTCGGGCCGGTGGAAGAAATTCGTTATTTCACGCTGACTGATTTTCGCCGGCTGTCCACCAACCCAAATGAAGCCGCCTCGCGTCTGGCGCAAAAATTTACGAATCTGCGGGACGAGTCGTATATTTTATTTATGAATGCTTTGGAAGCGTGGCGTTTGAGCCCGTTGTTTAATGATTATATTGGCGCTTCGGCCGCATCATTGAATATGAAAAAGAAAGTGGCGGAAAATATGGCTGATAAAAATAAAATTCAGATGAACGAAATTAAGGCCTTGATACAAATGGAGAAAGATTTGCTATAATACTATGGCGATGCAAACACAATTTGTCGTGCCGCAATTCATTGATGTGGAAGACAAGATTTTTGGACCGGTGACGGCACGCCAGTTTGTGATTTTGTTGGTGTCCGGCTTGCTCATTGTACTTGCTTATAAGTTGGCGGATTTTGCTTTATTTGTTTTTATCTTGGTGATATTGGGCGGCGGATCGCTGGTCATCGCTTTTGTCAAAGTCAACGGCCAACCATTTCATTATGTAATTTTGAACATTATTCAGACATTGCGTCGTCCATCGCTCAGAATTTGGAATAAAGTTTTTGACACGGCGGATTTGAAACGCATACGCGAAGAGGCGAAAGTAGTGGTGCCGGAAGCGGCTAAACCGATTCAGCGAATATCTTACAGCCGTTTGCGTGATTTATCCTTGACGGTCAATACCGGCGGATATTATAAATCAGAAGACTAACTATGAAAAATAATAATGCGGTCAAAAAACGCGCGGCCATCCCATCTTCACAAAAGAATTTGGCTTTGGCGGAAATTAAAAATGACACCATCTTGATGAAAGATGGGACTTTGCGCGCCGCTTTGGTCGTGTCCAGTATTAATTTTGCCCTCAAGAACGAGGATGAACAGCAGGCTATTGTTAGCGCCTATGTTTCATTTTTGAACGGCTTGGACCATCCTTTACAAATTGTCATCCAATCTCGGCAACTAAATATTAAACCATATTTAGAAAAGTTGGCGCAAAAAGAACGCGAACAGCCCAACGAATTATTGCGCATGCAAATTGCCGACTATAGGTCCTTTGTCGGCGAGCTGGTCAGCCTGGGAAAAATTATGAGCAAAAATTTTTACGTGATTGTGCCATATGATCCGCTCTCAAATAAGAAACGCGGTTTTTGGGCGCGCGCGTCCGAAGTTTTAAACCCCGCCATCACCGTGCACCTGAAAGAAGAAAGATTTTTGAAACGAAAATATGATTTAGATATGCGCGTCCGCCAAATTGAATCTGGCCTCACCAGCATGGGTTTGGAAGTGGTGCGCTTGGATACGCAATCGTTGATTGAATTATTTTATTCAACTTACAACCCGGACATTTCATTGTCCGAGCCGCTCGCGCCAATCGGGGATTTTAATATAGAAAACGCCTGATTAATATGGCCTTCAAACCATCATCAATAAATAAAAAAGAAGAAAAAAAATCAACCGGGCGTTTAGCCATGGAAACTTCGGCCATCAAACAGAGTACGGCCGAAGAAATGGCCACGCTGGAAGAGGAGCGGATTTATCGCGAGGGCGTAATTTCCATTCGTGATTTAGTGGCGCCGTCCGCGTTTCGCGTGGAATCAAGTTTTGTTCAGCTCGGCGATGTTTTTTGCCGTACGCTTTTCATCACCGCGTATCCGCGCTACATCTCCATCGGTTGGGCCTCGCCGATTATCAACATGTCGGCCACGATGGATGTGGGCATGTTTTTCTATCCGATTAAATCCGCGATAATTTTGAAACAATTAAAAAATAAAGTCGGCGCCTTGGAGGCGCAAATAAATTCCGATACTGAAAAGGGCGCCCCGCGCGACCCGATTCGCGAAACGGCTTTGCGCGATATAGAACAATTGCGCGACAACCTGACTCAAGGAACCGAACACTTTTTCCAATTTTGTTTTTATGCCACGGTTTATGCTAAGAGCAAGGAAGAATTGGACCGGACATCCGAAGATATAGAAAATATTTTTGGCGGCAAACTAATAATTACGCGTAAGGTTTTGTATCAAGCCGAGCAAGGCTTTAATTCCACTTTGCCGATTGCGAACGACGAACTTTTTATTTCTTTCAACATGAATTCGTCGCCGATTGCCGCCTCGTTCCCGTTTATCTCGGCCGAGCTGACTTCGGATGATGGTATTTTGTACGGTATCAATCGCCACAACAATAGTTTGATTTTGTTTGATAGATTTTCCCTGCAAAACGCCAATATGGTGGTCTTTGCCACCTCGGGCGCGGGCAAAAGTTATACTATTAAATTGGAAATTCTGCGCACGATGATGATGGGTGTGGACGTGATTGTCATTGACCCGGAAATGGAATACAAACATTTGAGCGACGCGGTTGGGGGGACGTATATCAATATTTCGCTTTCATCCGAAGCTAAGATCAATCCTTTTGATTTGCCTCGTCCGATGGGGATGGAAATTTCCACCGAGGATGTCATCCGGAGCGCGGTGATTACCGTTAAAGGTTTACTCCGCATCATGCTTGGCGGTTTATCCGTGGAGCAGGACGCGATTATTGATCGGGCTTTGATTGAAGCGTTTGCCAAAAAAGATATTACGCCGGATGCGGATTTGGCCACCGTTCGTCCGCCGATTATGCAGGATTTGGTGGAAGTTTTGGAAGGCATGCAAGGTTCGGGCGAGTTGGTGCTCAAATTGCAAAAATACACTGATGGCACATTTGCCGGCTTGTTTAATTCGCCGACCAATGTGGATATGAAAAATCAATTGGTGGTATTTTCAGTCCGAGATTTGGAAGAAGAACTTCGTCCGATTGCCATCTATACCATTATCAACTACATTTGGAACGTGGTGCGGTCCGAACGCAAAAAAAGAATTCTGGTGATTGATGAGGCTTGGTGGCTGATGATGCATGAGGACTCGGCGAAATTTATTTTTTCTCTGGTCAAACGCGCGCGTAAATATTATTTGGGCGTCACCACCATCACTCAGGATGTAAACGACTTTTTGAAGTCTCAATACGGACAAGCGATCGTCACGAACTCGGCTTTACAGTTATTACTTCGCCAGTCGCCGGCTTCCATTGATTTGATTCAAAAAGTATTTGTCTTGACCGACAGTGAAAAATATCTATTATTGGAATCGGGTGTGGGCGAAGGGATTTTCTTTGCCGGACTAAAGCATGCGGCTATCAAAGTGGTGGCGTCATACACCGAAGACCAAATTGTCACCACCAATCCTGAACAGCTTTTGGCCATAGAAAAAGCCAAAAAAGAATTTTCCGCCCAAGGCGGATCAGCTTAGGACTGAAATGTATATAAAATAAATTTTAATATGACCACACTTCGTTCCCGAATATTTATTCTCATCAGTTTGATTGTTCTCATAATATTGGCCATCAGCATTGGCTTGATTGTGATTTCCAAGAAAAAACAGGCCGCTACTGTGGCCGAGACAACTCCAACCACGACTGCCGGCACGATTGATTCCACGAATTTTCCGGCGCAAATTACCACGCCGGCCACGGTTATTCCTTCCGGCACGACCGTAAAGCCGGCCACCACTGAAGAAACCATGAAAAATGCGGCTAAACAATTGGCTAAAATTTTTGTGGAGCGGTATGGCTCATATTCATCGGACGCAAGCGGTGAAAATATCCGTTCGGTGGAACCATTGGTGACGAAAGATTTGTGGGCAATCTTGAGCCAGCGCTTGAACGTAAAATACAACGGTGATTTTATCGGCGTCACCACCAAGGTTATCGCAACCAATGTGACGGATTTTTCAGCGTCCAGCGCAACAGTTGAACTTAATTCCCAGAGGACGACCACCAAGGGTGCTACCGTGGCCGAGAGCACTCAAGCGGCGACGGTTAAACTGGTTAAATCCGGTGATAACTGGCTGGTGGATGATATCAAGTGGAAGTAATTTTTATTATTCAATTTTCCTCCCCCTATTAGGGGGAGGACAGAGGAGGGGGTATGTTTTGTTGACCTCACCCTCTGTCCCTCTCCTAAAAGGAGAGGGATTTAATTAGTTTATATGAGGAAAAAATTATTGGTCGCAATTCTAATTATCGCGTTGCTCGTGTTGGTCGGCCTAATTACCTGGCAATTTTACGGTCGTTCGTGGTGGGAAATAAAAAAAGAAAAGATTTCTATTGGTTTGTCTGAGCCAAATTTTCCTTGGCGCGATAGAACTCAAGATGAATTAAATACACTATATCCACAAATTAAAAACGCCGATGTGGCGACTCGGACCACGCCCGAGCAAACGTATGCCAAATTTAGAGAAGGTTTGAAAAATAATGATTTGCCAACTGTATTGGATCAATTATTCAAAGATTCTTCGCGCTATGAATCAAATGTCGCGGCTATCTCTAAGGCGTATAATGAAAATAAATTTACTTCAATTTATGAAAAATATCCGGAGGTGATAACAAGTACTCTACAGGGTGATTCGCTGGCGCAGTATGTATTTATATATAACAACGGGGCATCTTCGCATCATGTTGATTTCAATAAAAATAGCAGCGGAGATTGGAAAATAACGCAATATTAATAATATATTATATGAGGAGGGTAATTTTCTTTGCCGTATTGATTGTTATAATTGTATCCATAGCAACTATATCTAAACAGGCAAGTTCCTTTGATACTTATGTGGCGCACCCGCATTTGACCGAGGCGGCAATAAATTTATTTAATCAAAAAGCGGGCAATAAAATAAACGATGAAGAAAAACAAAATATTATTCAAGGGTCAATTGATGAGGATACACCGGCTCGTTGGATGAATCATTTTTATAACCCGAATACGAACAAGGGGTTATATGGTTTTTCCTCAGCTAAAAAATGGGTCAATTATCCAGACTCGCAAGAAATGTACGCTGTCGGCGACCAATCATGGGACGCGGCTTTATATGCCTATGCGGATAACGATTATAATACGGCCTTTTTGGCTTTGGGGCATGTTTTGCATTTGATTGAAGATATGGCGGTGCCGGCCCACACACGTCTTGATTCGCATCCCGAGGGCGACCCGTTGGAATCATGGGCCGAAAAATATAATCCAGGTTTTGCAAGAGAAGATATAGAATATTACGATAATTTAGATGCATATTTTTATAATTTAGCCAGTATTTCAAATAATAATTTTTTTAGTGAAGATACGATAGATAAGAAAGATATAAATCTAAATAATATTAAAGGAGTAATATATAGTGGCGTTCCGCTAAATTGTGTCCAAGAATTATATGATAATAAGAAATATTGTAAAATAGCCGTTGAAGAAGATCTCGTTGACTCAAATAATAATAAATATTTTATAACAGATAAAATTAACTCCGACTACTATTCCATTCTCGCGCCAAAAGCCGTATCATACGCGGCCGGAGTAATCCAATTATTTTTTGAACAAGGCGAGGCAACACGCGCTAAACATGATGCAATTAGAGCCAAGTATAACGCGTATACAAATGCCTTAACAAAATTATTTATTAATCAAAACGGGAAACTTGTTTCCGCAGTTGACCTTTTGAAAAATCCGCAAACCTCGCAAAAGGTCGCTGATGTAATTATCCAATCGGTCAATAAAACTCAGGCGGAAACCACCAAAGAAATTATCAAGATCTTAACTCCGGCCACCACGACAAAAACTGCCGATGTATTGGGTGAAAAAATTATTCCGCCTTTGGAAAATGATGTATCTTCAGCTACCTCAACCACAGATGATTCCGTCAAAACAATATATTTATTTACCGGTTCGCCCGCTTATGTTTTTGAACCATGGCCGGCTTTGATTTTTGATTCAATATTTTCTTCAACGCTTTATACTTCGTCAACATTGGTCTCGGTATTTGGCGAGTGCGCCAGCGGGACACAATCAATTTTTGTATATCGCTCGGCCGAGTCATCGTCAACTCCTGACTATATGGCGAACGCCACTACCACGATAAATAATATTAACTGGTCGTCAGAACTAATTCCGCAATACGGCATCAATTTATATTATTTTTCCGCGCTCGGCGATGATGGACGTCCGACTTCGTCGGCCGTTGGGCCGGCGCAAATCATTTTAGATTACTTTGCTCCGTCGTCCACCGCGCTCGCGGCCGAAATAATTTCCACGTCCACCACTTCCACTGTAATTCATTTAAATCTTTCGGCCGAAGAAAATATCTCTGTTCCAGTTGCGTATGATTTGGATTTTTCGGCCAGCGGCACTGAATGGGCTAACCTTCTATCAGTATCCACTAGTACATTTTATGATTTTACGGCGACCAGTTCGGGCGATTATGTGTTTCGTTTGCGGGCAAGCGACGCGCTTGGCAACGTGTCTGACTATGTATTCGCGACGACCACTGTGGAATTAGGACCGATTGAATATGAGTACATCCATCTGAGCGGGGAACAAATTGATGATGAATTAATTTTAACCGCGACCGGCAGTCCGTATATTTTGGAGCATTATATTGTCCCGGCTGGTAAAATTTTACGGCTTCAACCCGGCACAATAGTCAAAGGATTAAACCGCGCTTCGTATATGGAAATATATGGTTCAATGTATGTTGAAGGGGCGGGGAGCGGCCGCGTTGCGTTTACGTCAGTCCAAGATAGAAGTTTTGGCGATGATAGAACCAACACGATGACTCTTGGCACAAACAATGAACCAGCAGCGTGGGATTGGGGTGGCCTGATATTCTATGGCGGTAGTTATGGCGAGATAAACTACGCAGATTTTCGTTATAGCGGTTCAGACCCGTTCCTGTGCCTAACCGCGCGGGCTACCTGTGGTTTCTATAGTAAAACAATTTATGCCGGCGATGGCGTCATCTTGTCAATTGATAATTCCACCTTTTCATACGGCGGCAACTTGTATATTAAAGCGGAATTTTATCAATCAATTCCGGAAGCGAACTCAATTTCCATAACCAATACTATTTTTGATGGCGCTAATTCCTATAGTAATTACGGTTCCGGAATTGGCGGAATATATATTGTACGCGGTGCGTTGCATTTAGATAATGTGCAATTTTTAAATTTAGAATATGGAATATATTCCGACTCGCGTGATTGGAATTGGCCGGCGATCACAATAAACAATGTTTCATCGGCGAATTTCATTAACGTGACAACGCCGGTTTATCCGGAGGGAATATTGACGCTTGAGTGATGTGTTTAAACAATTTTTACTCTTAATCAAAGCCACACTTTTTCCAATCTATTGCGTGGAATGCGGCGCGGAAGGCGAGTGGTGGTGCAAAAAATGTTTAGCCCGACAGGAAAAATGTTTTGGCGAGTTTGAGGCCAGTGCGTCATCGTTGGATGGCGCTTTTGCCTTTTTACCATACTTGGAGCAGGTGCCAGCTGGTAAATTAATCCGCGCGTTTAAATATAATTTCGCCTCGGATATTGAGAATGTTTGGCATAAGGTAATTGTTCACAGCGAAAAATTTGATAATTTTGCCAAACAAATATCAACGGAAAATTGTATGATTGTGCCAGTCCCGCTTCATCATCGCCGTGAACGTGAACGCGGATATAATCAAGCGGATGTTATCGCGCGGATTGTCGCTAAAAATTGTTGGCAAAATAAAATTCCGGTGAAAACATATTTATTGCGCGTTCGCTATACGGCGCAACAGGCCAAATTAAACAAAAAAGAACGCGAACATAATGTGTTGGACGCGTTCATTTGGCAAAAAGGCATACCGTGCCCGGAAAATATTATTTTGGTTGATGATGTTTTTACCACCGGCGCCACCTTGGAATCATGCGCCCAAGCCGTGCGCGCGGCCGGCGCGAAAAAAGTTTTTGTCATCACTCTCGGACGAGCTGTTTTTTCCAAACTCTAGCGATATTATCCGAGTAAATCAATTTCCAGTCAGCACTTATTTTCAGCATTTTTTCCAACTGCGATTCATCCGTGGAAAATACTTTTTGCAGTTCATTTTCACCAAAAATCATTCTATTCAGCCAATCAGGTCGGGGATAAACCGATGAAGTGGAACGGGACAAGAGTACGTAGTCGGCTTTGGATGAGTTTAATATTTTCAAACCGCCGGCTTCCATTTTAATTTCCCGATATTTTTGCAGATAAGTTTTTCCGTATTCGTCCCGCCAAGTGGCTGTACCTCGTCCGTCAAAATATACCAAAGCGTTTGGCAACGACCAATTTAAGTACCCACCCCAGCGAAATTCGTTGAAGATATTTATTTTTTTGTTATTTGAATCAGTTTTGATAAATGCTACGGCGCCAAACGGCAATTCTCGTTGGGTTAAAAATTCCTTATCCGACCAGATGTCGTTGGTAAAATGAATTTTTGTTAACGCGAAGATACACCCGCACGTTGCTAAAATAATTATAATAATTTTAGCTCGGTTGATATTTTTTTCCGAAAAAAATATTGTTTTAATTTCTTCGGTGCTAGTTTCCGCGGCCAGAGCGATAATCGGCAGGGATACTACCACCAGATAAAACGCTTGGCGCTTGGCCTGCCAGGCGGCAAAGAACATGGCGAAAAAAAGTAGAAGCTGCGCCAAGGTGGCGCGTTTTTTGTAATAGGCGATAGCGAGGAGTACCGCGGCCACAGCTCCGATAACGAGTGGCCAAGGATAAATCGGAAAGACATAACTCGGCAACCATTCATTTACCACTAGTTTAAAATATTGCGGCGATAGATATTGCCCGACTTCTTGCCATATTTTCCATCCATATGGATTAAGGCAAACCGCGGCCGCGGATATAATTTGCCAAAATATTATCCTCGTAAAATCTTTTTTGCGCCAATCAGAGTATTGGCTGGCGAATTTTGGAAAATATTTTTGTAAAATTATTGATGCCAGATTTCCGAACAGATAAATATTGATGATGATAAATCCCAAAATCCAACTGCCATGCAAGGCCGACCAGAGCCAGATAATCATTGGCCAGAGGAACAAGTATTTTTTCTTTTCCAAGGTAAAAAGCAAGCAGACCAGAAGCGCGGGTACAATAAATGCCAGGCGCGGAGCGAGTAAGTACGAGACCGCGCCGGCTCCGACTATACCGGCGATAATGCCAGCCATAGATAATTGGCCGAAAAATATTTTTATTGCGCCAAGCAGGGTGAACCAAACACAGGCCGCGACCAAGATTGGCAAAGTGAAATATCCGAACATGGAATATATCGCCCAAAACAAAACATCCCCGCCCCACTCGTGGTTGGTCCATGGCTGACCGTAATATGAATAGGTGTAGGTGTCCAAATAGGGGAAGGCGCTGGCAAAAGTGTCTCGGCCACAGCGTAAATGCCAGCCGAGGTCAGCGTCAAAAATATTGGCCACGGCTGAGAGGATTATCAAATATCCCAAGATAATAAGCGATATTTTGGCGAAGCGGTTTATCATATTGCCTTGACTGGATGAATATTTAGTGCTATTATTATAGCACAATTTAACGTTTGGAGAGGTTTGGCCCAAGGCCGACCAGCCTCGGGCTGGGGCTGAGTTAAAAAGAAGGGGGTATGTATTACGTATACATTTTAAAGAGTAAACGAAATTTAAAATTGTATAAAGGGTTTACAAGTGATTTAAAGAGACGTATTGCTGAACATAATCGCGGTGAATCAACTTATACCAGTCAGAATGGGCCATGGGAATTGCTGTACTACGAGGCTTTTAAGTCCGAATCGGACGCAAGAAGAGAGGAAAAATTTTTGAAATCAGGAAAAGGCAAAGAAAGAATAAAGTATTTATTGAACGACAATTCATAATACTGGAGAGGTTCAGCCCGAGGCTGACCGGCCTTGGGCCGGGGCTGAGTGGTCGATCTAAGGTCGATAGTATAAATTAATAGTCAGTTAGTTACAATTTACATTGGAGAGGTGGCTGAGTGGTCGAAAGCGGCACACTGCTAATGTGTTGTGCGGCTCTCAAGGTCGCACCCAGGGTTCGAATCCCTGCCTCTCCGCCAATTTTCACTTTTTGTGAAATCGTAAGAAACAGCCTCGGCGCAAAGCGCCTCGGCATGGTATTTTTCCGCAATTTTGAAGGCATTTTTGAAATCCAAAACCAGCGTGCGGTCGGCAATGCGGAAGTTCGAACCAATCTTTTTGAGAAAATCCCGAATCCTTTCGGGATTTTCTTGTTGAGCGTATTTTTCGGC
>JBAZKA010000006.1:0-62457 GCA_041651015.1 Patescibacteria group bacterium
GTGAACAAGATGAGATACATCGTGGACACATTTAATCCGCCAGACGGACGCCGTTAGGCGTCCAAATGGTAGAATATATGCGTTACCCATGTATCTCATCCAGTTATGGTTTACGAACAATACCGCCGTGCCAAGAAGGACGGCCGGTCCATGTCCAAATACGATCGTTGGCGAGAAATCTCTAAGGCGATAAAACTGAGCAAAGAAGCGCTGTGCCGGTTAGAATGGGTTATCTTTTACGAAACCAAGGCCGAGAAGGATGCGGCTATGGTTTGCCGGCACTTTGGTGTCGGTAAAAGCACTTTTTACAAATGGTTTAATCTCTTTAAAGAATACAATTTACGCTCGCTTGAAACCAAAAGCCGACGGCCGAAGGCCGTTCGCTCCAGAGCGGCTACGCCGCTCAAAGATGAGCGGGTAATCCGTATCCGCAAGCAATACCCTTACTTTGGTAAAAAGAAGATTGCTGTTCTGTACCAAAGACAATATGGCGAGCCGGTCACCGAGTGGTATGTCCAAAGAGTAATAGAACAATTCCATTTATATGCGAAAAAGAAGAAAAAACAGTATATACGGCCTAAAACAGGCGTGGTTAAAAAGAGGATAACCGAATGCGAAAAACAACCGATTACCGGGTTTCTCATCCACATAGATACGGTTGTGCTGCATTTGGGCGGTGTTAAACGGTATGTCGTTACGGGGCTGGACGAGCACTCCAAGATAGCCTACGCCCGTATGTATACCAACCACGGTTCCGGAGCCGCCAAAGACTTTTTTCAAAGGTTGTACTATCTGATGGAAGAAAAAATTAAACACGTCCATACGGATAACGGATCCGAATTCCACAAACACTTCGACAATGCCCTCGGGGCATTGTCGTTAACCCATTGGTGGAGCCGGTCTCATACGCCCAAAGACAATCCGTCCAATGAAAGGTTTAATCGTACTTTCAGAGATGAATTTCTGAGTTGGGGGAATTTCCACCCCGACGTAGATGTGTTTAACAAAAAACTAACCGATTGGTTAGTTGAATACAACGCCGTTAGACCGCACGGATCTCTCAATTATCTAACCCCCTTGCAATTTGCGGAAAAAACTATGCACTTGTCCACGATGTGGTCATCTTGTACATGTTGTTGACAATATGCATATATTGTGTTATTAATATATGTTCTTTAACAATTCACAGAGGAGGATGAAATGGATCCGGGAATCAAAAAACGTTTGTTGTCCCTGCAGTACCGTTTAGGAGTCGAGTTTAATAATTTGAACTTGTTGCTTCAAGCGATGACACACAGATCGTATTTGAATGAACATCGTAGTCATCCCGTAGCGCACAATGAGATTCTTGAGTTTCTTGGCGACGCGGTCATAGAGCTGGTTGTTACCGAATTCTTAAGTAGAAAATATCTCAACAAGGCGGACGAGGGTACTTTAACGAAGTGGCGCTCATGTTTGGTGAGCGGAGAAACTTGTTGTAAGGTCGCTGAGAAACTCGAATTAGCCGACTGCCTCTTGGTCGGGTATGGTAAATTGGGAGAAACAGCTCGCCAGCGCATGTTAGCTGACTCGTTTGAAGCAGTCATCGGAGCGCTATATTTGGATCAAGGTCTTGGCGCCGTCCGTCTTGTCATGGATGCGCATCTACTCGTGTATTTTTCCAGTTCGACGATTGAAGGGACTGTTAATTTTCTGGTAAAGTCACGATTGCTGGAATTGGTGCAGAGGATTTATAAGATAGCCCCCAAATATGAGTTGCTCGTTGGACCTTCTGACGATAGGCATGCGGGTTATTTTCAATTTGGGGTATTTGTCGGAGGTAAATTGATCGGCAAGGGGTGTGGAAAAACAAAACGACAAGCCAAAGAAGCCGCTGCAAAAAACGCTTTGGAAAATTTGTAACAACAAACAGAGCGATATATTGTTAAAGTGATAGTCATCACTTCACAATGAACCGCTCAGAAAATGGAGCGACCGATGAGGCCGTCTGAACAAGCAAGAATGGATTTACCGGAATATCATGTTTCGCGTCATCTTCTGGAAAGAGTTGCGGGGACAAACACGATTGACGCGTCTAAAGATGAAGTGCATCTGTACATGGCGCCATTTATGAAGTATCCGATACCTCGCGGTGCTGATTTCACTCAATTGCACTCGCGATGGAAAGAACACGGTGATCGTTCTGCGTACGAAGCCATTGTGTATGGCAATGCTCGACTCGTACTCGCGACCGCTTATCGCTTGCTTGGTCGCGGCGTTGAGTTGCTTGATTTGTTGCAAGAAGGATTCATCGGCATGTTCGTGGCTCTTGAAAAGTATGACATCTCTTTAGGCTACGTCTTTAGCACTTATGCCTCGTGGTGGATAAGGCAGGCGATGACGCGAGCAATCATGAACAATAATTTGCAGCGTCCCTACAGAATTCCTGTTCATATGATTGAAAAAATATGGAGGGTGGGACGTGTTATTGCGTCGTGCGTACAGCAATTCGGTCAATGGCCTGAGAGTAACACGATACTGAAGTTGATACGGCAACAGGATGGGCCGGGCTCGACGATGTCGTTGCACGAAATTCACCTATGTGTCGTGTACATCGCCGAGGGGTATATTTCCATTGATGATATCGCTAAAGAAGATGATGGACGTGTCGAGTCGGTGCTGGCAAAAAACGGTTTGTACGATCTCGGTAAAAAAGTGGATACGGACGTTGAAACTCGTCGGATCCTTCTCGAGTATCGCGCGGCCAAGCATAGGATTGTCGCCGAAATAAATAGCTCAACTCTCGACGCGCGGCAAAGCGTGATCATAAAGTTGCGGCTCGGTTTAGGTGATTTTGATCCGTTAACCCTCGAAGAAATCGGGTTGCGTTACGAGTTGACGCGCGAGAGAGTGCGACAGGTTGAGAAGCAGGCATTCGCGAAACTCGAACAAAAATTACATCTCAACCGTGATCAGATTGAGAGAATCGTTGCGGCAGTCGATGAATTGGCGACGTTAGCCGACGATGGCATCGAAGATGAAGATCCGCCGTCACCGGTTGCGCGTAACATCCGCCCCCAACGCATGTTTGAAATATTGTGCGAACACATTCAACTACTACCGAATGGGCGCAAAGTTATTAAGTTTCCAGTACGGGTGTTGACTGCGAGATGTTCATTGTTGCCAAACGAAGCAAGGTCTTTGGTAGCAAAAATGTGTGGGGAGAATATGTTGCGCGGCGACTATCCGTGGTCTATTGTTGAGGTGATTCCTGATGTGAAAATACCAGATTATCACGGATACTCAGCCAGGCCGGAAAGTGCGGCCGTGTACGCCGCTAATCAGCGAACATCTAGAAAGGAGTGTTCATGATGAGTGGCAAATCAGTAGAGGACATGTTAGAAGGCAGAGTTTGCGAGTTACGCGAGATTTCTGGTAGGACAGCAAGCAGCACGGGCAGTGATGGCGGTAGCAAGTTAGCAGATGAATATCGATGTGGCGACGTCTCCAATACAGGGCAACGACCAAGGAGACACTCCACGATAGAGATGCCTCCGTCGATAGATGTTGTCTTTGATGATCCGATCTGCAAATTATGTGATCAAACAAAGACGTTTTTGTTTGATGTGTTTACTGGGATAGAGCGTTTGAAGCAGACGAGAATCGGTGTTTTGAGCGGCTTGGACATCATCGACGAATTGTTCAAGCGCAATGCAGGCTTTAGTCTCGCCAAGATGTTTGCAAAGCAAAAATAGTCACAGGTTTAGTTAAGCCCTATGACTTCGCATGTATTACCCCCGACCTCGGTCGGGGGCTATTTTTTATGGCAGCAAGATTATTGGTGGGACTTGAGCTGTTGAGTACGCGAAATTGCTCACGGCCTGCTTGATTTGCCGGCCGAGCAGATTATCCGCGAGGCGCTTAAGAGGTTGGGGAGATAATCTAAAATAAGCGAAAAGACGCCAGAACAGCGTCTTTTTTGTACTTACTATTGACAAAATCTTAAAAATGTGCTATTCTTATTTCTACGAACTAATTCCCAGTGCCGTCTAGCGGGCAATGGGCAAGCTAACCCGATGGGTTTGTTTGACGAGACAGCTAGGGCTCTGCCGATGACGATTCCCGGTCAGGCAGGGGTGAAACAGGGATGAGTCCGGCGATTCGTATGTCCCGCGAGCCGGACAATAGATTGGGACAAGTTGTTCGTTCTGGGGTTGCCAGGCGCGGGAGATGGCATTTCGCCTCTCCGAGAAATCGCGACCACCCTCAAAGTCGTGACGAACGCGTCAGACGGCCCAACTCCTTTTCCACTTCGGTGGTTAAGGAGTTTTATTTTTATTTTAATTTTTCCCTTAATAGTTTCTCCGCCACAATCGGGTCGGCCGATCCTTCGGAGGAGCGCATCACCATGCCGAGTAAAAATTTGATGAGCGGTTCTTTGCCGGCTTTGAATTGTGTAACTTGATCCGGATAACTTTTTATTACCTCGTCCACTATCGCGCCAAGTTTGCCCTCGTCGCTCACTTGGCCATAGCCTTTAGCTTCCATAATATGCGTCGGGTCCATATCCACGCCCGAGTCCAGCATCTCGCCCAATATTTTTTGCGCGTTGGTGGAATTAACGCGATTCGTGTAAATGAGAGCGATGAGCTCGGCAAAATTTTCCGGTTTGATTTTCAAAATTTTAATATCAATTTTTCTTTCGGCCATCGCGCCCATAAGTTTGGATGTAATCCAACCGCCGGCGAGTTTGGCCAACTCTTTTTGTTTTGCCGAAGTTAAATTTTCCGTCATTGATTTTGATTCAGGCAAATTTTCCAGCCATTCCATTAATTCACCCATTGTTTTTTCGGCAAAGTCGCTCCAATTTTCATCAGAGGTGAGCAAGAACGCGTCCGCGTAAGAAAAACCGTATTCCTCGTGAAAGCGCGTCCGCCTCGCGGCCGGCAATTCGGGTAAATTAATTTTTCCGGAGATTTTTTCCGGTTCAAACGGCGGGATGTCCGGCTCGGGAAAGTAGCGATAATCAGCCGAAGTTTCTTTCTCGCGTTGCATATATGTGGCGCCCTTGGCGTCATCCCAACCGCGGGTTTGCTGTCCAGTACCAGAACTCCCCGCTGATGCGGGTCGTTCGGTACCGGACTTCGCTTCGCTCGTTTCCGTTATCAGTTTTGTTTGGCGTTGTATTTCGTAATCAATCGCTCTTTCAACGGCCCTAAAAGAATTAATATTTTTTACCTCAATTTTGGGATATAATTTATAATCGCCGATGGGTTTGACCGTGTGGTCCGCAAATTCAAATTTGCCCTCCTCTTGCACTGAGATATTTACTTCACAGCGCATATGACCTTTTTCCATATCCGCGTCCGAAACGCCGAGGTAGCGCAAAATCATTTGTAATTCTTGGCAATAGGCTTTGGCCTCGGCCGAACTTTGAATATCCGGGTCTGAGACGATTTCCACCAAGGGTACGCCGGCGCGGTTAAAATCAACCAATGTATTATTTTTATCATCGTGCAAAAGTTTGGCAGTGTCTTCTTCCAAATGCACGCGAGTAATGCAAATACGCGGAGCCGCGCGCAAATTTTCCGTCGTGCGCATGTCCAAATTTAAAGAACCGTTTTCTCCAATTGGTTCATCGTATTGTGATATTTGGTAGCCCTTGGGCAAATCCGGATAAAAATAATGTTTGCGGTCAAATTTGCTCCACTGGCGGATGGTGCAGCCGAGCGCCTTGGCGATTTTTACCGTATCCACGATGGCCTGCTTGTTTGGCACAGGCAAAGTGCCCGGATGCGCCAGACAGATTTCGCAGATATTGGTGTTTGGTGCATCGCGGTCCGGATTGTTTGGACAAGCGCAGAACATCTTGCTTTTGGTTTTCAGCTCAACATGGATTTCCATGCCGATGATGGGAATGAATTTTGGCATATTTTGTATATTTATTAATCTAATCTTAACAAACAAGCGTTGTTTTGGCAAATAAAAAAGCCGTCAGATGCGGGACGGCTTTTTGTATGTATTTATTTTTTATCAGCTTCAATCACTGGATTGACCTGAACAGGATTTTCTTTGGCGCTGAAGTAAAGCAAGATGGAGGTGAGAGCGGTGAGCGGGGAGAGTAGGGAGCTTAAGATTCCGTAAAAGAAACCGCCTGTTATTTGATAGGCAATGTAATTTGAGTCTTCTGATGTATAGATAATATTTGGTTCAATTTGAAAGATTGAACCAAGTGTGTAGTTCAACAAATTATATATTATTACAAATAATACGCCGTAAAATATTCCGGGCGCGAGCATCCGCCAGAGAATTTTCCACCAGCGTCCGCTGACCATTTTTTTACTTTCTGTCAACGCTGCTACGCCGCGTTTTTCATCAAAGATAACAGCGAGATAAGAAAAGCAAAACCAAATGCTGAAAATTATACCCGGGATGATAAGCAACAAGGTGCCGCCAAGCACGGCGAGACAAACCAAAACCGCGGTATAAATGGCCGGCCAGATTAGGTGCGATGTGTCGGAGAATGCTTCTTTCAGAGCGGCCAACGGTTTTTCGTGGACAATTAGACCGAGGTTTTTGGCGAGCGCCATTGAAGCCCAAAGCGTGAATACCAAACTGCCGACAAAAACCGCGAGAACAACCAAGTTGTTGATCAGCATGTATACGCCGGTAGCGGCGTATTGGTCCATGTACAGAGAGAATATTCCGACCAGCCCCAACACAAAATTCGGGATGAACAAAAGACACATCATCGGGACGAGTTTTTTAAAATTTTTCGCGTAATAACCCCAGCTTTTGTTAATGATTTCCCCTGCGTTAATAAGCATATTATCCAAGTTATTTTGTTAAAATTCTCCGTAAAAGGATTACGGCTTGCTCTTTCATTGTATCAATATTTACGTTTGTAGGCAAATCCATAATCCGAGTGCCGCGTTCAATGAAAAGATTTCGGAATTTTTCATCGCGGTATTGCCCTTCCAAACGTTTTAGAAAATCCAATTTTTCAAAAATAGCCTCGTCTTTTTTGCCGGTGCGCCCGCTCAAGCGTTCAATCGCTTCTTCGGCCGAAAGTTCGGCCAAGATTAAATAGTCCGGACGATTTTTTAAAGCGAGATTATTTCCGGGTAATTCTGCCAAGACATCAAAAGTCAGTTCTTCATGCTGGGTTGATTGATAAGCAAGCGATGACGAAACCCCGCGGTCTTGAATGACGCATTTGCCTTGTTGGAGCAGAGGAATAATTATTTTGTGGTACAAGACTAAGCGGTCCAGAGAAAACGCGTGGGCGACGGCCTGTGGCGGGTAATCGGTGTACTTCACCAATTCATCACGAATGACTTTGCCAACGCCGGTGTAAGTCGGCTCGCAAGAAAAGATAAAATCATAAGCGCGCATTTCCGAAAGTTCGGGGTAACGGCCGGTTTCCTGCCAATAATTTTTTAAATCAAAAATTCCATTGCCTTGCGCCGAGATTTCTTTTTTCCAAGCATCAAGAATCGTGCTTTTGCCCGATCCGTCAATGCCGTCAAGCATGATGAACATATGTTTATTTTTTTGGCATGAAATTAAATTCCGGATTAAACATAGTGGAAGCCCACGATGAAGATCCGGCCTCCATGTTTACTCTAATATATTTTGCCAACAGCGGCTGAATTTCATTTAATTTCTGCCAACAGGCTTGAGCCACACGGCGATAAGAGATGTGTCCTTTCAGTCCGCTTCGCAACGAAATGAAATGATGCAATTCGCGCAAATTCCAAGTGAATAAAGTGCGTTTGCGAAATCCGAGTGGCACGACATATTGCGCTTCATCCGGAAATGTCGCAGAAATTTTTTGATAAAGCCGCGCGGCTTTATCCATAGCGTCGCGATATTTTTGCTCCAGTCCGGCTTCAACTATTTCGTCCGGCGTTTCGTAGCCGTGGATTACCGTGACCGATTGGTTTGTTTGAGTACACATGCGATGTCGTTGCACATCGCGGAAAGCGCCGTAGTCCATCAAGATATCAAATGTGTAGTAGACATGTTCCAACTCGCGAAGCGGCGCGTCATACGTTGCACGTCGGGACAACGATTCGTCAATTATTTTTTCTTTTTCCGCCGTGGTCATTGCTTCAACCTTCTTTAGAATTTGGGCAAAGGGTAATTGGGAAAAACGATATAATAAAGCGGCGACCAATTTATTTTCCGCGTTGTGATCATAATCCACAATTTGCACTGGGCTTGAGGGCTCGGGATTTTCCGGCAAAGCCGAATTAGCCAATTTTTGCAATTCAGGTAAAGTTTCTTTGGTAAATTGATTTTCGTCGGCAAATTTTATCAAGGTCGGAGTTATCTTCAATGCTTCGTTTTTTACGGCTCGGCCGATGTCATTGGCTTCTTCCAGTGGATGAGATAATAGTTTGGCAATGGCGTGTTCCCAATTGCGAGAGTTGGCCGTCATGCCAAGATTGGTCAAAGTGGCGGTGGGCAGGAGGTAGCGGTTGTTGTCGCAGATGCGGGCCTTGATGGTGGCGTTGTAGCCCTTCTCGGTTTCAGTTTCTTTGCGCGGATATTTTTTTGTGATAAATTCGCGCATGGGATCAAACATTGAAGTATATACATCATATATTTCATCCATGGTTTTTTCATATTCACCGGCCAATTCCGATTCCATTATTTTTTTTGGTTTGTAATACCTGTTTTTATCAAAAATTTGATAACGAGTGGATTTTTCCGTGTAGGATGATAGGCGATTGTCCTCAATAATTTTTGTTGCCAAGATGGATACATTTTCAATGGCCAAATGCAGATTGGCGTGTTCAGCCACGCTGCTATGCCCATAACCCACCACCCATTTTTCATGAAAGTCCGCTGATTTTTCTTCGGTCAGTTCGGCGGCAATGTCGGCAAAAGATTCGGGCGAGCGGGAACATTTGGCAAACGCGACGGCGATTACTTCCGGTTTTAGATGGTCAAGGGAATACACCGATAATTTGTTGGAATTTTCTTCGGACATATTTATTTATAATATTATTTATTATTTTATTTTCCCGTACTGCCGAAGCCGCCGCGAGAGGGCGAGTTCATCTCATCTGTTTCATCCCATTCGCCGGTGTCAATGCGCACAAACACTCCTTGCGCGATACGCTCGCCCTTTTCTACTATGACTGTTTGCTCGGTAAAATTATACAAAAATATTTTTATTTCATCTTCGGGACCGCAAAAATCTTGGTCCACGATGCCCACGGAATTTGGTATCATCAATCCCTTACGGCGCGGAGTAGAGGAGCGGGAAAACAAAGCCAGCATATAGCCGGGCGGGGTGGCGATAATCAGTCCGGTCGGCACCAAGGCAATTTCTTTCGGTTTTATTTCCATTGTTTCGCGCGAACAAAAATCAAATCCAACCGAGCCCGCGGTCTGGTATTGGGGCAAGGGTACGCTTTTATCCAGTCGTTTAATTTTTATTTGCATACCCCGTAGAAGAATTTTGAATTAATTATTCGTTTTATTTGAAATCTCGTCCAAATGTTTGTGTGGTTGCCCGAGAGTAAGAGATGTTTATTTATTTTGCCCTTTGGGCAAAATATTTCAAAATTTCTCTACGGGGTATATTTCTCTACCAATTTATCAAGTTGTGCGTACAATTCATTGAGTGTGCCGTTGTTGTTGATGGTTTCGTCGGCTTCTTTGGCAATGTCAACGATTTGAACCTCCGCTTCTTTCAAATGGTCGGTCTTAAATTCCTCAAAAGTTTTTGCGGTGTCGTCTATGTTTTCTCCGCGTTTGGTAATGCGTTCATACCGCTTGTCCATGTCCGCGAAAATATGCACGAGAATAAAGTTTGGAATTTCACGCAAGTTTTTTACGTCACCCGGTCGTCTGACCCCATCAATACAGATAATGTCATTGGCGTCGTGCGCCGCGTCCTCGGCCATGACTTTTGAAAGCATATCATCGCCAAAATAATTTCTAATAGCCGTGGACATGGTTTGCAAATTATCACGGCTTTTGGCTAGATATAAACGGTCGCAAAGATCACGCAGAGCCGTGGAAAAGCGATGGGTGCTGGCTTCATATTTTTTAATCAGATAATTGCAGGCCGTACCTTTGCCACTACTGATTTGCCCGGTGAAACCGATGATGATTTTATTGGTTGGCATAAGGTTCTATACTCTCATCAAAAAATTCCAATTTGACTCCGGCTTCCTTAAACATTTCTTCCGATTCTTGGCCGGCGTGATAACGTCGTTCGCATATTACTTTCACGACGCCTGCGTTGATAATAGATTTAGCGCAATTAAAGCAGGGGGTCATCTTGCAATAGAGTGTTGAGCCGTCAATGCCAATACCAAGTTTTGCCGCTTGGCAAATAGCGTTCTGTTCAGCGTGGGCAGTGCGTACACAGTGTTGGCGTGTGGTTCCATCAGAATGTACTGTCGCGTGCATTAAGTGTCCGATATCATCACAATGGGGTAGG
This sequence comes from Patescibacteria group bacterium, assembly GCA_041651015.1. Lineage (GTDB taxonomy): Bacteria > Patescibacteriota > Patescibacteriia > Magasanikbacterales > GWA2-37-8 > JAPLWQ01. Next base: position 10,442 of record JBAZKA010000006.1, read on the forward strand.
CCTTTTGGCGAGCCGACATATCCGGTAACGAGAATTTGTCGATCACGCGCAATCACACAGCCGCTGCGTCCGCGATCACAAGTGGCCCGCTTTGCTATAGTGCGCGCTATTTCCATAAAATATTCGTCCCAAGACGGTCTCACGTATTTTTCTTCAGGCATAATAAATTTGCTCTAAAAATTTAATAATTTTATATATCAAAACCGAGTTAATAATACCAATTATTTAGGTGGGTGGCAAGGAAGCTAAAGTGGACAAAATAGGTGAAAGATTTGACCCCATCACCAATTCCAAACCAATGTTTATTGATCAGTTATTACCGACGATATACAAATCGTGTGCAGGCAGAAGCGATAAAATTGGTGAGGGGCTTGGCTTGACAAATAATGCATTATTTGATATAAATAACGCATTAAATCGGTGGGACCTTGGGACACCCCGGGGGCTAAAACCACTAATATATAGTAGTATGTCCAAAAGAATGAAAGAACTTCGCGCCAAAGTGGACGCGAACCGTGTTTACGCGATTGACGACGCCATCGCGCTCGTCAAAGAAACATCGGGCGTTAAATTTGACGCTTCGGTGGAAGTGCACGCCAACTTAGGGATTGACCCGAAAAAGGGCGAACAACAAATCCGCGCCACGATTGTCATGCCGTTTGGCACAGGCAAAAAGGTGAAAGTCGCGGCCTTTGTCTCGCCGGAAAAAGAAAAAGAAGCCAAAGACGCCGGCGCCGATGTTGTTTACGGCGAGGAAGATATCAAAAAAATTAAAGACACGGGTAAAATTGATTTTGATGTGGCTGTCACTACTCCGGATATGATGCCGAAAATGGCCGCGGTGGCCAAAGTGCTCGGCCCGAAGGGTCTCATGCCGAATCCGAAAACCGAAACCGTGGGTCCGAATGTTAAAAAAATGATTGAAGAATTGAAAAAAGGAAAAATCACTTTCAAGAATGACGACACCTCCAATGTCCACATCCTCATCGGCAAAGCGAGTTTTCCGGCGGAAAATTTGAAAGCGAATTACTTGGCCGTGGTGGAAGCGTTGAGCAAAGCCAAGCCGGCCACCCAAAAAGGAACTTACATCAAAAATTTGGTGATAAATACTTCCATGGGCCCGTCCATCAAGATTGCGGAAAAAATATAATATTAAAATAAAAAAATCGCCTCAAATTCCGGGCGATTTTTTTATTAGATTTTTTGGCTAAGGGTATTGACAAAATGGCCAAAATGTGCTATTATATAGCGTTAAATCGCTTATTTTAGGCGTTTTGGCATGTACCTTTTATTAATACTAGGCAAAAACGCGGTCTGTTGCAAGACCGTTTTTCCGGGCGATGAGCCCGACGGGAGACGAACAATGAAAAACGTGATGTTGACGGTTTGCTCGATGATGTTTGTGGCCGGTGCTTGTGATCATGTGAGACCGGAGGTCAATGTCTGGTGCGGCGATTCCGACTCTGATGCCGACACTGACGCAGACTCGGATTCGGATTCCGATTCCGATTCGGACACGGACACAGACACAGACGCCGACACGGATTCTGATTCAGATGCTGACACTGACAGCGATTCCGATTCGGATAGCGATACGGACACTGACGCAGACTCGGATTCGGATTCCGATTCGGACACCGACACGGACTCGGATTCCGATGCCGGAACGGACAGTGATGATACGGATACCAGTTCGGACATCGGGGCCGACGCAGGTGCAGAAACCGACAGTGGTTCCAACACCGATGCAGGCCCTGACACTGATACGAGTACAGTTGAATATATAGGCTGGAAATGTGAAGGGGGAAGTGGGGAACGAACTCGGAACGCTCAAGTAGATTTGCCTTTGGTCATTCAACAAAAATGGGTGGTTGAAGTTGGCGGTGGAGTGTGGAACGCACCGGTGGTGGATGGCGATGGAAACCTATATGTATCGGCCGATACGAAATCGACGTCCGACATTGGGAAATTGGTTTCCTTCAATTCTGTCGGGGAAAAGCGCTGGGAGTATGACGTGTCCGGGTATATGGGGTACGTGATAAACCCGGTTATCAACAATGCCGGACAAGTCTTCGTGGCTGGAATGGGTAGTTACAAGGTTCATGGCGTCAACAGTGAAGATGGTTCTCAAATATGGGAAGCGATTCTTCCTGGTTCGGAGACATCAAGATTAAGTGTATCCGACAGCAATGTGCTATTTGAATCCTCGGGCGGAGTTGAGTCCTATGATTTTGAGGGGAATTTGGCGTGGAGGGATGGAATGCTTCCCTCGCTCTATGGCTACTTTTCAAATTTGTCGGATGGTCAAGTGTTTGAACAATACCAAAGTTGGAACGGGCAATATTCCCAGTTGTCCAATACCCTTTTTGACGCCACCGGTGTAAAAAAATATTTGGTTAAGGCGCCGGGGAGAAATTATCGTTATTCAACGATAAGTAATGGAAGAGTTATTACTCCGCGTTATGCGGTTGGCGATAGCTTTACCATTACGGCGTATGACCTTGAGACCGGAGAGGTGATTTGGACTTCGGCAAGTTTCACTGCCACCGACGAATCAACGCGACCTGATGGCGTGGCTGTCGTAAACGGAACGGTTTATTATGCCACAAATAATATGGTTGTGATGATTTCGGAGACGACCGGGGAAAACATCGGGGAATACATCATCGGCGAGGCTGATGGTTTGGCCAGCGTTTGCCCGGTGGTTGATCGGTTGGGCAACCTTGTTGTCGCGAGGGGTAATAGTTTGTATTACCGAATGGCCGTTGATGGGGTTGTAACCACATTTCCTATTGGTGAAAACGCTACTACGGGAAATGCGACTAAGCCGTCCGGCATTGCCATCGGACCGGATGGGACCATTTACATTGGTTCCAAAGACGGCAAGCTCTTTGCTTTCGGCGCAGAGTGAGTAGTTCTTCCGCCTAGTAACAACACGGCCTCGGACAGATTGTCCGAGGCCGCTTTTATTTTACATCACTTTTTTAAATTTCACCGAGAAGATGGGTTCGTATTTGTTGTCATACTCGTCGGTCAGCTCCACGGTTTCACCTTTCATCAGTTTGGTCATGGCCGCGTCCGAGAGAAGCATATTGTCTGATTTCAAGTCCAAGGCGTATTCTTCCATTTTTTCCATTTCGCCGGAGAAGTCGGCGCGGATGGCTGCTTCAGTTTGTTGCTTCTTCACGCGCAGAGCTTTTATTTTTTCTAAAATTTCCTGATACTCGGCCGAAGTTGACATCGCGTCTCTCAATGCTTCGCGGATGTCTTTTTGTTTTTTCTTTGTCTCCTGCATGCGATTGTAAACCTCTTGGATATCCACCATAATGATAAAATATTTTTTAAGTGGCGCTATTGTAGCACAAAAAAATAAATAAAAAAAGGGGGTTGTTATACCCCTTTTTCTTTGATGTTGCGGTTAGATTTTCACGCTTTCCACAATTTTCTCCGCCACCGCGTCCAAGTCAAATGTTTCGCGTTCTTCCACGCAAGCGGATTGTTCGGGTTCATCATAATTAAGACATTGGACGGCTTGAACAGTGAAACTCGCGGAAACTAATTTGCCGTTTTTAATGGTGGTATAAATGTATTTTGTGTACGTAGAACCGGCCGCACCTTCGCTCTCGGCCGAGATGCAATAGGTGCTTTGGTTAATATTTTTTTGCGCCACGCGATTGGGTAAACTGCTTTCGGCCGGCGTTTCCGCGCAGGAAAATTGTTTATCAGACACGGAAATTTTTGGCGGCCATGATTCCGTATCAAAATACGGCGGATGCATATAAGTGGTGGAGAATTTTTCAGGATATTGAAATTTGATGCCTTGCGCGGTGGTTGACGTTATCCAATTTTCGCCATCGTTTGATGACGGACAAGCGGAGAAATCGCAATTTGGTCCGACGCGCCAAACCGTGGTGCCATCATCGCAAATTTTTGCTTCTTCAGTGCAAGCAACGGGAATATTTTTCGGTTTTGGTTTTTGACAAGTAAAATAAAATGCTCCGACAAATAAAATTAGGACTAAAATAATCAAAGTGGCCACTTTTCTGGGAGTCATATTAATTATCAAAATTTAATTAAAAAGTTTAAAGGATAACCAGATGCCGAGCACGCCGCCCAATACTGTGCCAAGTATTGAATAGAGAGAAAATATGCCGGCGCCGAAAATTGTGGGCAAGTATCCGCCGATAGTTGAGCCGACGACCATGCCGAGCATTATTACTCTTTTGTCCATATATTTATATCTACACTTTACCACGAAATATGAAAATAAAAAAGCCGCGCGCCCAAAGGGCCGCGGCAGTGCGTGTGATGTGAAGAAGGAACTAGACGTTATCAATCTCGGCAAGCTGGGAATGAAGCTCGTCCTCTGCTTGCTTCAGGAGAGTGGCGAACCAGTCGGGGTTGTTTGGTACTTTGTGAATGGTGATCAGCGGGTCGCCGTTTCTATACGCGGAATGATCATGTCGGATTTCAAGTATGTATTTTATACATTGAGGGTCATCAAATTTTTTTACACCTTCAAGCACTGTCTCACCGCGGATGCAGTAAGCGAGGGCGAACCACGTGCTAGGCTTGAAAAATGTTCTTTTTGGCCTCACGATACGGGCCCGTTTGACTTCCGCCAACTGCGCTCCGTTGCTATCTATCAGGATATATCGTACGCTCTCAAGAGATTCATAGATGCATTCATCGTAGTCCCAAAGTAGGTGTTGCGCGGATTGACTTAATAAGCCAGAGTCAACCCGCTGAACTTTTGGTTCTTCCTCGATGGTGTCAATATCGACGTAACGCTTGAGAAAAGGGAATTCTTTGTAAAGGAGCATGGTCTTAACTGAATTTTTCATGGCTTCCTCCTTGTGGCATCCCGCCACAAAATGTATTACAGCATCCCGCTGTATTACAAAACAAAAGTAGCACTATCGTGCTACTTTGTCAACCCGGCAGAATGCCTTTGGCCTCTGCCGGGCAAGTTTTTTCTAATTACTCCGGCTATACATTCCGGTCAGTTGCGCTTCGGCAATGATGTGGCCCTGCATAACCGCGAGCAAATCGGATTTCTTGGCGCCAATCGGTAAATTTAATTTTGCATTCAAAGCGTAGAGTTTGAATTGGTAATGATGCGTGCCTGAGTGCGGACAAGGTCCGCCGTAAACACTGGCGTCAAAATCTGTCACGCCTTGGTCAGCGCCGGACGGCACTGAATCCTCGGCAATAATTTTTGTATCCGCCGGCATGTTCCATACCAGCCAATGCACCCAATCGCCCGATGGCGCGTCCGGATCGTCCACAATAAGGGCGAGCGTGAGTGTGCCTTCGGGAATATCGGCAAAACGCAACGGCGGATTTACATCTGTGCCATCGCAAGTGTATTTGCCCGGAATGTATTCGTTGTTCTTGAAAGCGTCAGAGGCAATAATCATAGAGGAGGTGGTTATTTGAGTGATGATGGCCGGCGCTCGGGGTGGCGCTTGAATTTTTTTATTGACAAAATATATCAGCACAGTGCCAACAATAATTAATAAAATGGCCACGCCGATGACAATCAGCTGTTTATATAATTTTTCGCCGAAACTTGGTTCGGGTAAGAGAGGGACGTTCGGCGGAGCGATTGGAGGCGTGACCGGAATATTTTGGGGGAGATTATTTTCCATAATTATCTAAGTCCGACAATTTTTCTGATTTCAACCATTGTCTTCTCAGCGACTTTTTGCGCTTTGCCCGCGCCCTCGGCCATAATTTTTTCCAAGGCTTTTTCGTCTTTCAATAGTTTGGCGCGTTCGGCGCGAAAGTTGGCAAAATAATTTGCGATTGATTCAGCCAAAGTTTTTTTCAGATCGCCATAACGAATAGTTTTGTCTTTTTCCGCTGTGACAAAATTTTGATGAATTTTTTCCTCGCCGAATTCCTTGAGTAAAGCCAGTAAATTCGTCACGCCCGGCGCTTCTCCTCCGCCCTCGGTGGCGGTCACGGCTTTTTTTAATTTCGTTTCAATCACGGACGGCTCATCACAGAGTTCAATCACATGTTCTTTACCCAAGCTCTTGCTCATTTTTTTGGTCGGTTCAAGCAAGCTCATCACTTTGGGAATTTGTGTGAGCAAATGCTTGGTCTCGGAAAAATATTCGCCGTATTTTTTATTAAACCAACGCGCGGTGTCACGGGTCAATTCCACGTGTTGAATTTGGTCCTGACCGACCGGCACGAGATTACCATGATAAAGCAAAATGTCCGCGGCTTGGAGGGTGGGGTAGGTGAACAATCCGGCGGTGGCAATTTTTAACTGCGCGGTTTTATCTTTGTATTGTGTCATCCTTTCCAATTCATTCATCGGCGTCACGCAATTAAAAACCCAAGCCAGTTCGGAATGTTCAGGAATATGTGACTGTACAAAGAAAGTTGTTTTTTGGGGGTCAATGCCGGCGGCGAGTAATTCGGCGCAAGTGATTTTAACTTGAGCGCGCAATTCTTCGGCTTTGAGTTTTCCGGTCAGGGCATGCAAATCAGCGATGAAAATATACATTTCATATTTGCCGGAATTTTGCAGGTCAACCCAATTTTTGACTGCGCCCAGATAATTACCAAGATGCAGATTGCCGGTCGGTTGGATGCCGGAGACGATTATTTGTTTGGACATAAAGTGATAAACAATAAACAATTATCAGTAGTTTATCTTATTTTACTCGTGCGGTCAAAACCCCGGCAGAATTCCTGCGGTCTCTGCCGGGCACGTTAATAATGATACTTCCGTCCATTGGTAATCATCATGGCCCGATAAATTTGTTCCAGGAGAAATACCCGCGCCATTTGGTGAGTAAAAGTCATGGCCGAAAGCGAAAGTTTGAGGTCGGCAATTTTCAATATGGATTCATCCAGCCCGAGCGGTCCGCCGAGGATAAATGATATAGATGATGAAAGTGATGTATTTGATGAAGATGAGATAAGATTTGAGAAGTCCACTGACGAAAATTGTTTACCGTGTTCATCCAAAATAATGATAAAATCATCGGCATGGCCGACCAGAACGGCTTTAATTTTCAACGCCTCGTTTTGTTTGACGGTTATCGGGTCGGATTTTTCGCCAAATGATTCTTCTTTCAGTTCCTTAATTTCCACTTTGGCAAAAGGGGAGAGGCGTTTGAGGTATTCGTCCGCGGCCTCGCGCCAATATTTTTCTTTGAGCTTGCCGAGGCAAATGATATTTATGTGTAACATTGATTTAGACAGATTAAAACTGATTAATACTGGCCTGCCCATGGCAGGCGCGACCCCTTCATTATATAGAAAAATAGCGCGGTTGGCAAAATAAAAAAAGCGCCTTGAGGGTTCAAGGGCTTCGTTGGTTTTGTCTGGCGGCAGGCGGGAAAGGGCGGGTATTATCGCGACGCGGGTTTAGGATTTGATATTAACCTCTTTTGGTTCATTGAACCAGTCCACTTCGTCTCCTTTGGTTTTCATAAATATGAGCGGTAGACTGGCCAACGCGTTGGTGACGCTCACAAAAGGTTCGGCGTAAACATGGCCGATGGTGAACGCCATGATGGACGGATCCATGGTGAAGTAGTTGTCGCGGAACATTACGCGCTTTAATCTGCAACCGTTTTTGGTGATCTTGTCGGGATTCCGTATGGAGATTTCTTGCGGGTTCAGAAAGAAAATGTATTTGTTTTCCATGCCGGCGCTGCTGATGTGCGCGCAAAATATGTTCGGCGCGAGTTGCCAGATTGCTTCGCAATAGAAATTCAATTGCTTGCACTGTGAAATAATTTTTTCAATGAACTCAAGTTCTTTATTCATCGTACACCTCCATTGTGTTGTTGACTTCTGTCAGAGAAGCCTATCGTAAATTTGTGTTTATGTCAATGGCGGGTTGACTCTGGAAAATTAAAATGATAGTGTGAAATTGGTACATTCAACAAAAGAGGTGAATTATGGTTATAGTCGCTACCGTTGGTGTTTTGTTGGGATGGGGTGTGGTGGCATGGATCAGGAAACTTATCCCGCGTTTTAACGATTTGCTGGATTTGTCCAAAGGATGATATATCGTGAAAATTTTCACCTGTCAAAAAGCGACCCGTACGGGCCGCTGATTTTTTATCCCATCATCTCCCCAAACCTATCCTCCAAAATCGCTTGTCGGGCTTCGCGCATCAGATTTAGCATAAAATGCAAATTGTGAATGGAGGCGAGGCGCATGGCCGTCATTTCCTGCGCGTTAAATAAATGGTGAATATAAGCGCGGGTGTAATTTCTACAAGTATCGCAAGCGCAATTTTTATCAATCGGATTTGTGTCTTTGGCAAATTTGGAATTATTTATATTGACGCGTCCGGCTTCGTCGTTTGTAAACAACATGCCGTGACGGGCGAGGCGGGTCGGCGCGACGCAGTCAAACATATCCGCGCCGCAGGACACGACTTTGAGCAAATCTTTGGGCGCGAGGCCCACGCCCATGGTGTAACGCGGTTTGTCTTTGGGTAAAATCGGCTTGAGCCAATCCATAATTTCTTTGGTAGCTTCCATGTTATAACCGATGGATTCTCCGCCAATAGCCACGCCATCAAAATTCAGCGAAGAAATAAAACGGCCGGACTCTTCGCGCAGTTCACGGTGATTGGCGCCTTGAATAATGCCAAAAAGGAATTGGCGATACGGTTTGTCGGATTTTTTTTCATGTTCGGCCAAACATCTCTCGGCCCAGCGGTGCGTCCGTTCCATGGCTTCTTTGGTGTATTCATACGGCGCCGCATCCGGCGTGCACTCATCAAACGCCATAATAATATCCGCGCCAATTTTGTGTTGGATTTGCACGGCAATTTCCGGTGTGAATCTGTGGGTGGAGCCGTCTAAGTGGGATTTAAAAGTGACGCCATCCTCATCAATGGCCACCAAAGCGGCATTGTCGTTGTTTGTTTTACCGTTATTTTTTATTTCTTTTTGCAATCCCAAACTGAAAACCTGAAATCCGCCCGAGTCGGTGAGAATCGGCCGGTCCCAATTCATAAATTTATGCAAACCACCGAGCTCGTCAATCAAATCCTCGCCCGGACGCAAATGCAAATGATAAGTGTTGCCGAGAATAATCGGCGCGTCTAATTTTTTTAAATCATCTTGGTCCAAAGTTTTCACTGTGGCCTGAGTGCCGACCGGCATAAAACAAGGGGTCGGGATATCCCCATGGTCGGTGTGCATGATGCCGGCGCGCGCGCCGGTGGTTTTGTCTTCGTGGATGAGTTCAAAAAACATATGCGATACAAATATACAAATTCATGCGAATGATACGAGCGCCCTATAATGTATAACTTTTTAATTATTTTTTCAAGTGTCGCAAAATAAAAGTGCCCCACATCATTCGCGTCTGATGCGGGGCTGTGAGCCGTGGAAAATCCGTTAGAGAAAGAGCTGTGCGCGCATTTGGAACTCCAGAGCCGCGTCGCCCTCAAGACGACGAGAGTACAGGGCGAGATCGAAACCGATTTTTCCGAAGCGCAGGAGCAAATTCGGTCCGCCACCATAAGCCCATGCGGCGCCGCTTTTGTAGTCGCCCCAGCCGTCGCCTTCGGCACCAATATGAAGCCAGTCCGTGAGCTTGTATTCCGCCTGGATGAAAAGGTACCCGCTTTCGCTGCGAAGATACGAATCCCACATAACGAAAGCCCAGAACTGACCGATGTAAGGCGAAAGCGCGAGCGACACGAGCGGATCCTCGGTGTTGAAGATCCAACCCGCGTACACAGTGGTGTCGAGCCATTTGGTCGCGTGCCACGTCGGGCCGAGATAAAGCGACGGATTGAATCCGTTGACGAGGTCGCTCGAGGGAGCGAATATGGCGCTCAAGCCGACGTCGTCGTTGAGTTTGATACCGCCGTTGATGAACAACTTCACCACGGACGGGTTGAAGGTGTCGTCCGCGTGCGCTACATACGCCGTGGAAAAGAACATCGCTATCGTCATCACCGCCAGGATTCTTTTCATTTCTTCCTCCTGCCCTCAAAGGGGCGGCTGTTGCTTATCCGAGTCGGATAAGACATTATAATAAAACATAAAATATGATTTTTGTCAAGTGTTTTGACCAATATATCAATATCTGATAATATGGGTGTGAAATTAATAATTACTATTATGAGCGTAGAAAAATTTAGTCCGAGTCAGGAGACCGGTAGCGATCAGGAAGTAGATTTATTTTTTGATGGTATTGGAGATCTTCCCGAGTGCGAAAAGTATTTGTCAAACGAAATTGATCCGAAAACCGGCCAGCCGTGGTTAGATGTGATTTTTGAAATCAAGCGCGCATCTGATGGAAAGATTATTGAAGCAAAAATTAAAGATCCGGACGCCAAAGTAAGATTTGTGAATCAACAGAGGCAACTTGGCGCACGGAGAGCCGCGGCTTTGGGGAAGAATTCCATTAGAAATTATGGAGTATCACCATGGAAACGCAATCAAGCCGAAGCGGACGCCGGTTATCTTAAACCCGAAGAAGAAATTGATTTGGCAAAATTTACTGAATTACTGGAATCAAAAATCGAAGAAGACGTGTGGGCGCGCGATGTAATTCGCGGTTGGAATTTAATCCCGATAAGTTCTAAGAAAAGTAAAGAACCGATTTTCAAGTTAGTTGTAGAGTTTAATGATTATGGCCGAAAATTATTTCAAGGCACGCATAAAGAAATAGAAGATGGCCTAAATGCTGAATTGGATCGCATTGAAGACTTTGAACGCGGCGAAGCGGCGGAAGAATAAAATCGCATGATAGATTTTTCCAAAGAATTAAATCAGGAACAATTGGCCGTTGTCTATATGGGCGACGGTCCTTGTTTAGTACTGGCCGGCGCGGGTTCGGGCAAGACGCGGACGATTGTTTATCGCGTGGCGTATTTGTTGGAACAGGGCGTCGCGCCGGAAAATATTTTGCTGGTGACGTTTACCAACAAAGCGGCCGGTGAAATGGTGAAGCGGGTCCGTGAATTGACCGGCGCGGAAAGCAATTTACCCTGGGCCGGCACTTTTCATAGCATTGCGAACAAAATTTTACGCCATCACGCTGATGCGCTCGGCTATCAAAATAATTTTACAATTTTGGATGAGGACGACGCCGAAGCCCTGATTAAAATCGCCGTTAAAAAAAATAAAAATGAAGAAAACGACGGGAAAAAGTTTCCCTCAGCTTCAGCAATAAAAAATATTTTCAGTTTTGCCCGCAATGCCGAACGTCCACTCGCTGAAGTTTTGGAAATTAAAAATTATTTGTGGTTGGATTATCTGCCCGAGCTGGAACGCGTGCGCGCAGATTATGAACGGGCCAAAAAAGAAGCCAATGCCATGGATTTTGACGATTTACTTATCAATTTTCTTTTGCTTTTGCAAATGCCGGACATCCAACGGCAGTATGCCTCGCAATTCAAATATATTTTGGTGGATGAATATCAGGACACCAATAAATTACAGGCGTCTGTCATCAGTTTGCTTTCGTCCGTGCATGGCAATGTGCTCGCGGTCGGTGATGACGCGCAAAGCATTTATTCCTTCCGCGCGGCGGACGTAAAAAATATTTTGAATTTTGAAAAATCATACCCCAACGCGAAAATTTTTAAATTGGAAACGAATTATCGTTCCAGCCAAGAAATTTTGGATGTGGCGAATTGTGTCATTGCGAACAACGTCAAGCAATATCCAAAAGAATTAAAAACAATTTTTACGGGCGGGGTCAAGCCGGTTTTACATCCGATGATAGATCAGATTATGGAAGCGAAATTTGTCGCCGATGAAGTGGAAAAGCAAACCGAAGAAAATATCCCGCGCCGAGAAATGGCAGTGTTATTCCGCGCCTCGCATCATTCGCAACAACTGGAATTGGAGTTAATGCGTCGTGGTTTGAGTTATGATTACCGCGGAGGTCTTAGGTTTTTTGAACGGGCGCATGTGAAAGACGCGCTGGCGTATTTGCGCTTGGTTCAAAATCCGGCGGACACGTCCGCCTGGTTGCGCGCTCTTTTGCATGAGGAGGGGATTGGTCCGGCCGGCGCCATGAAAATTATTGATATGGTCAAAGGCAACGCCGAGAGCACGGATATTTTGCTTCCGCCCAAAGCCCAAACTGGTTGGAATAATTTTATAAAAATCCGCGATGAACTGATGAAAGCGGGCGATCAGCCGGCCGTCATGATGCGAGTGATTTTGGAATCGTCATATCGGGATTATTTGGAAAAAGAATATTTAGACGCGCCTGAGCGGATTGCCGATTTGGAACAAATGATAACTTTTGCCGAGCAGTACGATTCATTGGAAAAATTCTTGGCCGAGACCGCGCTCGCGGAAAATTATAATTTGAAAAATAGCGGACAAAAAAATCGCGGTGATAAAATAATTTTGTCCACCATTCATCAAGCCAAGGGTTTGGAGTGGCAGACCGTGTTTGTGATAAATATGGCGAGCGGAGCGTTTCCCAATGACCGCGCTTTGCGCGAGGATGGCGGGGTGGAAGAAGAACGCCGGTTGTTTTATGTGGCTATCACCCGCGCCAAGAAAAAACTTTTTCTCACCTATCCGCTATCGTCGGCCCAAGGCCGACCAGCCTCGGGCTGGGGACCGAGCATGTTTGTGGACGAAATTCATCCGGATTTGATTGACGACCGATCCACTCTTTCGTCCGCGCGTTCCACCGCGTTTAATGATTCGGATGTTACTTATGTTTCCGAAGACGAAGAATATTCCGCCAGCTGGCGGACAAAAAAAATATCCCCCGGGAGTTTTCTGAGGGATTTGGATGATTTGTAATTTTTAATATAGTTTTTATTGCAGTGTGTGAGTTGAGAGAACAATTGACTAAAAGACGAAAATATAATATAAGTATATTGTTTTGAAACAAACAAGTTCTTTTCACCGGGGAGGTGTAAAATGCCGAAGCAAAGGCGAAACTCAGAAAAAGATTTTAGGATTGATGATTTCGCATTGACACCGGAGGAGGTGGCAAAAATTTTGAGGGTCAACCCGAGGACTGTGACCAATTGGCTTCGTTCTGGAGAAGTGCCGGGGTTCCGAGCGGGTCGTTGCTGGCGTATTGCGGCCTCCGTAGTTCAGAAACTTATGACTGGCGAATTAGAATTGAAGTTTGTGCAAGAGAAAAATGAAAAAAAGAAAATGTCCGGTCGGAGAGCCAAGAACAAGCGGCGGTCAATAAAAAAAGTGGCGCCCGAGTCGGACAAAAAGCATCAAAGTCCAGGAATTGAAATGGCCACAGGGTGCGGTGCATGTCGCGTGGTACCAACCTCGCTGCATCACATGTTAGGCGTGACTGAGGGAAAAGAGGCAGAGGCGTTAAGCCGTGACTTAAAAAAGTCGCGTCGGCGACATGAGAAAATGGCGCGAATGACGGCCCCCAAAGATAAGGTTTGCTAGTAAGTTCGTTTTTATGTGCAACGTAGAGTCGTGACCCGAATGGACGTGTTCTGTTCGGGTTTTATTTATGTTTGACATTTTTTGATAAATCCGTTAAAATCCCGCTAACGTTTAGTTTAAAATTATCAAATATGGCTTCAACAAGTGAAATCAGAAAAGGCGTGGTTATCCGCCATCAAAATGATTTATACGTGGTGGTGGAATTTCAGCATGTCAATCCGGGCAAGGGCGCGGCATTTGTGCGTACCCGCATGAAATCTTTGGCCACGGGCAAAGTGATTGAAATTACCTACAAAACCGTGGAATCCGTGGATATCGTGTCCGTGGATTTTATGACCATGCAGTTTCTCTACAAAACCGGCGACAATTTCGCCTTCATGAATATGCAGTCGTATGAGCAGATTGAAATGAATGGCGACTTGATCGGCGATGAAGCCAAATACCTAAAAGAGGGTTTGGAAGTGATTGTCGGTATTTATGAAAATCGTCCGGTTAGCATCCAATTGCCGAAAAAAGTTCAATACAAAGTGGTGGAGGCTCCACCGGCTGTGAAGGGCGATAGCGCCTCGGGCAATGTGACCAAAGAAATTGTTTTGGAAAACGGTCTGCACATCGCCGCCCCGATATTTATCAAAGAAGGCGAAGAAATTTTGGTCAATACCGAAACCGGTGACTACTCGGCCAGAGCGTAAAAAAATAAATTAAAACGCCACGCGAAAGCGGGGCGTTTTTTGATTGGAGCGGGTAAGGGGAGTCGAACCCCTGTCACGAGTTTGGAAAACTCGGATAATAGCCGTTATATGATACCCGCGAAATGAGCGGAATGGAAAAACGAAGTTTTTACATTTCCGAGCGAGGAACCTAATATACCTAAGTATATTATGCCCGCTTGTTTTAACCCTAAGGTGAAAATATATTACAAAAAATTAGCCGTTTAGTCAACCCCGGTTTTATGTTTTGCACAAATTTGCTATACTATCCCCATGACTATCGCCGTATTTTATCAACAATTTTATTGGTTGATTTGGTACTTGCTCGCCATAAACGTGGCGACAATGTTTGTTTACGGCCTGGACAAAGCCAAGGCCAACAATTATAAAGCCCGGAGGATCAGCGAGCGTACCTTGCTTATCCTCGCGCTCATCGGCGGGTCAATTGGCGCGCTTATCGGTATGAAGTTGTTCAGGCACAAGACGCAAAAATTGTCTTTTCAGGCTCCACTGGCCGTAATTATTGGCCTGCAAATACTTTTAATCTGGTTGGTGTTTTTTAGGTGATAGGGGTCTGACCCCACACCCAGAGGCCACTTTTCCCGGACTAATGCGTTTAAATTTACCTCAAAGAATAAGTTTGGTTATCGCTGAGCATAAACCTTTGAGTGGCGCAAAGCGCCGTGGCTTCTGGGTGTGGGGCTTGACAAAAAATTGACGGCGTAGTATTATGTTTACCGATTTAACTAATTTAAGCTCCCACAAAGCTTATGACAGCAAACAAACAAAACATCGATTTAAATGACGATGATAATCTCTTGGAAGACGAGGAAGATGAAGAACTCGGTTTTCACGAGGTTGACGAAAACGAAGACGAAGAGTCGGAAGACGAAGAAGATGAGTATGAAGATGAGGAAGACGAAGAATCCGATGACGAATTGGACGAAGAAGATGAAGACGATGACGACGACTCGGCCAAGGACGACATGTAGAATATAAAATCATCCCGTTAGACGCGGGGTGATTTTTTGTTGAGTTTCGGTTGGCAGTGTATAATATGTAAATATGTATTATTTATATATTTTGGAATGCCAAGATAAAACATTGTACACCGGCATCACGGTGGATTTGGCGCGCCGTTTGCGCGAACACAATTCGTCCAAACTTGGGGCGAAATATACGCGAGCGCGCCGGCCGGTCAAATTAGTTTATTCCAAAAAATTCCGTAACCGCTCGCTCGCGTCAAAAGCTGAGAGCGAGGTGAAGAAATTATCGCGAGCGGAAAAATTAAAATTGATTTTGTGATATAATATACCCGATGCTAAATATTAGCGCAGGGGATATGAACGTGCTTAACTTCAGCGGACGGAGCAGTAAAAATTTAATGACCGAGTTGGAAACATCGGAGAACGGCTTGTCCATGTCCGAAGTTTTGTCGCGCCAAAAAAAATACGGGCTGAATGAAATAGGCGGGCGTGAAACTCACTGGTGGGACATTCTCGGCCGACAATTTAAGTCGCCGTTTATATATTTATTGATCGGGGCGGCCGCGCTTTCCATCGCCATGCGCGAGACGATTGACGGGATTATGGTGATTTGTTTTATTGTCATCAACAGCGGCTTGGGTTTCATACAAGAATTTCATTCCGAGAAATCGGTTAAACTCCTAAAAAAATTTGTGATTGCCCGAACACGCGTGCGGCGCGATGGGCACGAATATTTGGCGGGGAGCAAAGACTTAACTTTAGGTGATGTAATAATCGTGGGTACGGGCGATGTCTTGCCGGCTGATGTTAGATTTTTTGAAGCCAATGATTTGATGGTGGATGAATCCATATTGACCGGCGAGTCGGCGCCCGCGGAAAAGAGCGCCGGTGATTTGGCGCAAGCGGCCGCGGATATTTATGCCGCGAAAAATATGGGATTCTCCGGCACCTGCATCGCGAGCGGTCGGGGTATGGGCGTGGTAGTGGCTATTGGTCAAGATACAATCATTGGGGATGCCGCCAAAATGACCACCGAGACGCAACGTGTCAGTCCGTTTGAAAAAGGCATCAACAATTTTAGCAAGATCATTTTGCGCATGGTCGTTGTGATCATTATGTTTATTTTTGCGGCCAATGTTTTGATTAAAGGCCATGGAACAGATATCGCGGAATTGGTTTTATTTTCTATTGCTCTCGCAGTAAGTGTGATTCCCGAAGCTTTGCCGGTCGTCACCACGTTGTCACTTTCGCGCGGCGCTTTGCGTTTGGCTCGGGAACAGGTGGTGGTCAAGCGTTTATCCGCGGTGGAAGATTTAGGTAGTATTGAAGTTTTATGCACGGATAAAACCGGTACGATCACGGAAAATAAATTACAAGTGGCCGGCACCTACGGCCAGGCAGATCGGGCGATATATTTAGCCGCGCTGGCCTCATCGTTTCTGGGCGAAAAAAAACGCGAACCGAACAATGCTTTTGATCTGGCCCTTTGGAATAAAATTTCTGCGGATAAAAAACAAGAAATCACGATCATTAAACGCGTAAGCGAGTTACCTTTTGACCCGGACCGTCGGCGCAATAGCGTGCTCGTGGAAAAAGGCCAAGAACGGCAGATGATTGTCCGTGGCGCGTTTGAATCTATCGCTCCTTTGTGTGCTGATCTGGATGAAATTAAACACGCGGAATTGGGCAAATGGATTAAGGCCGAAGGCATGCAAGGCCGCCGGACAATTATTCTCGCCGAGCGAGCTTGTCCGTCAATGATAAATTACAAAGAAAAGGACGAACAAATGCTCTCGTTTGTTGGCGCGATTTCCTTTGAAGATCCGATTAAGGCCACGACAAAAAGCGCGATTCAACAAGCGGCTATGCTTGGCGTGATGGTCAAAATTATTACCGGCGACAGTCCGGAGGTAGCCGGCGCCGTAGCCGCGCGCATTGGTTTGATTCAAAGCGCTGAAGCGGTGTTGACCGGCGAGAGGTTGGAAAAGATGAATGACGAAGAACAGTTGGAAGCCGTGGAAAAATATTCTGTGTTTGCCCGTGTGTCTCCACGGCAAAAATTTTTAATTATACAAACCCTGCAAAGAAAATTTGAAGTGGGATTTTTGGGCGAGGGAATTAATGACGCACCGGCTTTGAAATTAGCCAACGTGGCCTTGGCCGTGGACGGCGCCTCGGACATTGCTCGCGAAGCCTCGGACATTATTTTGCTTAACCCCAGTTTAGCTGTAATCATTGACGGCATCAGGAGCGGGCGGGAAATTTTTGCCAACACGGTAAAATATTTGAAAATAACTTTGATATCCAATTTCGGAAATTTTTACGCCATTGCCGTGGCGTCGCTCATCATTTCATTTTTGCCCATGTTGCCGGCGCAACTTTTACTTTTGAATTTATTGTCGGATTTTCCCATGATTGCCATTGCTATGGACACGGTGGACAAAAATGAATTAAAACGTCCGCGTTCGTACAATGTGCGTGAAGTTGTGTTGATGGCTGTGTTGCTCGGCCTTGTCAGCACAGTGTTTGATTTTATATTTTTTGGTTTATATTTTCGTAAAGACCCGTCAGTCTTGCAGACAAACTGGTTCATCGGTTCGGTGCTGACTGAATTGGTTTTAATTTATTCAATCAGGACGCGCGGTTTATTTATCAAGGCGCGGCGCCCGTCCACGATTTTATCCGCCTTGTCCATTGTGGCAATCGGAGCAACTCTGTTATTGCCTTTTACTCCGCTTGGCATTGGTTTGTTTAAATTTACACCACCGACTGCGTATTTCCTCATTACAATTTTTAGTGTGGTGATTTGCTATTTTATTATCACGGAAATTTTAAAAAGAGTTTACTATCGTTTCGCGGGCAATGGGGACGGGGGGAAATAGGATATTGACAAAATTTCGTTTTTCTTATATAATCTAACCCAGAGTAAATAGATTTCGCGGGTATACTAAGGTATACCCGCTCATTCGCGGAAAATGTCAAAATAAATTTTGCCATTTTGCCGCTCATTTCGCGGGTATAGTACAACGGTTAGTATACGTCCTTGCCAAGGATGAGATGGCGGTTCGATTCCGCTTACCCGCTCAAGACGACCCATAATTAAGATATGGGTCGCGCTATACATATATAGCGGGGTAGAGCAATTGGCAGCTCGTCGGGCCCATAACCCGAAGGTTCCCGGTTCAAGTCCGGGCCCCGCAACAAAAGAGTTCAATTATAATAATTGAACTTTTGTTTTATTGGGGATATACTAAGTGGATATAATAATTTTTTAAAGTAATGTAGTATGTCAACTAAAGAATTCTTTAATGATCAAAGTGACGGCACTGCCGTAAAGATAAACTTTTATGAAGATTACATAGAGAGTTATCTATTCAAGATATTATTATCTTTTGGTAGTTGTATGATCGCAGACTTATTCTGTGGACCGGGCAAAAATGGCGATAAAGATGGAAGCCCGTTAATTTTGCTTAAAAAAGCAACGGAAGTTTTAAAAGACGAGAAATTTAGTAACAGTGTAAAATCATCCTCGGAAATTATCGTTATTTTTAATGACATTAATAAAGAAAATATTAATAAGTTAAAAAGTGAGTTATCAGCCATAAGTCTTCCGGGAAATATAAAAATAATTGAACCGCAGAATAATAAATTTAGTGATATCGCCGCAGAAATTGTTAAGCTTAATATTTCAATGCCCAAATTTTTTTTCTTAGACCCGTTTACATATGGCGACATTCAGCTGTCTGAGATCAAGCAATTAATGGATATAAATTGTTCCGAAGTGATGTTATTTATGCCTACATTCTTGGCTTATCGTTTTGCGACGTCAATTAAGAACCCGCAAAAATTGATAAGTTTTTTAAATAATTTTACCGACAAAGGAGTTTATGATTATGAAGATATATATGATTTTGTTAATTCAATTAAACGAAAAATTAAGATGGAGCTTGGTTTAAAATTTGTGCAGGATGCTCTAATTGATGTCGGCAAAAATAAAAATTCACTTTTTTTATTAACAAAAAACACGAAAGGCGCCATGCTTTTTAATAATCTTTTTTGGAAGGAGTCTTATGACGGTAAATCATTAAATGTTTCTGAAATTAAACACAATGAAAAAGAACCGAGATTATTTTCTAAAGATGTTCTGCCAACGGCCGAACTTGAAGAACGCGTTCTTAACTTTCAGACAAAGGTCATTGATGAATTAAAGAAGAAGCGCAAGATGTGTAATACGGAAGTAATAGAATTTACAGTCGTCGAGGGTTTTAAGCCGAAACACGCGAACGACGTTCTTATAAAATTAAAAAAAGAAAATAAAATTAGAGTAAATTATTTTAGTGCCTTAAAAGTTAAGGGTTTTTATGTATCTGAAAAGATGTTCGATCAGAAATTGTGTGAAATAGTATTTTTATAGTATAATTACTATATAGATGTTTATGCTTACCATAAAGCGGAAATCCCTACTTTATAAAAGCGGTGTTGAATACGCTGATTTTTGCGTTAATCATGTTGAGGGGTGTGCCCACGGTTGCCGGTTTCCTTGCTACGCCATGATGATGAAAAAACGCTGCGGCATTATCAAAGATTATAAAGATTGGATAAAACCAAAATTAGTGAGTAACGCGTTGGAATTACTGGATAAAGAAATACCCAAATACAAGGATAAAATTAAATTTGTCCATCTTTGTTTTACCACTGATCCTTTTATGTATGAGTATCCGGAAGTCAGCGATTTAAGTTTAAAAATCATTGAACGATTTAATAAGGATAACATACGCCTAACCGTGTTGACGAAAGGGGTTTATCCGAAAGATTTAGCCGACGGCGAAAAGTATGGAAAAAGGAACGAATATGGTATTACTTTGGTTTCGTTGAGCGACAAATTTAAAAGAGACTTCGAACCGTTTACTGCATCGTACAGAGAACGAATAAAATCATTAAAATATTTGCATGATAAGGGTTTAAAAACATGGATTAGTATGGAGCCGTATCCGACGCCGAATATAGTTTGGCAGGATCTAAATAAAATATTAAAAGAGGTTAGTTTTGTTGATAAAATTATTTTTGGTAAGTTAAATTACAACGTTGACGCGTCACAGTCCGTTTTTAGGGCCAGTAAAGAATTTTATGATGAGCAGGCGAACATTGTCATAGATTTTTGCAAGGAACGAGGTATAGAATATCATATTAAATTTGGCACGCAAAAAAAAGATAGTAAAAAAACCGACAAGATATTTGTTCGTGACGCTACGTCCGTTAGAAGAATTGCTTACGCAATTTAGAATAAACTTCCTAACAAAAAAACACCCCGCTTTTCGCGGGGTATTTTGTTTAATACTAATTTTCCTCCAACTCTTTCCTATAATGCGCTTCGTACATTTCCCAGAACGCCAGCATGAGCGAAGCAATAATCGGCCCGATGATAAATCCGGAAATGCCGAATACGGCAATACCGCCCAGAGTGGAAAGCAAAACCAAAAGAGGATGCATTTGCGAATCTTTGCCCACCAGCATGGGGCGCAAAATGTTGTCAATTGTGCCGATAACCAGCGCGCCGAATAAAATCATGCCGATACCAATCCAAGTGTGTCCGATAATGATCATAATAATCGCGGCTGGCAACCAAACAAAGTAAGGCCCGATACCCGGCACTGAGGAGAGGAGCACCATGAGGAGTCCCCAGATGACCGCGCCGTTAATACCGGAGACCCAAAACATTAGTCCGCCGAGCGTGCCCTGAATCAAGCCAATAATCAAAGAACCCTTTATAGTGGCGCGCGTCGTGGAAGTAAATTTGTTGTAAAGCATTTTTTCCTGTTCATCTCCCAACGGGCAGAGATACATTATTTTTTTCAATAATTTTTCGCCATCGCGGATAAAGAAAAACAAGGAATAAAATGTGATAAAGAACATAATAAGAAATACGACCGAATTTTGTGTGAAACTTTTCGCGCTGTTTAACAAGAACGAAGTGAGGGATTGAGCCAATTCGGTAAATTTTTGGGTGATCGCCGATTGATCAATGTTTAATTGCGCGGTCAGCGGATTGTCGCGTATCCATTCAACGGCCGCGTTAATGCTAGTCTTAAGAGTACCGGAATTTTGCGACAGGGAATTATACATGTCAATTGATTGACTGACTACCAACGTGCCGATGAGGACAATTGGCACCACGATTATCGCCAGGACAATCATCATGGTGATGGCCGTACTCAGATTTGGGACTTTTAATTTGCGATTCAGAAATGAGTATAACGGATAAAAAATGCCGGCAATAATTGCCGCCCAAAAAATCGGATAAGCAAAGGTTTTGATTATCCAAAGAAAAGCCACGGTGACGACAGCGAGCAGGGCAACGAATAAAAAGTTGCGCATTTTGGAAAAGTCCATATTTTTACAGTTATCAATTAACAGTTATATATTATCAGACAATTATCATTTTTTCAAAGCCGGCAAAATCTCCCGTAAAGTTTGCTTGGAAATAACGCGTAGAGCTAAGACCAAAACCGTGTAAATTATCACACCGATGATAATGGAAACGAACAGTCCAAGTTGTAATTTGATAATAACAAAAGCCATAATGGCCGAGGCCAGACAAATTTTCAAAAAGGCAAACGGACGGGGCCAAAAACCCGAATAGCATCCGGCCATAATGAGGAGTCCCAAACCGGCAAAAGTTTCCGAACCCACGCGCACCCAGGCCGCGCCAAAACCGCCAAGCATTGGAATAAAAATAAAATAAGCGACCACCGCCAGAATCGCATTCGCCAAATAAATCCACAGAGATTTTTTTTGTTTGCCCAGCGCCAAGTTCACATGGCCGAAAACCGTGCCAAATAATATTCCCAGCATAGTAAGAATCTGCACGCGCAAATACGCGCCCGAGCCAATAAATTTGTCACTCGCGACAAAACGCATAATCGGAGTGGCGAGAGCCAGCACGCCCGCGACCATGGGGATAATAAAGAGCGACATCAAATCAAAACCGCGTTGTACTTGCATTTTGAAATCATCTTTTAATCCGCGGGACCAAGCAAAGGCGATAAGCGGTAAAAACATGCCCATGAGCATGGATGATACCTGGATGCAGATATCAATCACGCGATAAGCCGCGCCATAAAGCCCGACTTCTGTTTGTGAGACAAAGAGCGGTAAAATCACGCGATCGCCTTGCAAATAAAAACAATTGAAAATTACCGACAAAGCCACGGGCCAAAGTTTTTTGAAAATTGATTTGCTAATGGCGCGGTCAATTTGAAAATGAATTGGTTCGGATTTGTACCAAAGATACGCGGTGTAAGACAGAGAGCCTAAAGTAATCACGGCCATCATTGGTAAAAATCCCAAGTGCCCGGTGGCCACCAGCGCAAGACCGGCGACCAGCACCACGCGCCCGATAACTTCGCCCATGGCCTGAATGTGCATTTTTAATTTGGTCTGGTAATAGGCGACAAGGACTTGGTTGAGCGACACGCCGATAAAAGAAAACGACATTATCACCGCCGCCCATTTAATCGGCGCGGGATAAGGAAATAAAAATATCGTCAGCGGAGCAATGCCTTGCGTAAGTACGGCTGTAATTATCCTCCAGGTAAACAAATTGCTGAGGAGTTTGGATTTATCGTGCGCCGGTTCGGCGAGCATACTGGAAGTAATGACCGTAAAACCAAAATCCGTGAAGATGCCGATGAATTGTAAAAATCCGATGGCCGTGGAATACCAGCCAAATTGTTCCACGCCCAAAGCGCGGGTCATGATGGCGATGGCGATCAAACCCAAAAGCGTGCTGACGGTTTTTCCACCCAGTTGCCACATGGTATTGTGCGCGATAGCGCGGACTTGGGACATAATGATGAGAGAATTCTGAAATTTGTGTATTAACTGGATATACGAAATACCTGCCTGCCGGCAGGCAGGCGAAAGCTACGAAATATACGAATATTTTATCACACATATACACTATTGACAAAACCGCCAAAATGCGCTTAACTTATATTATCATTATTAAATTTTCGCTCATTTTACACTAAAACCGAAAAAGAGAATCAAAATCCCCATTTCGGGGAAAACCCTTCCCTTTTAGGGAAAGGAATTACAGGGCCTTTGGCCCCGGGAGAACGAAGATGGGTAAGTCGAACGAAGACAAACTGGGAATAAACACGTTGACGTTCCAAGAGATTAAGTTTCTCGCAAGTATGTTGGGCGGTGCCAGCAGAATACGCGAGATGATCCCGAGTTTTCACATCAACGGCGGTTGGGATGCGAAACACCCCGACATTACATATGGGCAGGTGGAAGCGCTCATCAACATGCTTGGCGGTGAGGAAAACGTTTTTGCTGTTTTGAACGGCCGTAAGATTGTGCAGATCAAGGACACACCGAGCGGAAAAGTGGAACAAAAAATGAAGGGGGACTACTTTGCGTCCGTCGCTACGGACGAGAAAACTGTTACTCGTTTGGTGTCGAGTTGCGAGTACAATGTAAACGCGGCATCATACACTGTCGCAATGGGGCGCGCGTTGGCGGACGATCTCGACTACACCGGCCCGGTGTTCTGGCGGGTCAAGGTAGGCTTCACCTTGAAGTCGCACACCCCGCTCGCCGGTCCCTGCTACGAGAAGTTCGCATATCTGCAAGATTGGAATTTGCAGAACGACGAGTCCACGGCCGACTGCATGGTGTTCTTTATCCCGCGCATCATTGCGACGGGTAAGAATGCCGGGGAGCAGAAGCAGGCTCTCGTCGAGCTTCGCGCGAAGTACGGTCTGCCCACGAAATACTTGTCCTCGTTCGGCTCGGCGGCTCTCGTGTCCGGCCTCATCCTGGCGCACTTCAAGCGCACGGGCGAGCGCGCCCCGCTCAACACCAAGTGGGTGCGGACGGATACCCTCAGCTCGGACGGCGGCCGGCTCAACCTCGGCGGCTTTGACGGGATCGGGCTCCGCTGCTGCAGCGGCCACTGGGATGACAACCGCGGCGGCAGCCTGGGCGTCTTCCCGCTGGGGGTGGTGAAAATCGCCGCCTGATTCTCAATTCGGTTTTCCATTGGCCTTGGCGCATCCGCGTCATGGCCTTTTTTATTTTTTGTCACAAATACATTCGCTAAATCGTAATAAATACAGGACTTCACCAAGAGGGTTTTTTCTGATATACTTTGTGTACGATACAACATTCTGTATTCTACATCCAAAATACAAAAACATGTCAAAATATAGCAAAATTTTATCATTATTTGCCATCATCACCGGTGTATTTTTCGCATCCACGGCCTCGGCCATCAGTTTTACCCCGCCGAAATTCAATGACACGGGTTATTTGGGTAGTTATGTCAGTGTGTCCGTGGCCGAGCCGATTGTAATGGAAGCGGGCACAACCAAAGAAATAATTGTCAAAATAAAAAATAAAGGAACGAAAACTTGGTATCCGACCGGGACGAATTATGTTTCCGCCTATACAGTCAATCCGAATTACCGGTCTAGTGTTTTTTCCGGGACTGGGTGGCTCTCCAAAAATCAGGCGGCCAAAATTCTCACCACCACCAAGTCGGGCGAAACCGCGCAAATCAAAATTAAATTGACCGCGCCAACCAAAATCGGAACTTATCGCGAAGATTTTTATTTGGCCGCGGAAAATAAAACTTGGATTAAATCCAGTTATTTTTATTTGGATATCAAAGTTACGCCCGCGACTGCCAAGCCCACTGCGACCGCCACCACCACGGTGAGTGACGCATCCGGTAATTCCACTGAGGGAGTAAATGACACTGCTTCGGAAGTTTCCGCCGAATACAAAGCTAATCTGTTGGCATTTTCCGCGAGACAAGTATCCGCGGTGGGCGGTGGTATAATCAGCTTTACAGTTAGATACAAAAATATTGGCACCGAGACCTGGAAAAATTATTTATGGCAAGAATCAGGCAGTACAATTTCCGGCGACACGCAAATTGCCGGAGTGACTCGCGTGGCCTTGGCTGATTCCACCTGGTTGAACGAAAAAACTATTGTGTCAAAAACCCAAACAGTCGCGCCGGACGGCGTGACTGAAATCACTTTTAATTTCCGCGCGCCCAAGAGCCAAGGCGCGTACATCGCGCGTTTCCAACTTACGGCTGACAGCCATACGCTTGACGGCGGTACTTTGGAATTGCCGGTGACAGTCACGGCTGACGCGCCGATTGGTTATGTGGAACCGGTTTTTACCACGGCCGCGCGCGCTCTTATTACCGAACCGAAAATCAGAGTCGGACTTTATAAAAGCGAAGACGCGGTGAAATTTATTTCGCCGTTTGTGTATCAGGTTTGGAGCGGAGAAATTTTGAAAGGCGAATTGTTAACCAACGAGACTGCGACATTGAGTTATGATAGCGGGACATATCAATTCAAAAGCGCGGAATTAAATTTTTCCGGTGAAGACAAAATTCGTTTGGTGCCGGTAAATCCCGACAGCTACTTTACCTTAACTAATTACAGCCGATTGGTTAGTTGGAAAGGCAATAAAAATTTTAATGCTTATCGTAATACTTTTGAATACGTTTATTCCAACAAGAGCGCGACCACTTGGGTGGTGAATGAATTATTGTTGGATGAATACACAGCCGGTATCGCCGAGACCTCCAACGGCGCGGCCATGGAATATATCAAAGCCTTGCTCACAGCCGCGCGGTCGTATGCGTATTATCATATGAACAACGGCGTGGCGGCGGACCAGCGCACTTATGATGTGGTGGCGACCACGGCCGACCAATTATATTTGGGTTATAATTCCGAAGTTTTGATGCCCCGCGTGGTGCAAGCGGCCCGCGCCACTTATGGCGAGATGGTGACTTACAAAAATACGCCGGTCATCACGCCATACTTTGGCCATTCGGATGGAAGCACCCGCACTTGGAAATCAGTTTGGGGCGGGACAGACAAAGATTGGTTGAAGTCAGTCGCGTGTAAATACGACGAAGGCGAATCAATGTTTGGGCATGGCGTGGGTATGAGCGCGCAGGATGCTTCGCAACGCGCGGACAAAGACGGTTGGACTTATGATCAATTGTTGAAATATTATTATACGGGCGTGGATGTACAGAGGATATACTGATTTGTCATTGCGAGGAGCGAGGGACGAGCGACGCGGCAATCTATTTGATTAAAAAATTCCGTCCGCCTATGCGGACGGAATTTTTTTGCGTTACCGTCTTATAATTTCTCCAGCATTTCCAATGTGGCTTTTACCGAAGAATTTTGACTGGGCAAAAGAAATAAATTATTTCCAAATTCATTTTTTATCGGTGTAATAAATTCGTCGGCCCAAGCAGGTGATAGTACATCAACACCCGCGAAATCTATCTTGATGATTTCGTTTGGCGTTTTCGGTAGGTGGTAAGCTCGGAAAACCAAATACGCTTCTCTGCCGGCAGGTCGAGAAGTCAAAATATTGCCAAACTTTTTTAGTTCAATTTTCATAATGATGTTATTAATATTGAATTATACCAAAATAGTAGTGAAATAGTAAAATATGCTAATTTAACTTTAAAAATGTAATTATTTCATGAATTATTGGTTTATAGGATTGGCTTATTTTAGCCCAATTTTACTCTTGACAAAACCCTCATTTTGTGCTATTGACAAAGTGTCAATACTTTGTTATGATATAAATATCACTACGAAAAGAACCCCTACAAGGTATCGTCCTTGTCGGGGGTTTTTTCTTTTAATTGCAAAATTGATTTTTGGTCATGGATGTAAGAAATCGGCGCGTTAGTTCGTTTGAGCAGGATAGAACATTTTTTTACTTGTGCCGGAGATAATATTATTTTAAGTTTACTTTTTCCGAGCAAAAATTTAATCATGCCGGCATAATCGCCGTCACTGGATACAATGATTGCTTGATCAAAAATATTTTCGTAAGCGTCTTGTGTCACTTTCAAGACCAAATCGGCATCGCAGTTCCCTTTGGCTTTACCGTCGCTGTCGTAAACGACTTCTTTAAAAATTAATGTAAACCCGGCCTCTTGCAGGTTGGTATAAATATCTTTATGTTTTGGAATTAATCCGATAAATATGTAAGCGGTAGTGACGGAATATTTTTCCCGCAACCAAACTCTGAATCTTTTATAATTCATTTTCCAGCCCAACCCTGTTATGCCTTTATGCAAATTCGCTCCGTCAATGTATGCGTGGTTGTTAAATTTATTTATCATAGCCCTCCTTAATAATTTTATTTCGCATGATACTTCCGATCCTCCTCAGCCAAGTCCATCAGTTCTATACGCAAGTGATGCGGGTCTTTGATATTGTGCACGATAAACTTCGGCACACTGCCCGCGGTTTGAATAGTCATGTCGCCATAATTAAATAAAGTCGCAAACACGCCTTTGATTTCGGAAGTGACGTCTTGGATTTGATACAAATCCACCTCGGCAACTGTGCGCGAAAACAAACCATTCTGCTCCATATCCACTAAGCGGTCGTTGGTGACGACGAGCAAATCCAAATAAAAATCCACAAAATTTGTAAAAAAGAAAATAAGCGCGCCAATGTAATAAATACTGCCGAGCAAAATTAGCGCAGTAAAAATTGCTTCGTTCGCGAGCCAAGTGGACAGTTGCGTCTTGATTAGAAAACCAATCGCGATTGGTAAAATTAATAGCACGGCAAAGAAAAGCGCAGTCGGTAAAAATGTAAAAGGATGCCGGCGAAGTTTATGCAAAACTTTTTCGTAATCCTTGGCGTGGATAAAAGATTCAATACTCATATAGATTTAATAAATTTGATTGTTTGAAACAATTCCTCCAAACCATTCTTTGTTAAAAATTGTCAGGCCTTGCGTCCAATCCATATTTTGTAAGATATACCAAGTAAACCAAAGCACAGCCAAGGACGCGAGCAAAATAAACATGGTCATAATAAAACTGCCAAACGTGATGGAGCCGGTGGCGACGATATGGCCGACGTTTACCAAGAAGAAAAAGACAAAAAATAGAAATAGTATCGCGTAGATGATGAGAAATGAATACAGAGGGATGGTGAGCATAGAAATTAAAATAATGAATCTATTTTTGGCGCGTCAAATCCCAAATGTTT
Source organism: Patescibacteria group bacterium (assembly GCA_041651015.1). GTDB lineage: Bacteria > Patescibacteriota > Patescibacteriia > Magasanikbacterales > GWA2-37-8 > JAPLWQ01. The sequence goes on from JBAZKA010000006.1 coordinate 38,603, forward strand.
GTAAGCCAGGGGCGTGGCCTTGCGTCCGCGCGGGGTGCGTTCCAAGAATCCGGTTTGCAAGAGATACGGCTCAAGTACATCTTCTATTGTGTCAATTTCCTCGGCAATGGAAGCGGCAATTGTGCCCAGTCCGACCGGTCCGCCGTTGAATTTTTCAATCAAGGCTGTCAGCATCCGTCTGTCCGTATCATCCAGCCCATGTTCGTCAATCGCCAATAAATTCAAAGCGGCTTTGGCCGCGATAATATCAATTTTTCCATTGCAATGAACTTCTGCATAATCGCGGACGCGTTTCAGCAGGCGATTAGCCACTCTCGGCGTCCGGCGGGCGCGCTCGGCAATGACGGCCGTTGATTCAGGGTCTATTTCCACGCCCAAAATTTGCGCGTTGCGGGTCAGGATTTTTTCAATGTCGCCTTGTTCATAAAAACTCAAATGAAAACTGTGGCCAAAGCGATCTCTCAACGGCCCGGATATCATACTCATCTTGGTGGTGGCGCCGATCAGAGTAAAACGATTGAGAGGCATACGAATAGTCCGGGCAGCCGGACCCGAACCAATGATAATATCCAGTGAATAATCTTCCATGGCCGGATAAAGCACTTCTTCAATGGTTTTGTTGAGCCGATGAATTTCATCAATGAACAAAACATCGCCGGTTTCCAAATTGGAAAGTATGGCCGCGAGGTCGCCGACTTTTTCCAAGGTCGGGCCGGACGTCACTTTGACATTGGCGTTCATTTCGCGGGCGATAATGTGGGCGAGTGTGGTCTTGCCCAAGCCCGGATTGCCATAAAGCAAAATATGTTCCAACGGTTCCTCGCGTTTTTTGGCCGCTTGGATGGAAATGGTCAGATTTTGTTTGATTTGTTCTTGACCGACAAAATCACCGAGCTCTTTTGGGCGCAAAGTGTTTTCCAAAACGACTTCTTCATCGCGCGGGTCGGGCGCGACCGCGCGGTCGTCGGTTAATTGTTCAAATTCTTCTTCCATAGTGAACTTATGTTAGCATTTTGAAAGGAAAATGTCTATTATTAGTCTATAAAGTTAAAAAGTTATAAAGTTCATAAAGTTATAGTGGTGGCGACTTTTAACTTTACAAACTTTATAACTTTTTAACTGGCGCGAAGCGCCTGCTGTGGATAAGTCCGCGCATTTTTCATTTTCCCTTGCAAAATCACCATTTGGCGCGATTTACAAAAAAGTGTTATAATGAATTCGGTCAAGAAATACAAGATGTTGTGTTCCGCGAAACGTTTAAACACAATATATAGGGTGGGGAAAAAACCCGAAAAATGGCCAAAAAATCCTTAAAAACAAAATATTTTAAATATTGTTTCTAATTTTGAACTTCTTATGTTCAAGAAAATAAAAAAGCGCGACGGACGCTTGGAAGATTTTGACGCCAAGAAAATAATCAAAGCCATCACCAAGGCCGGCGAGGCCACCGGTGAGTTTGGCGAGAAAGAAGCCGAGCGTTTGGCCGCCAGAGCATTGGCCATGGCCGGTGATCTTTTGAATGAAGAAGCTCCGACCGTGGAACAGTTGCAAGATATTGTGGAAGAGGCTTTGCTTTCTTCGTCATACAAAAAAACGGCCAAGGCTTACATCATTTACCGCGACCAGCATAATCAATTGCGCGAATTGAACAACAAAGCCAGCGTCACTTTGGTGGACCAATATTTGGATCAATTAGATTGGCAGGTCAACGAAAATTCCAACATGACTTTTTCGTTGCAAGGCCTCAACAATTATATTTCATCCGAAATCAGCAAGGTCTATTGGTTGAACAAAATTTACCCCAAGGAAATAAAAGAAGCGTATTTATCCGGTGATTTTCATTTGCATGATTTAAACATTTTGTCCGTGTATTGCGTGGGTTGGGATTTGCATGATTTGCTAATGGAAGGATTCCGCGGTGTGCCGGGGAAGATTGAGTGCAAACCGCCGAAACATTTGCGCAGCGCCTTGGGTCAAGTGGTGAATTTTTTCTACACTTTGCAAGGCGAAGCAGCAGGCGCGCAAGCCTTTTCCAATTTTGATACTTTGCTCGCGCCATTCATCCGTTATGATGGGTTGGATTACGAAGGCACCAAGCAGGCCTTGCAGGAATTTATGTTCAACATGAATGTGCCGACTCGCGTTGGCTTTCAGACGCCGTTTACGAATGTCACCTTGGACATGGAAGTGCCGAGTTATTACAAAGATCAACCGGTCATCTCCGGCGGAAAACCGCAAAAAGAAACTTACGGCGAATTTCAAACCGAGATGGACATGTTTAACAAAGCATTTTTTGAAGTGATGATGAACGGAGACGCTAAAGGCCGCGTCTTTACATTCCCGATTCCGACCTACAACATTACCAAGGGATTTAATTGGGACAACCCTCGCGTTCAGCCGTTGTGGGAAATAACGGCCAAATACGGCATTCCGTATTTTTCCAACTTTGTTAATTCAGACATGAGTCCCGAAGACGCGCGTTCCATGTGTTGCCGTCTGCGCATTGACAATCGCCAATTGGAAAAACGCGGCGGCGGTTTGTTTGGCGCCAATCCTTTGACCGGTTCCATTGGAGTAGTGACTTTAAATCTGCCACGCCTTGGCTACACTTCAAAAACCGAAGAAGAGTTTTTGGAAAAACTTTCCAAACTCATGAATTTGGCCAAGGAAAGTTTGGAAATCAAACGCAAGGTTTTGGAAAATTTCACCGAGAAAAATCTTTATCCGTATTCCAAATATTATTTGCGCAACATGAAAGAACGCCATGGCGTGTATTGGAAAAATCATTTTAACACCATCGGCATCCTCGGCATGAATGAAGCGATTATAAATTTAATGGATGGTGAAAACATTGCCACGGAAAAAGGCCGGGCTTTTGCCGAACGGGTCTTGAATTATATGCGCGATAAAATGGTGGAATTCCAACAAGAAACCGGCAATAACTTCAATTTGGAAGCCACGCCGGCCGAAGGCACGTCGTATCGTTTGGCCCAAAAAGACAAAGAAAAATATCCGGAAATCGTCGTGGCCAATGAGGATCTATACAAGAGCGCCAAAGCCGACCCGTTCTATACCAATTCCACGCATCTGCCGGTCAATTATACGGATGATATTTTTGAAGCCTTGGATTTGCAGGACCCTCTGCAAACCAAATACACCGGCGGTACGGTCATGCATTTGTTTGTCGGTGAAAAAATTACCGACCCATCCGCGGTAAAAAATATGGTCAAGAAAATTTGCGAAACATATCATTTGCCGTATTTCACAATTTCGCCGACCTTTAGCGTTTGCCCGACTCACGGCTACATCGCCGGCGAGCATTATAAATGTCCGGAGTGCGAGGCCAAATGTGAAGTTTATTCCCGCGTAGTCGGCTATCTGCGTCCGGTGGACCAGTGGAACAAGGGCAAGCGCGCCGAATTCCAAATGCGTAAAACATACAAAACCGTAATGCCGCTTGACGTATGATCTTCGGTGGGTGGCAAAAATTTTCCATGATAGATTTTCCGGCGCGGACTTCAGCCATTCTCTTTACCCAAGGCTGTCCGTTCCGCTGTCCGTTCTGTCATAATCCCGAATTGCTCAATGCCGCGCAAGGCATGTTCGCGCCAATCACCGAAGAAGAAATTTTGGAATTTTTACAAACGCGCCGAGGCAAGCTGGACGGCGTGGTCATCACCGGCGGTGAGCCGACTTTGCATCATGATTTGATTGACTTCATCCGCCGGCTCAAAGAAATGGAATTCGCGGTGAAACTGGATACCAATGGTAGTAATCCGGAAATGTTGGAGCGGATTATCAGGAATGATTTGTTGGATTATATTGCCATGGATTACAAAGCGCCTTTGGAGAAATACCAAACGCATACCAATTCATCAATCATGTCCGAGCATATTCGTGAAAGCGCGAGGATGATAAAAGAATCGGGCGTTGATTACGAATTTAGAACGACTGTGGTGCGCGAGCAATTATCACCCGAAGACATAATGCAGATCGGCCAAGAAATTCAAGGCGCAAAAAAATACGTCTTGCAAAAATTCTTGCCGGGCAAAACATTGAACCCGGATTATGCGAATATGACCACCTATGAAGACCATGAGTTTGAACAATTTTGTTTGCAATTAAAACCGTTTGTCGCGCAGTGCCTGTGGCGATAAATGAGTTTATAAAGTTAGTAAAGTTTGTAAAGTTCATAAAGTCTCTCGGCCTCGGGCTGAGGGATTTTATGTATAAAAAAAGAGGGGCCGGTTTTATCCGGCTCCTCGGATGAAAAGCGTCGCTGGCTTTCAAAAAGAGGCGAGGAGACGATGTTCGATGCAGAATCGCCTGAGGCCCGGCTGCATGTTGCGTGGCGCCGCATGAACGAAGCGGAACCGGCCGCCCTGCTCGTCCAAGCTAATGCGTGCCTTTTCCTCGCTGGTGATCTTGATGCGGTATACGTTGCTCACCGAATGAACGAAAGGTCCATCGTGGATGAACTCCATCTCACCGACGAGTTGAGGCTTGCCATCGACCTTGATGCCGAGTTCCTTTTTGAGGATACGAGCGATTGTTTTTCTCACATTCTCTTTGTAAAGTCGCCGTCCGCCCGGGAGACACCATCGTCCTTTGTGCGGCTTGATCGTCCTTTTCACGATCAGCATTGCGCCGTCAGGATCGATGATAGCGAGGTCAAGGCACAGTCGCGGCACGCGGCTGTAATACGTCTTATACTCATCGTCAGTCAGCCAATTTGTGGATTTTTTCAACGTACACCCCTTTTTTGGCGCGTTTTGAAGCGCGCTTTTTTGTCTTTCTGTAGAGTTGGCCCAAAATTGGGTACCCAACGGGTCAGTATAGCACAAAATAGGGGTTTTGTCAAGATTAAAAAACGGGATATCCGATTTCGGATTCCCGTGTTGAAGGTGCCAATTTGCGTTCGGCTGTTTTGGTGCGTTGTCGCTGATTTAGGCCTCGGCGATGAGGCGGTCGAGGTGAGCAAGGAACGCCGCGTCAGCTCTTGCAAGCGTTCGTCCGGCTGCGGCTTCCGTTTCCTCATCCGTCATGGCATCCCCATCTTTGCCACGGAAATGAATCGGCCCAGATCCTTGTACGAGCTCCCGCACCGCTTGTGAAAAGTCGGACGCATGTACGCGCAGTATGCTTTTATCCATCTCGTTTCTCCTTCCGAGCAGTGCTCGGTGTTGTCGTGATAAAGGACGAATTATTATTTCTGTGGTCCGGGTGGGAATCGAACCCACACGCCTTGCGGCAAGGGATTTTAAGTCCCTCGTGTATACCAGTTTCACCACCGGACCGTTTTGATTTGCCGATAATATAACAAATTATCCGCTATTAATCAATAGTTGAATTTATGGTATAATTGAATCAACAAAAAATATCCGCATGAAGAAACTTGATTCCCGAGGAGTGATGATCATTGAGGTGATTGTGGCAATCGCCGTTTTTGTAGTTTTTGCAATTGGTGTATATGAGGGGATTAGGTATTTATATAAAATAGTTTTCCTATCGCGTTTGCGTATTATTGAAACATCAATTCTCGCCGAGCGAATGGAAATAATTCGCAATGTGCCATACGCAAGCGTCGGCATTGTCGGCGGTGTGCCGTCCGGAGTTTTTTCTCACGCCACCACGACCGTGCGCAATGGAATTAATTTTACCCTGACGACGTATATCCGAAATGTTGATGACGCGTATGATGGTATGGCCACCGGCACCGCTGTCAAAGATACTTCGCCGGCTGATTATAAATTAGTTCAATTGGAAATTATTGCTCAAAATTCCATTCAAGCCAAAGCTGTTTCGCTCACCACTATTGTCGCGCCAAAAGGTTTAGAAGGAGCTTCAAATAATGGCTCGCTTTTTATCAATGTTTTTGACGCCAATGGTTTGGCCGTAGTTGGGGCTAATGTTCATGTGGTAAATTCATCAACCAATCCGGCGACTGTGATTGATGATGTCACGGATAATGATGGCATGCTTCGTATCATTGATGTTCCGACCGGCACGCAAAAATATTTAATTCAGGTGTCAAAGGCCGGATATTCGGCGGATTACAGCGTCAGCACGACCGCGAGTAATCCGTCGCCGACCAAACCGTATTCCACCGTGGTCAAACAAACCGTTACGGATATTAGTTTTTCCATAGATTTGACGGGTGCGATTAGCCTGAATACGATTTACGATAATTGCGCGATAGCGCCGAACATCTCGTGGAACTTGCGTGGTGCCAAAAAGATTGGCAACTCCCCGATTGTTTATAAAAATGATGTAGTTTACAACAGCGGTTCGTCGGCTGTGAACGCTTTGAGCAACGTGGAATGGGATACGTATTATTTGCTTGGTACCACCACGGCTTATTCGGTCGGCGGCACCATCCCAATTTCTCCGTTTTATTTGTCACCCGGGCAAACGCAAACAGCGTATGTGATTATTCAACCGCGCACCACCAATAATTTATTGGTGAAAATTTTAGATAATTCCACTAATTTGCCGATTTCCAGTTCAAGTATCCGTCTGGTGGGGGCGGGCTATGATAAAACTCTAATTACCGACCTTGGTTATTCCGCGCAGACCGATTGGTCCGGCGGTTCCGGGCAAGTGGATTATAGCGACACGGCCAAATACGCGAGTGACGATGGTAATATTGATGCGACTTTGGTCGCCGGAGATTTGAAATTAAAAATTGCGGCCGGAAAATATATGCCGAGTGGTTGGTTGGAATCGTCAACTTTTGATCTTGGTTCCTCGGTTGATTTTAGAAATTTGGTTTTTACTCCCATTAGCCAGCCGATACAAACCGGCGCGGATTCAGTATTGGCGCAACTGGCCACTTCTAATAGCAGCACGCCGGCTTCGTGGGATTATTACGGTCCGGACGGTACGAGCGCCACATATTATTCGCCGACCAGCACTGAGATTAACAGTATCCACGACGGGCAAAGATATATGCGCTATAAAATATTTTTATCCACGGCCAGTACCAGCTACACACCGACATTTTCCGAACTTTCGGTCACCTACACCAACGGTTGTATGCCGCCCGGCCAGGTATTTTTTGACGATGTCGCTTCCTCAACTTACACCTACACGATTTCGCGCAACGGTTATCTGACAGTCACCGGCACGGTCGCGACCGGAGGGCAAGCGGAATTAACCGCAAGATTAATTGTTAATTGATTATGAAAGCGATAAATCGCCGCGGAATTTCACTGATTGAAACCATGGTGGCCGTGGCCTTAACCGCGGTTTTTGTCGTCGGCATCGCTTCTTTGTTCACCACCAGCATCCAGTCGCGGAAAATTATTTGGGAACAATTATCCACTCAAGAAGAAGGACGAAAGATCGTGCAAGATTTTGCCACTGAAGTTCGCGGCGCTTGTTATTCCGGCACCGGTGCTTATCCTTTGGAAATTGCCACCAGTACTGAAGTGGCCTTTTTTTCCAATATAGATACTGATAACGCGATTGAGAGAATTCATTACAAGTTGGTTGGCACGTTTCTAAACAAAAGTATTATTAAACCTGCCGGCGACCCGCCATCTTACGTCACCACTACTGAAACGTTTATCACCATGGTGCATGATGTCGTGTACGAGACCAGCACTCCGATTTTTACTTACTATCCGGCGACTTACGACGGCACCGGCAGTGCCATGACTTCCACGATATTCAAACCGTATGTCCGAATGATTGGGATTAAATTACAACTGGAAGAGCGGCCGAATTTTTCGCCGACTCCTTTTAACATTGAATCAAAAGTTTTGATGAGAAATTTGAAAGATAATTAACTATGAAATTACCACGCGGACTAAAAAATAATCTTGATAATCGCGGCAATATATTGCTGGTCGCGACCATGTTTGGCTTACTCGCGTTTTCATTCACGGTCGCGGCTATTTCCAATTATGCTTTAAGCGAGAACCGCGCTTCAGTTTATAAGCATAATCGCGAACGCGCTTTTCAAATTTCTGAAGCCGGTACTAATTATTATCGTTGGCATTTAGCGCACAACAACACTGATTATAAAGACGGCACTTCCTCCACCGGTCCGTATTATCATGATTTTGAAGACAAAGACGGAAATGTGATCGGTCGTTATGCTTTGACCGTCACCCAACCGCCGACCGGCACGACTGTAGTGACGATTGACTCGCAAGGTTGGCTTTTGTCCCAAGAAAACAGCAAAAGAAATATTAAAATCCAAGTCGGTTTTCCCTCGCTCACAGATTATTCATTTTTAACCAATTCGCAAATTTGGATCGGCAACACTGAATCAACACACGGAAAATTTCAATCCAATGACGGAGTGCATTTTGATGGCGTGTGCGATGCGCCGGTAATGAGCGCGGTACCCACTTTTTATTGCGATTCATCAATCGGTTGCTCAGGGAAACAAAACGGAGTTTTTGGCAGCGGCGGTCCGTCACAATTTTTTATTTATCCAATGCCATCAAAAGATTTTTCCGCGGTGACAGCTAAACTTTCCACCATCAAAACAAACGCCGGAATTTCTTTATCCAGTTCCGGCGCCTATGGTTGGTATTTAAAATTTTTATCCAGCGGGAAAATATATATCAGTAAAGTGACCGGAGTGACCAAGTGTTTGAGCGGTGGTGGTTGGGGTGGTTGGGGTGGTTGGGGTGCAAGCGATTGTTGGGATATTACTTCCACGAGTTCCGGCGCGACCCATGATATGCCGACTTCAACCTATATTTATGTGGCCGATAATACTTGGGTTGACGGGGTGGTCAAAGGGCGAGTGACTGTGGGCGCGGCTTCGGATACGAAAAATCCCTCCATAGTTGTTAACGGAAATTTAACCTATGCGGCCAAGGATGGGACAAACGCGATTGGTCTGATTGCCGAGGATGATATTATTGTACCGTATTACTCTCCGGATAATTTGGAAATTGATGCGGCTATGTTGGCGCAATATGGTAAGGTTTATCGGCCGGAATATAGTAATACAAAAAAAACCATTACGATTTACGGTTCCATTTTGACATACGACCAATGGACTTGGTCATATGTGAATTCCAGCAATGTGGTTATTTCCGGTTATATCACCACGACAAATATGTATGATGGAAATTTAACTTACAGTCCGCCGCCGGGTTTTCCGGTCGGTTCTGAATATAGTCCAATCAGTTGGGAAGAAACCGATTAATATTTGCAGAGTGGTGATAAAATTTGATAGAATAGAAAAGTGTTATAAATTTCACTAATAACTGTTTTATGCCTATAAAAAAACTTGTCATTCCCGTAGCCGGACTTGGCACCAGATTTTTACCCGCGACCAAAGCCCAACCCAAAGAAATGTTGCCTGTGGTGGATAAGCCGATTATCCAATACGTGGTGGAAGACGCGGTGCGCGCCGGCATCACGGATATTATTTTTATTACCGGCCCGTCCAAACGCGCGGTGGAGGATCATTTTAGCCCGAACTACGAATTGATAAATATATTAAAAAAACAGGGCAAAGAAGATGTGGCTGAAGAAGTGAAAAAAATCGCGGACATGGCCAATTTTATTTTTATCCGTCAAAAGGGTCCTTATGGCAATGGCACTCCGGTGCTCTGCGCCAAGCCGATTGTTGGAAATGAACCGTTTGCGGTGATGTGGGGTGATGAATTCTTCTACACACCGAGAAAATCCCAGTTGCAACAACTGATTGAAGTCTATGAAAAATATGGTGATCCGGTAATTACTACGCGTGAAGTTGATGCCGAAGGAACGAAAAAGTACGGCATTATTGATGGGATTAAAGTGGAAAATGGCGTCTATCAATTGAAAAGCATTGTGGAAAAACCCGGTCCGGAAAATGCGCCTTCGCGCCTCGCTTGCCTTGGCGGGTTTATCTTAACGCCGGATATTTTTGACGCGCTTGAACATACCAAGCTTGGTAAAGACGGCGAACTTTGGTTGTCTGACGCAAACGCCAAAGTGCTGAAAAAACGTCCGATTTATGCTCGGTTGATTGATGGCGAATATTATGATACCGGTTCCAAACTCGGATATTTGCGCGCCAATGTTGATTTTGCTTTGCGCAATCCGAAATTAGCCAAAGACTTTCGGAAATATTTGAAAAGTGTGGTATAATGGAGTTGAAAGTTCGTAAAGTTATAAAGTTCATAAAGTTGCGAATTTTTTAGGCGTAAAAAATATGGTTTTAAATAAAAAATATTTATTGGCATCCGCGATGATGGTTTGTCTTTTTGTATTCGCCGGTTTTGGCTGTAAAGGCCAGACCGCCGAGGAAAAACAAGCCACCAAAGCCGTGAGTTTGGAGTATTGGACGGTGTATGATGACGTAGATCAGATCAACGCCCAAATTGCCAAATACACGGCCAGCCGTCCGTATCTCACCGTGACCGTGCGCCAACTTCGTTCCGATGAATTGTACGATCGTTTGGTGGAAGCGTTGGCCGAAGATAAAGGACCGGATATTATTTCTATCAATGTCCGTGATTTGGCGCGTTTCAAAAGCAAACTATCGGCCATGCCGCCAAGTTATTCCGATACCACGGTGACGACCCAAAAAAATATTATTAATCAAGTTGAGACCACGGTGGCCACCAAGTCATTGGCATTGCCCACCGCGTTTCAAATCGGCAACGAATATTTGCAAACTGTCAAAAAAGACGTGATTATTGATAATAAAATTTACGGCTTGCCATTGTCTTTGGATACTATGGCAATTTATTACAACAAAGATTTATTGGATAGAGCGCAAGTGGCCGAGCCGCCGGAAACCTGGACTGAATTTCAGGATGCGGTGAAAAAAATCAGCAAATACAATGCCGAGAGCGGCAAGATTACCCAATCGGGCGCGGCGCTCGGTTCGGCCAACAATATAGAAGGGGTGGATGATATTTTAAATATTTTGTTCAAACAAAATTCAGTCAGTTTGATTTCCAGCGATAATCGCGCGGCCTTTAACACAGTCGCACGAGATTCCTCGGGTGCGAACATCTCTCCGGCCATATCAGTGATGGATTTTTATACGGATTTTGCCAATGCCACGCGCGATACATATTCTTGGAATGAATCCATGGATAATTCCGTGGACGCTTTTGTGCAAGGCAAACTGGGATTTTTATTTGGTTATAGTTACAATAACGCGCAAATTAAATCGCGCGCGCCGCAACTAAATTATGGAATTTTGCCCATGATTCAATTGGACCCGGACAATCCGGTCAATGCGGCCAATTATTGGGTGCAGTGCGTGGTGAGCAAATCCGCCGGCCAAAACACGGCTTGGGGTCTGATCAATTTTTTGTCGCGAACTTCGGCCAACAAAGAATACTTGACTGCGACCGCGCGCCCAACCGCTTTGCGCGCGAACGTGGCTTCGCAAAAAGAAGATGTAAATTTACAGCCTTTTGTTTCTCAGTTGCTCGTGGCCGAAAATTGGTATCGGGGCAATGATTACGCCGGCGCATCTCAAGCGCTCAAAGATATGATTTCCGAATGGCTGCAAGTTCCGCCAAAATACGAAAGCAAAGTAATGCAATGGGACCAAGAAGTTTTGAATCGCGCGGCTGCGAAAATAAACCAGACACTGTAATGATATGAAAAATTTTTCCAAAATAATTTTATTTGCCGTGATTATCAGTGGTTTGACCGCGGCCAAGGTTGCGTTTGCCTCCAATCTTATCCCCGAGTGTTTGCTCGGTACCACTTTTAGCGCTGAGTGTGACAACATCAATCAATTCATTATTTTGGGCATCAATGTTGGCACATATATTTTTGGGTTTATCGGCGCGTTGGCGTTGTTGTTTTTTGTCTATGGCGGTTTTATTTTGATATTATCTCAAGGCAATCAAGAAAAAATCAAGCAAGGCACCGGCGCCATGACGGCGGCCGTTATCGGTTTGGTGATTGCGTTTGGCGCGTATGCCCTGATTACATTTTTGGGCAATACCGTCGGGCTCAAAGCGGAAAAAAGTTTGAATTTTGTGGAAACGGCTTGGGCTGGTGACACGACGCCGCAAAGATGTACCTTGGCAGAAGGGTGTTATTGTCTGGACGAAGACAGCAATGAGTGTTCGGCGATTATCAACGATGACGATTGTTATGGCACGCTCACAACCGAACCGTGTGAAGACAGTTCTGTCGGCACCGGTTCAAACGCGGCCGGAGTAATGACCGAAGAGGTCGGCACAGCCACCGGAGACACTTCGGGCAATATTTCGGCTTTGAAGCAAGCGGCCATGAGTTTAAATCCAGCTGACATTGGCGAGCCGGCAGATTTATTTGCCCGCGCCATCAACGCGATGACGGCATTTATGGGGTCAATCGCCTTAATTTTGTATATTTACGCCGGTTTTATTTGGATGTCGGCCGGAGGCGCGGCTGATAAAATTACCAAAGCCAAAAATATTTTAATTTGGACCACGCTTGGTGCTGTGGCCATGGGCGCCGGTTATATGATTATTCGCACGGTGTTGGAAAAAATCGGGTGATATTTTAGTTATATTATGAAAAAAAATTTATTATTTATTTGCGCGCTGCTCTCCTTGGGTCTATTTTGTGCTTCACCGGTTTTGGCGGCCACTTCAAGCGATGCCGGCGCAACTGTATCATTGGATAACCCGCTTAACACGAACACTACCGATCCGGCGCAAATTATTGGTCTTGTTATTAAATCAGTGTTGGGCATTGTCGGCGGCGCGGCTTTGGTAATGGTGGTATGGGGAGGGTTCCAATGGCTCACTTCAGCCGGCAATCCGGAAAAAGTTAAAAAAGGTTCGTCCACGATGATTTGGTCGGTAATCGGTTTAATTTTGGTGTTGGGAAGTTATTTATTGGTGCAGAATGTTTTGAATTTTATTACGGGAACATGAAATGACAATAAATACAAATATCAGTTGCGGAAAAGTTGATAATAATGTATCATTATACATATGAAAAAAAATCAAAAATTGCGAAGGGAGGTGACATTATGAAGAAATTATTATATGGATTAGCCACCTTTGCTTTGATTTTCGGCGGATACATCGGTTTGGCCATCCCGGCTCACGCCGCTGATACCAGTCCGATTGAGGTTGGAGATTTGGGCTTGTCTTATGGCGAAGAAACCGGTCTCGGCACAGCAGATGTGCGCAGCACAATCGCGTCAATTATCCGTGTGGCCATGGGCCTCTTGGGTATCGTCGCAGTGGTGATTATCCTCATCGGCGGCTTCAAATGGATGACGGCCGGCGGTAACGAAGACCAAGTCGGAGAAGCCAAGAAATGGATTTTCTCAGGCGTGATCGGTCTCGTGATCATCTTGTCTGCCTACGCCCTCGCCAGCTTTATTATCACTCAGCTTGTTCAAGCAACAACAGAATAAAAATTTTTCTGTCAGGGGGTTCGCGCGCGCAATCCCCTGACAGAAATTTTGGATTGCATTTCACCTAAATTGGAATACAGTTCAAAGTATGTTATCAGTAAAAAAAATAATCGTAGGCATTTTATTGGCGATGGCTTTGGCATTGCCGATTTTTGTTTTAGCCGCAGACAAATATGGCGCAAGCGCCACGGCCGAACAAACCAGTTTGTCGCGCTTGAGCCTTAGTAACAAAACTCCCGAATCGCTCGCCTCGCAAATTGTCACTATAGTCCTCGGATTTACGGCCACGATTTTTTTTCTAATGGTTTTATATGGCGGTATCACTTGGATGACGGCCATGGGTGCGCCGGACAAAGTAAACAAAGCTAAAGATATTTTGATTACCGCCATTCTTGGCATGGTCATTGTGGCCGCGTCATACGCTATCAGCGTGTTTATTTTTAGTAAAATATCGTCAGCCGGCGCTTAAGGTTATGAAAAAATTTTTATTGTCTACATTTATTTTTGCCGTTTCATTGGTTGCTCTGCCTTCAATTGTTTTTGGCGCCGGTGATTATGGTTTGGGTATGGCGGCCACCACCGGCGGTTTGACTTCCTCAACTATCAGCCAAGCGGGCGACATACCGACCATGCTCGGTTATATTATATCAATCGCCTTATCACTGGTCGGCGTATTCTTTTTTATTTTGATTTTATACGCGGGAATTATTTGGATGACAGCAGCCGGCGCGGCCGATCGAGTGGAAAGCGCCAAGAAAAAAATGATGTCCGCGGCCATTGGTCTGGTGATTGTTTTGTCGGCTTATGCCATTGCCAATTTTGTTTTCAGCAATTTACTTCGGGATCAATCGGCGGTGGATGCGGATAACTTATCATCTTTCTGCGCCGCTTCACCGGCCGGCACGGTTTGCGCCGCGAATAAAGTTTGCGACGGCAATCAGTGTGTTGAAGAATGTCTGTATACTTTCAAAGAACACAATGGTTCGTGTATCAACATGGCGTCTGATCCTTGCGCCGGCGTGATTTTAAGCGGCAAATGTTCGGGCGGTAAAAAATGTTGCGTGCCATCCGCTGATTACGATAATTGGGAAACTTCGGTGCTGACGGACACAAGTGAAACGACGAATTTAGTCAGCGAAGAATCAGGGACCAGTGCGTGCGAAAAGAAAGCCGGACATTTCTGTGCCACCAAGGCCATCTGCGAGAGTGGAGCTTACAACGGCGCCGGTACCGAGCAAAATGGTTGTGATAGTGGTGAAGTCTGTTGTAATAATTGTGTTCAACTGGGCGGCAACTGCATTGATAATACTAAATATACATGCGGACCGGATAATGTAAATTTTGAACCCGGTTATTGCCACGGCGCGTTTGGCGCGAATAAATTTCAATGTTGTTTAGGTACATACACACTCAAATAAATTGCCAATAATTATTTATTATTTATGAAAAAATTATTACTTACGTTTATTATAATCAGCGCGCTGATTCCCTTGTCTGCTTTGGCGGCCGACACATTTGGTTCCGGAATGTTGACCGGCTCGGCCGGCAATCTGGGCTTGCAAAGTGATTTAAACACCGGCGTAGCCGCCGTGATATCCGCGATTCTTGCAGTCACCGGCACGATATTTTTGGTGCTGACAATTGTCGGTGGTATTATTTGGATGACAGCTTCGGGCAATGATGAAAAAATCAGCCAAGCCAAAAAAATTATTATTGGCGCGGCCGTGGGCTTGGCTGTTTGTTTGTTTGCTTATACAATTACCTGGTTTGTGGCCAACAATTTAGGCAACGCTTCATCGGCTGGATCAACGAGCGGCAGCGAGACCACCGGTTGTTGTGTTTGGTCTACAGGTGGTAGTGACACCAGTCAAGGAACCATGACTGAAAACGCCTGTGATCTGCATGATGGTTCATCATGGAGTTCAGGTGCATCTTGTTGATAATCCAGATATATGAATATTTTTTTTAAAAAATATTTTACTTTGTCTCTCATTGGTTTATTGTTGATGGCGGGATTTTTATTCCCTTTGTCTGCGTCAGCTCAAGGGCTCAAAGATGCCGGCGCCACTTTGGGCGATATGCAAAATCAAGGTGTGACTCTTTCCGGTGATTTGTCGGGCACGGCCAACACAGTGGTTAAAACAATTTTTTATTTAGTCGGTACAATTTTTTTAGTCTTGGTGATTTACGGCGGTATTGTTTGGATGAAATCCGCCGGACGTGACGCCGAAGTGGCCCGCGCCAAACGGATTGTCGCCACGTCGGTGATTGGCGTGGTCATACTCTTGCTTTCATACGCCATTACGACTTTTGTCATGGGAAGATTGACTGGAAGCTCCACCGGCACGAGCAACGGCTCGGGAACTCCGGTGGATACATCCTCTTTGGGTTGTTGTTATTCATCCAGTGAATCTGATGACGGGCTAAATCATTTCCCCTCAAGTAAATCCACTTGCGAAGACAATGGCGGCGCATACTACTGGAGCAGTTCGCAATGTCATTAATTGCTTTATTTTTTTTGAATTTTTAATTTTTTAAAATTAGAAATTAGGATATTTATTAAAAATTACAAAATTATAAAAATTAAAAATTTTCATATATGTCCACCTCAAAAAAATTAATTTTATTTTTCGCCATTGCCTCGGGTGTTATGCTTTTTACCACGCTGGTTTTTGCCGCCTCGGTTTCAGCCGCCGACATCGGTTTCGGTTCGGGTGGTATGGCCGCGGATATTGCCAGCAAGGCCGGTTACGACACGGCGCAAACCAGCACCTCGTTGTCCCAAACAGTCGGCGGAATTATTCGCGCCGTGCTCTCGGTCATCGGGGTTTTATTTTTGGGTTTGACCATTTTCGCCGGCTTTATGTGGATGACGGCCTCGGGCAACGAAGACAAGGTGACCAAGGCAAAAAGTATTTTGACTTCCTCGGTGATCGGCCTCGTAATCGTGGTTGCGTCTTATGGCATTACCGCTTTAGTATTTTCTTTTTTCTTTCAAGCCACCGCGCCGGCCACTGATGTAAGCACCGGTAGTGCCGGCGATGGAGAAATGGGTTGTTGTGTGAGCGAAGACGAATCAAAATGCGGCCAAACAAATACGCGCAGTTCCTGTACAACAAAATCCGGGTGGGGCAATGCCTCGTGGTATGCCGGTGAATCTTGCACGCCATATATTACCTTGAATACCAATTGTGAAATTCAAAATGATTTATAACCGCTCTGTCAATTAAAATTGTATGAAAAAAATAAAATTACTCGCCTTGTTCGCGGTATTGGGATTATCTTGTTTGATGCCGTTCGCGGTTTCGGCCGCCGATAGCACTGTGGGCGCGATAGAAAGTAATTTGCAAGCCGCGGCCGAGACCGGTGCCGGGTTTGCTTCGCCGGTTGATCCGCGTGTGCAAGCGGCAATTTATATTCGCTATGCTTTACAAGTAGTCGGGATTTTGTTTGTCTGTCTCATGGTTTACGCCGGCTTCCTTTGGATGACGGCCGGCGGTAATGAGGACAATATTGATAAGGCCAAAAAATTAATAATGGCGGCCGTCATCGGGCTTGTCATTGTTTTGACTTCGTATAGTATCACTTATTTTGTCGCTAAGTTGGTGACCGGCGATGATGATAATTTTTCTTCCAACGACGCCACAATTTTTAAGTAAACGCTTTCTCTAAAATATCGCCGGCCGCGTCTTTGGGCATAAGCGGTTCGGCGAATTTTATTTTTCCGGCGAGCACGTCGGAAATTTTTTTCGCCAGTGTTTCCAAATCAAAGACGTAAAGTCCATAATTGTTTGTTTCCACAAAGGTGACGTTGGCGTCTTCGTTGCCTGGAATGGGGGACACCAGTAGTAAAGGCTTTTTCATGGTTAAGGCTTCGGTCGTGGTCAGTCCGCCCGGTTTGGTGATAATAACATCGGCCGCGGCCATCAGTTCGTGAATCTTATTGGTGTATTCTATCGGATGAAAATTATTGTATTTGTCGGCGAGGTTGGATAATTTTTTGAACAAACGCGGATTGCCTCGGCCGGATACCGCGATAAAATTCGCGCGCGGATGCGCCTCAAGACAATTTTTTAGCGCCCAAGTGTAATCGGCAAAACCGGATCCGCCGGAAAGAGATAAAATTACCGGTTCATTAAAATCCAAATTTAAATTTCGTTTTATTTCTTCAATATTTTTTGTTTCTTTGAAAATTGGGTGAATCGGGATGCCGGTATAAAATGCCGTTTGTCCGTAAGCGATCAACTTGTTTTTTATTTCTTCGGTTGGCGCGTAAAGACGGCGCGTGTTGGGCGAGACAAACACGCGATTAAAATCATAATCGGTCAGAGTCATGTCAAAAGGCGTATCGCCGAGCGCGTGGCTAAGCATGGCCGGGGCGAGAAAGTTGGTGCATATCACCAAGTCCGGATTAATTTCTTTAACCTGCTTGGTCGCTCGGCGCAAATCAATTTTTAAAATTTTTGCCAGTTGGTAAATCAGTTTTGTGCTTTGGTCGCGATTAAATTGGCGATAAAGTTCGCCGTATATTGTCGGAACATGTTTAGCAATTTTTTCGTAGGATGATGTGGTGATTTGTTTTGTCAACCAACCGCAAGAAGACGCCAGATCCAAATGATGCGCCTCGACCTCAGGATATTTTTGTTTGCACGCCTCAAGCAGGGCTTCAGCTGCGCGGACATGTCCGCCACCGGCCGAAAGCGAAGCAAATAAGACACGTTTGGGTGGATTCATAGTAATTAGTAATATATCAGGATGACGGGAGTTTTTCAATACTTGGGTATGAAATAAAAAAAGAACGCCGTCCGCAGATTATCTGCGAGCGGCGTGAAGAGCCAACTGCCTTCTCACGAACCATAAATTCTGGCTCGTTGGAAGAAATGACGTTTACTGATAGAGGAGGGCGCGAGTGTCTGATCCTCGTCTGAACTTGTGACATGTACTCCGCCGGCGACTTTTCTATCAAGCAGAAACTGGAATAGAACCGGCTTATTTCCGAAATGGGTATTTACAACAGCGATGTGTTGGCCTGTTCCATTGGCGTATCTTGATTCGGCACGATTGTAGCAGTAAAACCCCTCGCCAAATATCGGAGCTTTCAGCCAAAATCCAATCATGATATTGAAGGGTTCTTCGCCGCGGAGAACAATGTTACGCATGCCTCGCGGTTTTCCACCGAATCGCGCGCCCTTGTGAAAAAATTCCACTGGAGCGGGGTTGTGTGTTGCCGCGAATATGCGCAGGAATTGCTGTTTCTTCATCAGTTCCTTTATGAGAAACAGACAGAAACCAAAGAGGAATATATCTATGCTCAAATGAACGGTTGCCATTGTTATCTCTCCTTCCGCTTGCTTAGCGGGGTTGAATTGTCAACGTTTTATAAATAGCATATTTTGGGGTTTTTGTCAACCCCGACGCCCCTTAGGGTCGGGGTCCCGACCTTGCGTCGGGAGGGTCTGATTAGGCTAATTTTAGGGAAAAACAAAAACAAGCCTGATATGAATTAGGATTGTTTTTAGGGCGGCTCGGCTACTGGGAATGTCACTAAGTATTTAGGGCGGCTACTGGGAATTTCACTCGGCGCTCTGCGCCTCTCGCGGAAACCTTCGGGTTTCCGCGGACCTTCCTCGGCAATGCGGGGAAATACTTTCCCCGCCACCCCTTTGTTCAATTCCCAGTACACTCACAAAAATATATAACCCCAGCACTTCGGCTGGGGTTATATATTTAGGGCGGCTACTGGGAATTGAACCCAGGTGACTGGTACCACAAACCAGTGTTCTACCATTGAACTATAGCCGCCATGTATTTGGAGCCAACTGCTCCATTTTCAATAAAATGATTTTATCAAATATTTTTTGAAAAATCAAGTCTGGTGACCCCAGTAGGAATCGAACCTACATTATCTCGTTAGAAGCGAGGTGTCCTATCCGTTGAACGATGGGGTCTTGTGGCAAAACAAAGCCATTCTATCACATTTTGCTCAAATATTCAAGATGGGGTATAATATCCATACATTTAAACAATTTTATGAAAAAGAAAATTTTACTTATTATCATTATTGCCCTGTTTTTGGCCTTTGCTCGCGAAGCATTGGCCGCCGGCGGATTTGGCTTGGATACCACAGCCCAGCAAGCCGGCTATGAGACATCCGGCACAACGGCTTCTCTCTCGGGGCGCGTGGAAATCATTATTTCCACTGTGCTCGGTTTTGTCGCTCTCGGATTTTTTGCTCTAACTCTATACGGCGGAATTATTTGGCTGACCGCCCGAGGCAAAGAAGAAAAAGTCACGCAGGCCAAAGAAATTTTGGAAGCGGCGGTCATTGGTTTGGTGGTCATTAGTGCATCATATGCAATCGCCAAATTTGTGTTTGCGCAATTGAGCACTGTCGGTGATAGTACTACCGGCACGTATTGTTATTGGTATGATACGACTTGTACTCCGATAAATAGCGAGGCCGACAGCCAAGCCTGTGTCGCTGATCCGAGTCTTGGCCAGATAGTCAGTTCGTGTGGAGGATAAACATTCTTGACCTTGACAATTTTACTCAATTCTGTTATTCTGAAATAGTTAAATTCAGGGCGAGGGGCCCCCGAACCGACGAAGCACATGCCTTTGTTGCGCTCGGTAAATATACGCATGTTATGTTGGAAACCAAAAAGAAGCAGCAGCTCATCAAGAAGTATGCCACCCATGATGGCGACACCGGTTCAAGCGAGGTGCAAATCGCGATTTTGACCGCTGAAATTGACGAGCTTATCAAACATTTGAAGTTGCACCCAAAGGATCATTCATCCCGCCGTGGTTTGCTCCGCAAAGTGAGCATGCGCCGCCGTTTGATGAGATATTTGAAGAAAGAAAATCCGGAATCCTACGAAGAATTGACCAAAAAATTGAAAATCAAACAACCGCGCCAAATGAAGAGCACTCGTTCCGATGAAGTCGGCGAGGACGAAGCGGTTGACGAGGATGTGTTAATTGATGAAGGAGATGAAACCCAACCTGAATAAAAAGAATCCGCTTAAACATCCCGACCAACGCGTCGGGGTGTTTATTGATGTACAAAATATGTATTATAGCGCCAAAAATTTATTTGGCGCCAAAGTTGATTTTGGCAATATCGTCAAAGAAGCGACAGCCGGACGCAAGTTGATTCGCGCCATTGCCTATGTCGTTTCCACCGAGAGCAAAGAAGAACAGCCGTTTTTTGATGCCCTGTACAATCTCGGCATTGAAACCAAAGAGCGCCCTCTGCAAATTTTCTACGGCGGTGAGAAAAAGGCTGACTGGGATGTGGGCATTACAGTGGACGCAATTCGTTTGTCGCCAAGTTTGGACGCGGTGGTGCTGGTTTCGGGCGACGGCGACTACATTCCGTTGATTGATTATTTGCAAAACCAAGGTAAGCAAGTGGAAGTAATCGCTTTTGGCGAGACCACTTCCAGCAAGATGCGAGAGTTGGTGGATGATTTCACGGATATGAGTTCGGAAAAAGGCAAGTTTTTGATTCAGGATAGACGGTTCATTAAGCCGGCGAAAAAGTCTAACCTTATTACCTTATAAAATTTAATTCACCCTGTTAAATCCTCGCAAAGCGAGGGCCGCCCACGCGGCATTTTACAGGGTAAAGAAGCTGGTGCGCGGACAGATAGACTCTTACTTGAGCGTCTGTAGTTCGCGGATCAGTTTCATATCATAATATATATGACAGTGAAAAACTGGTCCATGGAATGGGGCGGCCGAACACTTTCCGTAGAAATCGGAAAATTGGCTCTGCAGACCCAGTCCTCATGTGTGGTGCGCTATGGCGACACCGTAATTTTAGCGACTGCCGCGATGAGCAAGAACACTCGCGACGGTATTGATTTTTTTCCTCTGATGGTGAATTTTGAGGAAAAATTATACGCGGCCGGCAAAATCAAAGGCAGTAGATTTATCAAACGCGAGGGCCGTCCGAGCGAAGAAGCAATTCTTTCCGGTCGTATGGTTGATCGCGCCATCCGCCCGTTGTTTGATGATTCCATGCGCAATGATACTCAAGTAATTTTGACCGCGCTGTCTTGGGATGGCGAGAATGATTCGCAGGTGCCGGCGTTTGTCGCCGCGTCGCTCGCCTTGGCCATTTCTCCGATTCCGTGGAACGGTCCGATTGCGGCCGC
Source organism: Patescibacteria group bacterium (assembly GCA_041651015.1). Taxonomy (GTDB): domain Bacteria; phylum Patescibacteriota; class Patescibacteriia; order Magasanikbacterales; family GWA2-37-8; genus JAPLWQ01. Next base: position 60,104 of record JBAZKA010000006.1, read on the forward strand.
CCGTGTTGGCCGTAAGGAAGGCAGATTAATATTGAACCCAAGTTTCAAAGAGCGCGCCGAAGGTGATTTGGATTTGATGGTTTCGGGCACACCGGAAAAAGTCATTATGGTGGAAGCCGAAGTCAAAGAGGTCCCGGAAGAAGAAGTGATTGCCGCCATGCAGTTTGGCGCGATTGAAATGGGACCGGTTTTGGATTTTATCAAAAAAATTCAATCGGAAATTGGGCAAACAAAAATTGATTTACATGCGAATTTATCCGAGAATGAAATTAAATTGCGCGCAGTGGAACAACAAGTCCGTGAATTTGTCGGCTCGCATGTGGATGATTGGATTTTTGACGCGCCGAAAAAAGGCCGTCCGGAACGCGTGGCCTTAATTGAAAAATTTTCCTCTGCCATCAAAGAAAAATTAGTGGCTGAAGAAACCGAAGAAAAAATAATTACCATTGTGCTCGGTAGAATAAAAATTTACGTGGAAGAATATATTTCCAAAAGAATTTTGGAACAAGGCGAACGTCTTGATGGACGCGGTCTTACCGATGTGCGTGAATTGTATAGCGAGATCGGACTCTTGCCGCGCACACACGGCACCGGACTTTTCCAACGCGGCGATACACAAGTGTTGTCCGTGGTCACTCTCGGCGCGCCGGGTGATGTGCAAACTTTGGATACCATGGAAGAAGAAGGCACCAAGCGCTACATGCATCATTATAATGACACTCCGGCCACTTATGGCGAGACCGGCCCGCTTCGCGGTCCGGGCAACCGCGCCATCGGGCACGGCGCTTTGGCTGAACGAGCCTTGATTCCGGTTTTGCCGGATGAGAAAGATTTCCCGTACGCTATCCGCGTGGTTTCCGAAGTGCTTGGCTCCAATGGTTCCAGTTCCATGGCCTCAACTTGCGGTTCCACTCTCGCCCTCATGGACGCGGGTGTGCCGATTCGTAAACCGGTCGCCGGCATTGCCATGGGCTTGGCTTCGGACAAAAATGGTAAATGGCAAATCATTACTGATCTGCAAGATGTGGAAGACGGTCCGGGCGGTATGGATTTCAAAATCACCGGCACTGACTTTGGCATCACCGCCATCCAAATGGATACCAAGACCGATGGTTTATCTTGGGACATTGTCAAACAAACTTTTGCGCAATCGCGTGAAGCTCGTTTGAAAATTTTGGATGTCATGGCTCAGACAATCGCCGAACCGCATAAAGATTTGTCACCGTACGCTCCGCGCATCGTGACCATTCAAATCAATCCGGATAAAATCCGCGATGTGATTGGCCCGGGCGGAAAAATCATCAACAAAATTATTGCCGATACAGGCGTGTCCATTGACATTGAACAAGACGGACGTGTGAATATTACTTCGGCCGATGCGATTGGTTTGGAAAAAGCCATCAAGATGGTGAAAGACATCACGCACGAAGTGACAGCCGGCGAACAATACGAAGGTACGGTCGTCCGCTTGGAAGACTTTGGCGCGTTTATAAATATTTTACCGGGTCAGGACGGGTTGGTGCATGTCTCGGACATTGCTTGGGAACGTACTAACCGACCGAGTGATGTGTTGCATCTTAATGACAAAGTCAATGTGGTGGTGAAGGAAATTGACAGTTTGGGCCGGGTTAATTTGAGTATGAAAATGCTTACACCCAAGCCCGAAGGTTATGTGGAACAACCGCCCATGGAAAGACGAAGCTTTGGCGGTGGCGGACGAGGCGGTCATGGCGCCACCGGTTCCCGCGGCGGCCACAGTGGTGGACGAGGAAGATAAAATTGATGGAAGTGATAAAGTTGATGAATCGCCGCGCTTGATGAAAATGATGAAATGTCCGTTACGAGTCATCCTGAATTTATTTCAGGATCTTGGGCGGTTTGTCATTCCGAGCCGCAGCGAGGAATCCCTTCGGCAATGTCGCGCATCGTTGCGTGTCATTGCGAGAAGCGGAGCGACCTGCCTGCCGGCAGGCAGGCGTGGCAATCTATCGGCGTGTGGTCGCAAAAAAATAATAAAAAATACTCCGATTTAAGTCGGGGTATTTTTGTTATCTTGATTTATCACTTAATATATTGTATAGTTTTCACAATGCCGTGGTGGCGGAATTGGTATACGCGCAGGTCTTAGAAGCCTGTTCCCGCAAGGGATTGAGAGTTCGAGTCTCTCCCACGGCACAACGCTCGGCGCTGTGAAAGTGACGCTCAGCGTCACACAGGCGACGCAATAACCAAAGTCAAGTTTTCAATGCACCACTTTATTAAATACTTCGTTCGGCGTTTGGTAGTTTAAACACTTCCTCGGCCGGTTATTTAGCTTCTCTTGGATTAGATAAATATCCTCATCCGTCATTTGG
>JBAZKA010000007.1:0-39360 GCA_041651015.1 Patescibacteria group bacterium
AAATGACGGATGAGGATATTTATCTAATCCAAGAGAAGCTAAATAACCGGCCGAGGAAGTGTTTAAACTACCAAACGCCGAACGAAGTATTTAATAAAGTGGTGCATTGAAAACTTGACTTTGGTCTTTACAAAAAATCCGTCCTCGTATATTGTTAATGCGTTCGCGGGACGATCTTTTGATGAAACAAAACAAACTAACCGTTCAGGGGGTGGACAATGGATATCACGCCAGGAGTTGAAGCGATTGGTACTGTAATGTCCTACATGCGAAATCAGATGCGGAGTTGGGAAAAATTCTTAGAGGATCAACACAAACTTGAATCTAAATTTAGCAAGTCGTTCTTGGCCTTTATTGAACAACTTCGCAGAGAAGGGGACAGATACTCTCTCGCAAAGCAACAAGAGTTGCTGGTGGAGGCTTTTGATTCGTATGTGCGTTGGTATAAGATGTTCCATGGTATTAATGCCGGCGGTATTTGGTATAATCATCTGTATTGTTCCAGTGCGGCCAAACTGCTGATCGCACGTCTGCAGGAATTTTTTAAAGACGGCGTGCCGTGCGTTTGTCCGTTTATCGCCGGCAACTGGGGTGCCTATCCCTGCAAACCCTGCGAGATTTGCGGTAAGAGTGGTTGATAAAAAAGAAATTTGTTTTGTATTCTCTTTACGTGGCCGTACGTATTCCAGCGTCCGGCCTTTTTTATTTATCATCTTGCGGCCAATCCAGTAAATATGGTAATATATTCGTAATTACAGATATGTACCTCAAACGACTGGAAATCCAAGGATTCAAATCCTTTGCCAATAAAACCGTGATGGAGTTTTTACCGCCCAAAGACGGTCGTTTTAGCGTTACGGCGATTGTCGGTCCGAATGGTTCGGGTAAATCAAATATCTCGGATGCTATCCGTTGGGTGATGGGCGAGCAAAGTATGAAGATGATTCGCGGCAAAAAATCCGAAGATGTAATTTTTAACGGTTCGGAAACAAAAGGCCAACTCGGTATGGCTGAAGTGGTAATGACTTTGGACAATGCCGACAGTCGGGTACTCAAGGATTATCCGGAAGTGGTGGTGACGCGCCGACTGTATCGTTCGGGCGAGAGCGAATATCTGATAAACAATAATCCTGTCCGTCTTTTTGATATTCATCTGGTAATGGCGCAAGCGCAATTTGCCGAGGGCTCCTACGGCATTGTCGGCCAGGGGACAATTGACCGGATGTTGCTATTGAGCCCAAGCGAGCGTAAAGATTTTTTGGATGAAGCGGCCGGCATTAAAGAATTTAAAATTAAACGCCATCAGGCCGAATTAAAGTTAGAACGGACGAGTGAAAATATGATCCAGGCCGAGCGCTTGATGCAGGAAGTTGAACCACGTTTGAAAATTTTACAACGTCAAGTCAGAAAATTGGAAAAACGCCAAGTGGTGGAATTGGAATTGCGCGAGGCTCAGGAAAAATATTATTCTACATTATATTGGCGCAATAAAAATGAATTGGATACCGCGCTTGCGTCTCTCTCGACGGCCGATGCCAAACATACGACGATTCATTCGGAATTAAATTCCATCCAAAACGAATTGGCCGAGTTAGCCCGTTCGGCCGGACGGCAGGAAGTGTTTGCTGAATTGCAGAAAAAACACGAATTGGCCGGGCGCGAAAAAAACGAGGTGGAGCGCCGGCTGGCAATAGTGGATGGCCAGATGCACGCCGAATACGGCAAAGAGGGTAAACAAAACATCACTTGGCTGGAAAATAAATTTAACGAATTAAAGTTTCAAAAAGAAAAATTTGATTCGGATATTTCCGTTCTGGCCTCATCCGAAGAAAAAGTCAACGAAGATATCACCAAACAAAAAAAGAAAATAGAAGACCGTTCGTCCGAAAAAGCCGAGCGCCTGGTGAAAATTTCACGTTTACAAAGCGAGATGGTGGAGGGTCAATCCGAACAAAACTTTTTTCAATTATCCGGACTTTTCGCGGTTAAAGCTGTGTTGGATGCGCGAGCGCAACTGGGCAAGATTTACGGTATCGTGGCCGAGCTGGGCGAGACCGATGAACGCTACCGTCTGGCATTGGATATTGCCGCCGGAGGAAATTTATCATCTATCGTGGTAGAGTCCGACGAAGTGGCGCGCCAAGCCATCCAGTATTTGCGTGAGCGAAAATATGGCGTGGCCACATTTTTACCGTTAAATAAAATTTTTGAACGTCCCGAGGATGCGGAAATCAGCACGCTTTTAAATGAGGAGGATGTAGTTGGCCGGGCCATTGATTTGATTAAGTTTGAATCCAAATTTCAAAATATTTTTTCTTATGCTCTTGGCAATACCTTGGTGGTTAAAGATTTGAAAGCCGCGCAAAATATTGGCATCGGCCGGGCGCGTATGGTGACACTGGACGGCGATATTATTGAAAAGCGCGGTGTAATGAAAGGTGGTTGGCGTAAGGAGCGCGCCAATGCTGTGAGTTTCTCGGCCAAAGTCAGTATGAGTGCGGACGACCGTTTGAAAGAAGTCAAACGTGCTTTGGCGATTGAACAACAGAATTTATTGGAAATTGAACAGGTTTTGGAATCGGCCAAACAAGAATTGGCGGCCTTGGAACTCAAGCGCGAATCCAGCGCGGCCCATCGCGCCATGATGGAAACCGAAAAACAAAATTTGGACAAAGAATCAGCTCAAATTGAGCGCGAGCTTTCATTTTACAAAATGAGCCCGGAAGAATTTGGTGAGCGCTTGTCTGATTTGAATAAAGAAAAAGAAAAATTACTCACGGAAATGAGTGAACGTGCCGCGGCCGTGGAAAAATTGGCCAATGAAATCCGTGAATTTAACCAACGCGAAGAAGAGAAACAACAGAGAGTTTTCGCTTTGCAGGATTCCATGCAAGCCAAACAAAACGACTTGAATACTGTTTCGGCTGAGCGCAATGATTTGCGTGTGCAAATGGCTAGATTGGAAACTCGCGCCGAATCATTGACCGAAGAAGTACAGAACGACATGAACACTTCGCTTGACGCCATTGTAGAACGACGTGGAGTAAACGACGCGGTGGCGCCTGAACTGTTGGAAAATCTTGCCGGCGAAATCCAAAAGTTGAAATACCAATTAAACTTAATCGGCGGTATTGATGAGGAAGTAATTAAAGAATATGACACCACCAAAGAACGATTTAATTTCTTGTTTAATCAGTTGAATGATTTGCGCGATGCTGTCAGTGATTTAACCAAAATGATAGTTGAGTTGGATGATTTGATGAAAACTAAACGATCGGCGGCGTTTAGAAATATCCGGAAAGAATTTAACAGATTTTTCAAAATTTTATTTGAAGGCGGCAACGCTGATTTGATTGAAGTTTATGAAGATTCCGCCTCTGCTCCTGATGAGGAGCTCCGGCGTGACGAGGGAGCCGTGGTTGAAGCGGCTGAAGAAGTTGTCTCGCCCGTGAAAAAAGGTGAACAGGTTCTTGCCGGCATTGAAGTGATCGCCTGCCCGCCCGGCAAAAAAATAAAAAGTTTGAATTCTTTATCCGGCGGAGAACGCACTCTCACCTCCATCGCCCTTATTTGCGCCGTGTTAAATTATAACCCGTCGCCGTTTGTGATATTGGATGAAGTGGAAGCCGCGCTGGATGAATCTAATACTGTCCGCTTCACCAAAATTATTGAGGAACTGGCCAAGCACGCGCAATTTATTTTGATTACCCACAATCGCGTGACCATGCACTCGGTGGATGCGCTTTACGGCGTGGCCATGGCCTCGGATGGTATTTCTAAATTATTGAGTGTGAAAATGGAGGATGTGGGATTGACAAAATAATTACTATAATGTATAGTAATCACGCTCTCGGGGCCAAACGGCCCGCCGTCAATTTATTATCAATCCGCCATAAGGCGGAAATTGTCATTTGTCAGTTATGTTAATTATCCGTTTACAGCGCGTGGGCAAAAAGAAATTTCCCACTTACCGCTTGGTAATCTCCGAAAAAACCAAAGACACCCAGGGTGTTTATCTTGAGGAACTTGGTAATTTCAATCCGCACGTCAAAGAAAATCAATTGGTGGCCAAAGTTGACCGCATTAAATATTGGATTTCCAAAGGCGCGCAGATGTCCGCGACAATAAATAATTTGTTTGTCGCCAATAAAATTGTTGAGGGAAAAAAACAAAAATCAGTTTTCTTGTCCAAAAAACGCAAAGCAAAATTGGAAGAAAAAAATAAAGCCAAAGTTGAAGCCGACGCCAAAGCTAAAGCTGATGCTGAAGCCAAGAAAGCCGCCGAAGAAGCGGCGAAGGCTGAAGCCAAAGTTGCAGCCGAGGCGGCAGCCAAAGCCGAAGCAGAGGCGGCCGAAGCAGCCAAAGCCGAGGCTGAGGCCAAAGCGAACGAACCGGTCGAGCCGGTAGCAGCGCCTGTTACAGCCGTTGAAGCGCCAGTTGCTGAGACTGCTCCAGTAGCGGAAGAAGCCGCGGAGGAAGTAAAAGCCGAGTAATTTGATTACGTCACTCATTCTGAGTGAGGGATTTGACGCGATGATGCCGAAAAGGTATAATTACTGAAGAAGAATGTCGCGCGGCAAGGACGTCGAACCGGCCGCTGACGTTCATTAAAAATTAAGTTTTTCGTTTATGAACAGCGATCAGCAATTCTTGGAATCCGTCGTTAAAGCGATTGTCAACAATCCGAACGATGTGAAGGTAGAACGTGTGATTGACGAGCGTGGCGTTTTGCTCACGTTGGATGTCAATCCGAGTGATATGGGTTATGTGATCGGAAGAAGCGGTCAAACCGCTCGCGCTATCCGCACTTTGCTCAAAATTGTCGGAGCAAAAAACAACGCGCGCGTTAACTTAAAAATCAACGAACCGGTCGGCGGTCGTGGTCCGAGATCAGCTCGCACCGATGAACAACCGCAACAGCCGATTGATACCAGCGCTGTTGACAACCTGGATATCTAAAAAATCCTAAAAATAAAAACATCCCGACAAAAATCTGGATGTTTTTATTTTGATAAATTGTTAAAAAAAAGATGAAGCCGGCAGAGAGAAAATGTCCCTGCCGGCATGGAGCGATATCGACGGTGCGGAATTTTGGAGGTTTGAGACGAATGGGAATTTGTCCATCACCCGAAAGAATGAACGTGTCCCTCCTGTTGGATTTATCGGGCGAGTAACATATTCATTATACGCCTTTGTTTTTTACGGTCAAACACAGTTGTGCATAATTAGTAAATGTTGAAAATATTCGCCTTTGATGCTATCTTTAGTATATTCGTATTATCAGTATGTATTCGTCTGCCGGCGGGCAGGTATATCAGAATCGCATTATGAAATTTGATATTCTCACAATTTTTCCCGATATAGTTTACAACTACTCAAACGAAAGTATTTTGAAGCGGGCGCAAAAAGCCGGCTTGATTAAAATTGCCGCGCATAATTTTCGTGATTTTACCACAGACAAACAGCATCATGTTGACGACCGTCCGTTTGGCGGGGGAGCCGGCATGGTTCTACAGGTTCAGCCGATTTATGATTGCCTGAAAAGCATCAGGGTACTAAAACAAGAAAATAGTGTAAATGTACGAAATACGAAAACTACAAAAAGTACGAAAATAGTGGTCATGGACCCGGCCGGTAAAAAATTTGACCAGCGCATGGCCGAGAAATTTTCCAAATTGGACAGGCTGGTTTTGATTTGTGGGCGTTATGAGGGATTTGACGAAAGAATTTATAAATTAGCTGATGAAAAAATTTCCGTGGGGGATTATGTCTTATCCGGCGGGGAATTACCGGCTCTAACAATCGTGGAAGCGGTATCCCGTTTGATTCCCGGAGTACTGGGCAATGAAGAGTCAATTATTGAAGAAAGCCACAGTAAAAAAAATAATATTCAGAAAGAATATCCGCAGTACACTCGTCCGGAAAATTTCATGGGTATGAAAGTACCGAAAGTACTTTTGTCAGGAAACCATGAATTAATAAAAAAATGGCGTGAGAAAAAAATAAAGTAGTTTGACAGCTTGTCCGGCGCAGCTTGGCGAAGCCGGAGTGACCATAAAAAAATCGCCGAATGGCGAAAAAATAGAATTAAATAAGAATTGTTGACAAAATTATTAAGAAATATATATTGGGCGAAAAACCCATTAAATTAGCCTAAAATCGCCAATGTTTTTTATGCGACTTATCCACAACATGTAATTATCCGCTAGCTCTTGACAAAATTTACGCTATGGTGTATTCTGACACTACAAAAAATAATTTTACGGCCTTCACCTTTCAAACCAAATAAAATTTTTCTAAGTCCGACAGATTGAAACCGCGCGAGCGCGGTATTCGTGCCGAGAAACTGGAAAGAAAAAAGAGCAATCAAAATTTGATTTCTCTTTTTTCTTTCTAACGAGGAAGAAATAGAGTCGCCTACGCTGAAGCTACGGCGACCGAAGCAAGAACTTTGACAACACAAATGTGACAAGAACCAAATAATCGTTTATTCCATAAAGTAAATTCAATCTCTCTTTAAGTAGAGAGAATACATCAACTCTTGTCTTATTCGCTTCGGCGAGTAAAACAATTTTTTAAGAGTTTGATCCTAGCTCAGGATGAACGCTGGCGGCGTGTCTAAGGCATGCAAGTCGCGGGATCGGTCTCTATCACTTTTTATCTGAAATTTTTTCGGGCAAAGAGTGATAGAGGCACGGACCGGCAAACGGGTGAGTAACACATTGGTAACCCACCTCCAAGACGGGGATAGCCTGCCGAAAGGCGGATTAATACCCGATAGCAACGCGGGGACAAAAGTCATTCGCGTTTAAAGCTACGGCGCTTGGAGAGGGGCCTATGTCTGATTAGCTAGTTGGTGAGGTAACGGCCCACCAAGGCTTTGATCAGTAGCAGGCGTGAGAGCGTGACCTGCCTCACTGGGACTGAGACACTGCCCAGACACCTACGGGTGGCTGCAGTCGAGAATATTCCCCAATGGACGAAAGTCTGAGGGAGCGACGCCGCGTGCAGGATGAAGGTTTTCGGATTGTAAACTGCTTTTCTCAGGGACGAATTTGTGACGGTACCTGAGGAATAAGAGGTTGCTAACTCTGTGCCAGCAGCAGCGGTAATACAGAGACCTCGAGCGTTATCCGGATTTACTGGGTGTAAAGGGTTCGTAGGTGGGATGGCGGGTCAGGGGTTAAAACTTTGCGCTCAACGCAAAGGCCGCTCCTGAAACTACCATTCTAGAGAGTGGAAGAGGTAAGCGGAATTGCGGGTGTAGTCGTAATAAGCGTTGATATCCGCAAGAACACCAAATGCGAAGGCAGCTTACTGGTACACTTCTGACACTAAGGAACGAAAGCGTGGGGAGCAAACAGGATTAGATACCCTGGTAGTCCACGCCCTAAACGATGCGTACTAGGTATTGGCAGTATCGACCCTGTCAGTGCCGTTTAAAAAAGCTAACGCGTTAAGTACGCCACCTGGGGAGTACGGCCGCAAGGCTAAAACTCAAAGGAATAGACGGGGACCCGCACAAGCGGTGGATTATGTGGTTTAATTCGACGATAAACGTGGAACCTTACCTGGGTTCAACTACTAGCTGCATATAACCAGAAATGGATATAGCCTTCGAGGGTGCTAGATAGGTGCTGCATGGTTGCCGTCAGCTCGTGCCGTGAGGTGTACCATTAAGTTGGGAAACGAGCGCAACCCATGTCGTGTGTTAAATGTACACACGAGACCGCCCAGCTCTTTGGACATAAATTTTTTGTGTCTAGTGAGCTGGGAGGAAGGGGTGGACGACGTCAAATCAGCATGGCTCTTACGTCCAGGGCTACACACATAATACAATGGCCGGTACAATGGGTTGCCAAGTCGCGAGACGGAGCTAATCCCATCAAAACCGGTCTCAGTTCAGATTGCAGGCTGCAACTCGCCTGCATGAAGTTGGAATCGCTAGTAAACGCGTATCAGCCACGGCGCGTTGAATACGTTCTCGGGTCTTGTACTCACCGCCCGTCACACCACGGGAGTTGGCAATGCACGAAATCCGCCCTAGGCGGATGAATGCAGGGTCAATGACTAGGGTGAAGTCGTAACAAGGCATGTGTAGCGGAAGCTGCGCATGGATCACCTCCTTTCTGGAGAAACTCATTGCGAAAGCAATGTGATCTCAGTCGAGTTCTGATTTTAGATTAATTTCTTATCAGATCTTGGAGTAAACGATCTGGTTTCTTGTCACATTTGTGCAGTCAAAAACAAATCGCCGTAATTGGCGATTTTTGTTTTTTAATCTTGACCGTCATAAATTTTTGTGATATGTTTTGGGCAATGAAGCGGTGCGCCGCTCATTCACAACCAAACGCCGGTGCGCCGGCAAGGAGAGATGGCGATGGACAAACTGTTGCAAAAATTAATCCAAAGCGGGAATGAATTGACTCGTGAGGACTGGATTAAATTGGTAGAAGAAAAGGCGCGGCTTGTTCGACCGTTTCTTGAATTGGTTACTTTGCCCAAGTTGGGCGATATTCGTTGTATGGGTCGTCGAGATAAAAAGTCAGAGCCTGAAGAATATTACCCCCTCGAAAGTTTTGCTGATTGTCCCATAGTATCATCTAATGGTTCGAGTGAGTCGCACTCATTACGCACTCAAGGTATATTTGAGTGGTTTGTCCCAAGATTAAAAAAAGTAAACGAGATTTATGTTTATGGGCTTTCGCGAAATGGCGGGTGGTCTTTTATAACGGTACATTATGAAATCAAGTCTCTTGTAGATATGAATGGCTCGGGACTCAAATATTCTCAGGTAGCGACGCAACTATTTTTTGAAAAAATATCTTTCGGAGATATGCTTGATCGGGCCGGTGCCGACCCCGCGGATTGGTGGCGAATATTGAGTCAAACTGTGTCTCAATGGCTTGCAGATAAGGAAAAACAGCTCGCAAGGATTCAGAGATTACACTCGGACAATGTCTTCGCGGATAAGGTGGTGATGTCGTTGCGTGGCGGTAAGTGGTAAGTAATTTCCCGCTCTTTTGGATCAAAGTTGGTTGTGGCCGTCGCGCATCTGCGCATGACGGCCTTTTATTTTTTCCACATTTCCACCCCTTGATTTATTATCCGAAATGTAGTATTATTGTTTTACAAAATTTCGGGCAATTAGCTCAGCCCCGACGCGCAAGCGGTCGGGGTCCCGACTCCGCCTTTGGCGGACGTCGGGATTGGTTACGAGATTTGTGGTTTAGGCACATATTAAAAATTTAATATATTTTCGGGCAATTAGCTCAGTTGGTTAGAGCGTTACATTGACATTGTAAAGGTCACAGGTTCGAATCCTGTATTGCCCACCAGTTAGACCTTGATATTTTTGTTTTGTTTTGTTATAATCGTTTGCGTAAACGGGCGACTAGCTCAGATTGGGCCCGAGGCCCATCAGCCTTGGGCTGAGGTTACCCGCCCGAACGACTGACGTCGTTCAGTCGGGCGGGGAGCGCGCCCGCCTAGGCGGGTAATGACGAGGTCACAGTTTTACAATTTATAATTAGGGCGACTAGCTCAGATGGTTAGAGCGCGTCACTGATAATGACGAGGTCACAGGTTCGATTCCTGTGTCGCCCACAAATATGTTTTGGGTTTATCAAATACAAAATCCAGAGGGGAAAACATATATTGGGAGTACGGAAAATCTGGATGAAAGAGTGGAAATGCACAATAATGTATCTTTTGAGAAAAAGAGATTCCACCGCACTACATATAAAAGAGGCCCATGGCGCCTTATTTTTTGTAAAGAATTTCAAACAAGAAAAGAAGCGTTGGAGTTTGAAAGATTCTTGAAAACTGGGAAGGGTAGAGCCTGGTTAGAGCGCGCCCGCCTTGGCGGGTAATGACGAGGTCACAGGTTCGATTCCTGTGTCGCCCACGATACCGCCTTGACGGCGGTTTTTTGTTTCGCCGTCGCCTTCTTGCCAAATCCCAAAAACCGTGCTAAAATAGGTTTTAAGCGCATATTTTTAACGCCTAAATTTATCTTATGGAAGAAAATAAAAATCAGTTAAATGAGGAAAATAATGGAAAAAAGTTTGATTACAAAAAAAGCGCCAAGCGTTTTTTGATTTCCAGCGGTTTATTCCTGCTGGAAATGGTAAAGATTGCGGTTTTGGCCGGTGTCACCATCGGGCTCATCCGCTATTTTTTGTTTAAGCCTTTTTACGTCAAAGGCGCATCCATGGAACCGACTTTTTTTGAAAGTGAATATTTGATTATAGATGAGTTGTCATACCGGTTGCATGATCCGGCTCGTGGCGATGTGATTGTTTTTCGCTATCCGGAAAATCCCCAGGAATATTTTCTTAAACGCATTATTGGTTTGCCCGGTGAGACAGTAAAAATTTCCGGTGGCAAAGTAACAATTTTTAATACCGAACATCCCGAAGGCGTAATATTTAACGAAACATATTTACCGGATGATCTGGCGACTGAAGGCGAGAAGACGGTTAAAATTTCCGACACGGAATATTTTGTCATGGGCGATAATCGTCCTAATTCTTATGATTCGCGCCGTTTTGGCGCGGTTGATCGTTCGTTTATTGTCGGTCGTGCCTGGCTGCGCGGTTGGCCGGTATCGCGCGCCGGTGTCATTACCACGCCGTCTACAAATATCATTGCGACCGAATAATTTTATTGTTCAGTAATATATAATCACGCCGACTATGCTCAAAAATAAAACCAAACAAAAATTTCAGGCCGTGAAAAAAAATGTTGCGCCGAAAAATAAGAAAAAAGAAGCGCCGTCCGGCAAGCCGTCCGCCACGGGCGACAAAGCCAAAAAATCTTTTTCGGTTATGCGCGGCATGCACGATATTTTACCGCGCGAAGAAAAATATTGGCGCGCTTTGTACAATAATTCCGCGGCCTTGGCCGAGCATTTTCAATTTGGCCGCATCAGCACTCCGGTTTTGGAAGAGGCGGGTTTATTTGTGCGTTCTCTGGGCAAGGGCACTGACGTGGTGGACAAGGAAATGTATGTATTTGACCATGCCGATGGCAAGGTTTGCCTTCGCCCCGAAGGAACCGCCCCCGTGGTGCGCGCTTTCGTGAACGCCGGCATGTGGAACTATCCGCAACCGGTCAAGATGTGGTATTGGGAACCGATGTTTCGTCACGACCGTCCGCAAGCCGGGCGTTATCGCGAGTTTCATCAGGTTGGTTTTGAGACCATCGGCGCTTTAGATCCGGCGTCTGACGCGGAATTAATATTAGTTTCATATAATTTATTCAAAGATATTGGTTTGCCCGTGGAAGTCCGTATTAACAGTATTGGGTTGCCGGATGAACGCGAACGTTACAAAACCGAGTTGGCGAATTATTATCGGACCAAAAAAAGTTATTTATGCGAGGAATGCCGTAAACGTCTTTTAAAAAATCCCTTGCGTCTTTTGGATTGCAAAGAAGACCAGTGTCAGCCGATAAAAGACGAAGCCCCACAAATTGTGGATTGGTTATCCGAAACGTCCAAAAGTTATTTCATGAAAGTATTGGAATATTTGGACGAGCTCGGCGTGCCATACAGCCTGGACCCGACCTTAGTGCGCGGTTTGGATTATTATACGCACACGGTATTTGAAATTTATCCGGCGTTGACTGAAGAAGAAAAAAATCTTGAAGGCGCCCAGAGCGCGCTTGGCGGCGGCGGACGTTATGATTTGCTGGTGGAAGAAATGAGCGGACGCTCCACTCCGGCGGCCGGCGTAGCTATCGGTATTGATCGGACTGTCGCGGTTTTGAAGGCCTATGCTGAAAAGCAAAATTTAAATTTACCAAAGACGCAATGTGATATTTATTTTGCTCAACTGGGCGACCGCGCCAAAGGACGCACGCTCAAAATGTTGGATGATTTGCGTAAAAGCGGCCTCAAGGTTGGTTTTAATTTATACAAAAGCTCTCTCAAGACCCAGTTGGAAGCGGCCAATGATTTAAAGGTGCCGTATGCTTTGATTTTGGGTCAAAAGGAGGTCCAAGAGGGGACGATTATTATCCGCGACATGGAATCCGGTATCCAAGAAATCGTGGATCAGAAAAAAGTGGAAATAATGATTAAACGCAAGCTCAAGAAATTTGACGAAGAAGTGAAATAAGCGTATAATAATAAAGTCGTAATTTAATAATTAACCTTAAGAAAGAGAGGTGACGTTTGTGTCAGAAATTAAACGAAAGAAAAATGAATCGTTTGAAGCTTTTATCCGCCGCGTTAAAAAGCGTTGGCAGCAGTCTGGAAAAGTCCTGCAGGTAAAAAAGATTCAATTTCATGATCGCGATAAAAGCCGTAATATGCGCCGGAAAAGCGCCTTACATCGTTTGAAAGTTGCGTCCAAAATGGACTATCTGAAAAAAATTGGCCGTCTGCCGGAAGAACCGAAAATGGGCCGTCGTTAAATAGTAATTTCTACTTTTGTAGATTTTATCCATTGGTTCCATGCTTCAATGGATGTCTAAAACGGGAAATAATTACAAAAAAGCCGCCGCAATGGCAGGGTTATGCTTTGCGGCGGTTTTTTGTTTATATTTGGCTTTTGGCCAACCGATTTCTGTGTTGGCGCAGACCGGATCTTCTACGGCTGTAAATACTATCACGGCCAATGATTTGGGCTTGAGTTATGCCGCGGATACGGGTTTGGCATCAACCGACATTCGTTCAATTATCGCCAATATTATTCGCGTGGCTTTGGGATTGCTTGGCATTGTGGTTTTGGTTTTGATGATTTATGCCGGATTTCTTTGGATGACCGCGGCCGGCAATGAAGAGCAAATTGAAAAAGCTAAAAAGATTTTAAAAAATGCGGTTATTGGTCTGGCTATAATTCTCATGGCTTATGCCATTGTGGCATTTGTGATAAAAATGCTTGGTATTGGCGAGGGAGCGGGAAGCGGCGAGGTGGTAGCCACTTCGGATACGCAGAATTTATCCGGTTCGGGCGCGCTCGGGCGAATTATCAAAGATCATTATCCGGCGCGCGGCCAAAGAGATGTACCGCGCAATACAAAAATCGTAGTGACATTTTTTCATCCGATTCAATTGGAGAGTTTGGTGACAGATACGAACGGCAACGGAATTTTGGGCGATTGTTTATCGCCGGTAAATAATTGGTCAATCGATTGCGACCAGTTGAATTTAAGTAATGATTATATAAATATTTCGCAAATTGTTCCGACTACGACTGTGTCCGGAACTGTTAGCTATGTGCCGATTAGCGGCGCGGCCTTGATTGCCACGGAAACCGTTGACCCGACCACACAAGTCGCGGGAATTTATACCATTGCGATTCGTCCGCTTGATTATCTTGGCAATGAAATTACCGATACTCAGTATCAAGTTCACCTTGGCAATAATATCAAACGCGATGATCCGGATTTGGGCAATCCGGCGATTTTCAGCAATTCGCAAGGTTCCAAATATTATGAATGGATGTTTACTTGCGGGACTGAACTTGATTTGACTCCGCCGCATGTCACTGATGTTTTTCCCGGCGATGGAGTGACGGAATACAAAAATTCCGTGGTGCAAATAAATTTTAATGAAGCCATGGATCCGATTGGTTTACAGGGTGTGTTTGCCACCGACAGCAACGGTTACTATTATTTAAAAAATGGTTTTATATACATGAAGAACGACGAGAGCACCATGCCGCTCGGCGCTTTTAATTTGGTAAACAGCTACCGTACTTTGGAGTTTACACCGAGCACGCCGTGCGGGGTGAACGCGTGCGGTGGCACAGTTTATTGTATGCCGGTGTGTGATGCTGAGGGCGCGTCGTGCTCAGTTGACGATTATGAATTTTTGGTTAAAGCCGCGGTGACAATTTCCGATTCTTCTTTTGAATCACAGCCGTTTACCGGCGCCGCCGATATGTGCGGTAATGCGCTTGATGGCGATGATGACGGCACGGTGGAAAACGCCGGAGCGATTTCAACATCTTTGAGTGAAGGCGAGAATCCCAATAACTATTGGTGGAATTTTAAACTGAAAGATGAAATGGATTTGGTGCCGCCGATTGTGTCCCAGGTCGTGCCCGGGCCGGAAGCGTCATGGATTGATGCCGAGCAAGAAATGGCGATGTGGTTTGATAAACGTATGCGCGTGGAGCCGATGTATTATATTGATTTGCAAGAATCGCCGACTCCGCAAGAGCGTTGCGATTGTTATTCGCGTGATGGAAGTAATAATTGTGTTAAATTATCTTCCGGATGCATTTTGGATTTAATTTGGAAAGTGCCGTTTGTGACCTTTAATTCTAACGCGCCGATTACTAAAACCAAATTAAATCACGGTTTGTTTTTGCAAGGCCTGCCGCAAGGTTATATTCCTTATATATCTTCCGGAGTTGAGGACGCCCATTTTAATTGTTTGTATCCCGGGCAAGGGCCGCTTGAGGGCGCGGATTATAATACGGATAAATTATCCGGCTACTGCGATAAAAATCCCGACAATTGCTGCATCCAAGATGGCACGCAAGTTTTGTGTTGCAATGGAGTACCCGCCCTAAATAATGACGCCACTTGTATTGATTCATTAAAAATGCCGATTGAATAATTTTTCATGATGTCAATGAAGCGAAAAATTTTATTGGGAATATTGATTGCCGCCGCCATGACGACCGGTTTATTATTCGCGCACGCGACTTCAGCTCAAACCACTGACCAAATTACGGTTGATGATTTGGGTTTGAGTTATGGCGAGGAAACCGGCCTGTCCAATACGGATATTCGTTTGACTATCGCGCGGATTATTCGCGTGGCGCTTGGATTACTTGGTATTGTGGCGCTGGTTTTAATTTTATACGGTGGTTTTGTCTGGATGACGGCCGGCGGCGATGAAGAAAAAATTCAAAAAGCTAAAAAGATTTTGGTAAATGCGGTCATTGGTTTAATAATTATTTTGTCAGCTTACGCTATCGCCAGTTTTGTAATTAATACTTTGGTCAAAGCAACCGGCGGGGGCAATGGTGATGAAGGCACCACCACGACCGGTGGCGGGTTCGCCAGTACATTATATATTACTTCCATGCCGGGCAATGACTTTGGTTGCGGCTTGAGAAACTTGCATCCGGTAATTGTATTCAGCCGTCCGATTGATTTGGCAACCGTGGAAAATAATTTGGTTATTCACGTCAAAGACGACCCGTCTCCGGCTAACGGCGCTTGGCATTTTGTCTCTCCAACCCGACAAGATTCTATCGTGTTTGATCCGGTGGGTGATTGCGGTGTTGAAGGCCAGACTGATTGTTTAGCTGCAAGCACCACTTACCAAATTTCCTTTTTGCACGCGGAAAATATAAAAAGCCAGACGGGTTCCTTGAGTTTGAAATGTGTTGGTGAATATAAAAATTCTTGTGCCAACAATCCGGCGGTGGAATTTACCACGGGCGTTGGTGTGGACACAGAACCGCCGACCGTAAATATCACCAGTCCCAATGACGGCGAGTCGCTCGCCCAAGGATCTTCCGTTACGGTAGAAATAGAATACACAGATAATTATGGCTTGCAAAATTTATCACTTTTTGCCGATGACAATAGAATAAAAACAATGCCGATTTCAGGGTGTAAAAAATCCGGTTCAGCCGTAATTAATTGGCCAACTGGTTCAACCGCAACTGGCGTTCATGCGATTACCGCAGTGGCCTCGGATAATGCCAGTTTAACCGCTTCAACCACTAGAAATATTAAATTAATCCCGGCGCATTGTTTTGATGATGTCCAAGATCCGGACGAAGATGAAGTTGGTCCGCCGGCTTGTGGCGCGAATTCCGAGTGCGGTCATTGTGGCGGTGGTTCATGCAACGAAAACAGCGATTGCGCCAGCGGCTTTTGCGATGGCGGCGTTTGTGTTGATCGGATGAAGATTGAAGGGTTTTCTCCGACCAAAGGCGCGGCCTCATCAACTTACGTGACGATTTGGGGAAAATATTTTGGCAACGATGGCGGTCACGTTTATTTTACGAGCGATGACGGTGATTGGACTGAAGCTTTTGTGGTTAATTGCGGCGCTGGCGTGGATAATTGGACAACCTCGCAATTGGTAGTGAAAGTTCCCAAGAATGCGGCGACCGGTCCGATTCGTGTGGAAACCGCGAGCACGACAGGCTTGGATGGAATTGTAAGACAATTTTCCGATACGACAGACGCAGACGGTTGGGGTGTTAACCAACCATTTACCGTAAACTCCGAGCGTTTGCCCGGGCTGTGCGCTCTGGTGCCCAATTATGGCGCGCCATATTCCGACACAATATTACTTGGAGAAAATTTTGGTTCAGATAGCGATAAAGTTTTATTTGGATCCTCAACATCATATATAAAGTCTTGGGCGAATAAAAGCATTACCGCGCGCGTGCCGGCTTTGGGTAAAGGCAACGCGACAGCGCAAGTGTCTGTTGATGGCAATCTAAGTAACGTGCTTCGTTATAATGTGCGTGAATCATTGAATGATGACACGCCGATTATAGAAAGTATCACGCCAGATCATGGCGCGAAAGGGGAGTATATTACCATTACCGGTAAAAATTTTGGCAATTACCAAGGTACAATTTGGTTTAAATTAAATGGCGCTGGTACGGCTAAAATCGGCGATACGAATTTTCCGGACGAGTGCGATGGCGCAACTTGGAGCGATTCAAGAATTATAATTAAATTCCCCGCGGAAGATGTGACGGTCGGCGAAATATATTCGGTTCAAGTAATGCGTTCGCTTGATTCGGCGGTCAGTCCATTGTCCGGAATAAATTTTGATTTAGAATCAGGCGATCCGGCGCCGGGAATTTGCGCGATTAATCCCGTATCCGGGCCGGTACCTCTCGCGAACAGTTCCACCATGCAAATTTACGGAGAATATTATACGCGCAATGGAGAGGCAATGCCATATTTTTGGCAGACGTCCGCTTCGGCCACGACGACCGAGGGCCGAACTCCGGCCGCGAGTGTTGTAAATGAGTCGGACACCGTAGCTGAATTATATCCGTCAAATTACGCGGAAACCGGTCCGGTAGTTATGCATCGTTCGGCTGATGATAAAATTGGCAATGATTTGCCGTTCACGGTTTATAATTGTTTGGAAAATAATAATAAATGTTCGGCCGATGGATACAAATGTTGTACTAAGGGCGCGGATGCCGGTGTTTGTAAATTAGAGGCTGACTTGTGCGCGGGCGAAACTCGTTCTACCGGATATATTTGGCGATTTAATACCGGGCCGTTCCCGCCATCGGCTCAAGTGGTGGAGAGATGCAATGCGGCCACGGATCAAGGTGATAATTTACCGTCGCCGTCTCCGTCAATCCAATGGACATCCGACGGGAACACCGACCAATACAATGTTTGCCGTAGCGCGCTTGTCAACGTGATTTTTTCCATGAAAATGAAGGCGAGCACGGTTAACGCGGATAATATAAAAATTTACCCATGCAATTCCATCCCCTCTACTTCAACTTTGGGCACCAGTATTAACACTTGCGAACACGATGTATATACTGTTAGCTTGCAACCGTCAAGTTATAATTTATTTACAGCCTCGGGCGACGAGACCGGTACAAATGAATATATTTCCCTGGCGCCGGTTGGTGATAATTGGGAAGACAATACATATTATCAAGTGGTTCTGTCCGATGATATTATGTCCACGTCTACCAGTTATTATTACGGCGACGAGATTCGTTATTTGGATGAACAAAATTTAAAGGCTACTCGTTCATGTGGCGATGGTACGGCTTATTGTTTCGTCTTCCGAACCGGTAGCGATGATTGCAAATTAAGTAAAGTAATTATAGCGCCGTACAAATATTGGACTGCGATTTTGGAAGCGCCGATGAAATATCGCGCGATCAAAGACGATGCCGATGATGCCGGCTCCACTTTGTATTACAAAGGAAATGGTTTGAGCGATCAACACTGCATCATGATGAACATGAATAATTTTGAATGGCGATGGTCAGCTAATGGCTATCACGCGGCCATTTATGGAACCCCGACCGGCACGCGTTATAACATGACGCAAGTAGCGGCATTGGCAAATACCGTCGCTGTTGGTATACCAAATGATGCCGTGCCTATTTCGGGTATTGCCTCATCTACAGTGGATACAACTGTAAAAACAGGCAATAGTCCGCTCACTATTGATTTATCCCATCCGAAAGTAGTGGATTACTGGCCGAAATGTTTGGAAGCCTGCACCAATGCTGAAGTGGCTGCCAGATTTAACATATTAATGTCTCAACATAATTTAAAAGATGGCTCGGTAAAATTAGATATCTGTCGGGATGAAAATTGTACTGTTTTGGAAAATGTAGCGATAGATCCGCGGTTGAGTGAAAGTGATTCGCGTTCAATTATTATTCCTTTGTCATCCGGCGCCGATTTGGCCACCAGCACAATTTATCAAGTGACAATATCTAAAACCGGCACTTCCACGGCTGATCAAACGGGTCAATTGTGGTCAGCCGCCAGTTCTACCAATTCCAGCTTATATTCGCGCCCGATGCAAACGAAGTTTGTCTGGCGTTTCAAAACCAAAAGCGAAAAATGTGTGATGGATAATGTGCAAATAATGCCGGCGTTGTATAGCGCCGTATATTTGCATGATAGAAAAGTTTATTCAGCCGAAGCGCGCTCCGCGCCGGATACTTGCGATCCAAAAGGACAAAAATTAAATACCTGGGCGATTAATTGGCAATGGGAATCATCATCAACCAGTGTGGCTACAGTTCAATCTTTTTCCACTCATGGTCAAAATCCCGCCTGCACTTCAAATTGTTTAAAAAAGGGGAGTGATATCGCTTATGGTGAGGCCGTGGAATCTCTTTGCGGAAATGGCCGATTGGAAGCGGGTGAGGATTGTGACCCTCCGGCTTCAACTTCACCCAATGGATTATCATGTACATTGGATTGCTTGCGCCCGGGTAATACCTCCTCAACTTGCGGCAATGGCATTGTTGAAAGCGTCTATGGTGAAGAATGCGAACCAAATATCAGCGCGTCTAACGGTTGTGGTACAAATTGTTTATTTGCCGGTTCAAAAGACTCAACTGGAGCGGAAGAAGTCGGCGCGAGTATTTGCGGCAACGGTTATGTTGGTTTGGGCGAGGATTGCGATTTGGGCATTGCCTCTGATTATCTGAATCCGTTTTCATCATTAAATTGTTCGGCCAATTGTTTACATGTCGGTACCTCATTATCTTCAAATTGGTGCGCGGCGAATACTACATCTTTTGCCGGTTTTCTTCGGAGCGAATATTTAGCTGTTTGTACTGAAGCGAAGAGTCAATGCGGTGATGGTGTTGTCAGTCCGGGTGAAGATGCGAATTGTGAAACGATGGATTCTGATGATCCGGTAGATGATGGTTGTACGATAAATTGTCTGGCTGATTCATTGAGTTTGGCTAAATGCGCTCCAACCTCGTCAATAACGGTTTCATCTGCCAGTACAACAGAAGAAATTTCTTTGTCTTCTTTGCCGATTGTTGGATGGTGGAAGTTTGACGAAGGCAGTGGTTCTACCATTTCCGATGCCAGCGGCCATGGCCATGCAGGGACTCTGATGGGCGCCGCCACTTATGTGGACGGCATGGTTGGCTCAGCTATTCATTTAAATGGCATAGATAATTTTATTGAGATTTCTGACCCCACGAGTTTTCCCGGTGGTTTGAGCGAACGTTCAATTTGCGCATGGGGTAAAACCGATAGTTTGTCAACGGATTTCGCGTGGATACTGTCTTATGGTACTGGCGCAAAAAACAAGGCAATGTTTATTGGTCGCAGAGGAACGACAGTAAATGGCGGCGGCTATAGCAACGATGTCACCGACCCAGGTTATTGGGCTTCCGGTGTTTGGCATCATATTTGTTTAACTTATGATGGTAGTACAGCTACTCTGTATGGTGATGGTGTATTAATAAGTGCCCAGCCTAAGGCATGGGATATTGTGCCATATCGGGCATATATTGGCGCTCAAATTCATGCGACATTAAATCAATTTTGGATGGGTGCGGTTGATGAGGCGCAAATATTTAGCAAGGCGCTGACACCTGATGAAGTTTTGACCGTATATCAATATGGCGTTGATGGAGGGACGGCTATCGTCCCGGGAGATACTATGACCATTGAATCCGCCGGTGAAGGCTGTAACGAAATCGGGCAATACGAAGGTTCATCATTGTCGTATTCAACCTCGTCGGTTTGTGGTGATGAGGTCGTCGGCATTGGCGAGGATCCGGATTGCGAGACGGGATTTGTCGTCACTCATACACTGGTCGACCCATGGGCGTTGGTTGTCGGAGTTGGTTTGGGCACACCAACCGGTGAACCGCCGGCGCAAATTACCGACATTAAAGGAACTGGACAACAAACAATTGGCGCCAATACTTATACTGATTCGGGCAAGGCGCAATTCAGAATTAAATGCGGTTATACCAAGGATTCAGAATGCAAAGCGATTGACTCGACCTATGGCTTGGCCGATAATTCTTGTTGTTATGAAATGGCCACGCTGATTTCCACTTATCCAAAAAAATCCACGTCTCCTGTTTATGATATCTGTCCCAACACTTACATTGAAGCTAAATTCAATCGTTTAATTGATCAAAATACTCTGGCGAACGGCGTGTTTATTGCGCGCGGGTATGCCGCCGGAACGAAGTGTAGCTCGCTGGGCGGGATTGACGTGACATCTCTTCTGAATTTGGCTTTGTCAGACTCGCCAAACGGAGGAGTATTAAATTGGTTTGCCAATATTTGGCATCACGTCATTGGCTGGGTAAAAAATATTTTTGGTAATACGGCTTCAGCCGCGCGCACGAATTACGAGGCGGAAGTATTTTGCGCGATGAGCGATTATGGCCGCGCGACTGTAGTGACGGACATGGCCATGGGCAAATATACCACGTCGACGGTCATGATAAACTTGAATACGGCGTTGGCTACCAACACTGATTACGCGGTAATTTTGAGCCATGATGTTCGCGACGCTTTGGGCATTAGTATCGGCAGCACCACTCACTGGCGATTTATCACTGCCGATGAAATCTGTACTCTCAATAATGTAGCGATAAATCCGTCGGAATACATGTATAACACAGCCGGTGAGTCAGTTAATTTTGTCGCGAGCAGTACGGCCGCCAATGGACAAATGATTCAACCGGTCTTCGGCTATGCGTGGGAGTATGAATGGGGTCCGGCGGTAAATGATATTGCCACTCTTACTGATACCACCAGTTCTGTAAATTTGGTGACTGCCAAAAATCGCAATGGAGAAATTGTTTTGACCGCGACCGCGGATATTACGCAAAATATTATTGGCGCGCCTGATGTCTCTTTGTCCGGACAGTCTGACGTCACGGTTTTCCTCTGCGAAAATCCGTGGCCGTCTTCATCAGCCAGTGATTTCCCGTTTTATGATGAGGATTATGATTTTTCCACATATTATTGCCGTGACTATGGTTCACCGGGTTTCGCCGATGACTTGCCGTATGTGACCACTACATTTTTTGACGCATCCATTGCTTCCAGTAATTATGCAAAGAGGTACATTTTTACCAATACAGACAACAAGGATGCGATTGGTATGCAAATTTTCTATAATCCGGATCATTTATCCGTGAGTGATTGGTATGCGAATGAAGGATTTTCCGGCGGGGTTGGTTCGCTCAAAATTGACGGTTATGAGGCCTTGGGTAGTACATATAATTATTATATTGATGCTTTGAAAACCCAAACAGATACTGACAATCATATTTATCCCAACATTTATCAGTATAGCATCAACAATGACGTCACCGGCGAAACCAGCGAGGTGTTCAAACAGATGATGAACAATTTGAAATTCAACAAGAATATTCGCAATGAAGCGTTTTGTGCCGATGATTTGAACGGCTCGGACATAAATTATTCCATGTCGTGCTCCTCGGATATGGATTGTTTGTCGTTTGCCGAAGCCGCGAACAAAAGTAACCCGGCTGTAAACAACAACAATTATATCTGCATGAATTTGCGAGATAAATTACAAAGAGATTATGTGCGTTTGAAAGATTTGAGAAAAATTGTGGGCAATTTGACTTACGGACAGGGATTGATTGGCGCTTGGTCAATGGATGCAATCAATTCTTACGGGCGCGTAGCGGATATTTCTGGTCATGGTATGGATGGAATAGTTATGGGTGGCGGAATTTCTATTACCACGGGTACGATAGGGAATGCCATGCATTTGGTTCAACCGTATTATGCTTATTCAGATGGCCATCAGAGATCGTATTTAAAATTAGCTCAATCAACCGCGATTGGAGATAGGTCGTTCACCGTCGGACAGTGGGTAAAGACAACATCAAATGCGAGTGAAGTTGCATTCATATCCAATACCGCGGGAAGTCATTTATCTGTTAATGGATTTAGGTTTGGTATGGCGGCGGGTCAGTTGATGGTAAGATTTGGTAATAGCGGAGGTAATTCCGGCAGTACAGGTCAGTATATATGTTCCAATGCTTCCGTAAATGATGGTAGCTGGCATCACGTCGTGGCTGTTTTTGAACGAGATGTTGCTAATTCGTCTAAAGTATATTGTTATGTTGATGATGTGTTGCAAAGTGATAAAATTTTGTCATTCTCCTCTTCGTATTATGGAATGACGGGAATCTCCGGGGCCAACGCGGTGCGTATCGGTATCCCGTCTTATCACGGTGATATGTATAATTCTTCAGAACCGTTTGTCGCTGATTACGATGATGTCCGTATTTACGGCCGTGCTTTGAGTGAAGATGAAATTAGCGCGTGGTATGCCGGTAATTTACCTATTACCGATGTGAGTTATCCCAAAATGGCGGATAATACTTATTTGACCGGTCAAGCCATCAGTGTTTGGCCGAGTGCGTGGTCGGCTTTAGGCTCGGCAATGGGTTTTACTCTGCCAACTGACCCGATTAATAAATTAGCGCAATCAGGTACTTGTTATTTGCCAAATTCAGCCGGCGGATATAACGCCTGTTATAAAGATAGCGATTGCGCGGTTATTTCCACGTTTGGACGAGTAAGCTATTTTTCGGCCGACAAGGGAGATGTTGCTGATGAAGGAACTTTACAAAATGCCGGATCAATAGTTGGTGCGGTTGGGACGGACACGGGCAAAGGACACGGCAAAGCATTTAGTTTTTCCGGCGATTCAACGGCAAATGTCTCTGTTCCGCATAATAACGCGTATAACAGCGACAAATTTACCGTTTCAGCTTGGATTTATCCGACCAAGAAAAATACCGCGACCATAATTAAAAAAGGCGGCACTGACGATAATGGCAATAGTTTGGGTGGTTTTGCTTTGGAATATAGCGGTTTGCAATATGATTCATCGGCGCAAATGCATTTCAACAACGGCACGATTCGTTTGGCGGTTTTCCCGTCGTCTACATCAACATATAAATATTTTGCCATAGACTCGGCAAATCCTATTACCGTTAATGCGTGGCATCACATCGTGGCTGTTTTTGATAAATCCGCCGGCACAGGCGCGATATATATTGACGGTGTGTTAGCCGGCGATACTTTTAGGACACCAACTGGCGTGGCCGCCCCAATTGACGATGTCGCCGCGGCCGCGTTCAATAATTTAAATTTAGAAATCGGCGCGTCATTTAACGGTCTGATTGATAACGTGGCATTTTATACGCGCGTGATTGGCGCGACCGAAGCGGCAAATTTACGCAAAGGGCTTTGTGTTTTGCATGACGCGACTACCGGTTGGAGCGCCGAAGACAGACGCTTTAGTTTTGCCTGCAACACCTCGTCTTATGCTTACCGGTATTCATACGTTTCTTCCACCGCCTCATTTTTGCTCCGCGCGAAATTAGAACCGTTTAGTGTTGAAGAACCGATTAATTGGGGATCGTTTCAGAAAGCTTACGTGGGTAATTGGGTAAATTTTAGTACCGGTGTTTGCGCCACGGATGATGAAATTGCTTCACCCTACAATGTCTCTTGTGGTGATGGCGTTTTAGGCGGTACCGAAGCATGCGATCCGCCGGGTAAAAAGACATATGATACTTCGGCTTGTCCATCAGGGTCGGTAAGCGTGAATGTTTGCACCAATCAGTGTAAATGGGCATCCACTTCCACAGTTACTTGCCGTTCAGTCGCAGGCGGTTCCTGTGGAGATGGCAAAGTACAATCAATGGCCGGAGAAACTTGCGATGACGGCGCTTTGAACGGCATGCGCGGGCGATGCAACGCGACCTGTAATGGAATTTATGAATCATGCGGCGATGGCCTGCTTGAAGCGACTGAGTTTTGTGATTCGGTTGTATCCAGCGGGGTGGAGAAATGCACATACAGGTCTGGTGTTTCCGCTAATGTCGAAACTCTGCCCGAACCAATTTATTATTTCTTGATTGATTTTTCCGGATCAATGTTGGATACATGGTCCGGTAAAACTAGAATGCAATACGTAAAAGATCAACTTGCCAACGTGGGGTATGCTTTTGCCAATCCTGATACGCCGGCAAAAATTGGTATAGGGGTTTTTTCAAATGAGAATACTGTTTGTTTAAGCCAAACGCCTCCACGGCATCTACATGAATATTTATCAACGGGATTT
The DNA here is from genome assembly GCA_041651015.1 of Patescibacteria group bacterium. Classification (GTDB taxonomy): domain Bacteria; phylum Patescibacteriota; class Patescibacteriia; order Magasanikbacterales; family GWA2-37-8; genus JAPLWQ01. Next base: position 24,602 of record JBAZKA010000007.1, read on the forward strand.
TATTCCGGTTTGGCGGTCTCGACCACGGTAAACAACGCGAACTTTTCGGCTGTCTTAGGTTGCGGGACATGGACCGGGGATGGCGTTTATTGGTTTAGAAATACTATCTTGCCATTAATAATGAGCGATGAAAATAATGCTGGTAGACCGATAAATTTAGTTATTGTTACTGATGGGCAGGAAAGTTCATCTGAACATAAAGCCATCGATCAAATTCCGTTATTAGCCGAGGATGGTGTTTTAACTTACGTTCTTGGGGTTGGTTCCTTTGTGTCCACATTTAATACATGGGCTGCAGCTGGCGATACGGATGAATATATCCCGATTTCATCGGCAACTAATCTTGCGAGCGTTATTCTCTCCACTTATTACACTCGCCCTTGTCGCGAATACAGTTTTTATAATGGTTACTCTTGCGCTTGGGACTGCAATGGTTTTGGCGGATATTGCGGAGATGGCACGGTGAATGGTACCGAAACATGCGAAGTAGATCAGGCCTGTACCACCGGTGGCAAGACTGGCGTGAATAAATGTGTGGATTGCCAGTTGCAAGGATGCGAAGAAACCACGGCTACCGTGAGCGGACCGTGCGGTGATGGCACGGTTGACGAAGACGAAGCCTGCGACCGGAACGATGAAAATGGCATTGTTTGTACGGTGGAATATCCGCGAAAAAATTGCACCTATTGTTCATCTGACTGTAAAAATGTCGTTACAGTTGATGCCACCTGTGGCAACGGATTGTTGGACACGGCGATCGGGGAAGTTTGTGATCCTGAGGGGTCTGCCGCCGGTCATGCCAGGACCAGATATCAGTGGGATGCAGCGACTAAATTATGGCTGCCTTTCGTGGGTGATTATTGCTATTCATGCAATAGTACCTGTACCGGTTGGGATTATACGTCAACAAATTCCGCGGGTAGCGTGTGCGCGCCGTATGTTGGTTATTGCGGTGATGGAATTGTACAAAAAATTCCGCCATTATCAGCTGATTGGGAACAATGTGAACGCGGTGATGTGTCAAACTGTGATGATTGCGGGACAGGGAAGGTAAACATATGTTCAAGCAATTGTATATGCGCTTGCATCCCCACGGTCTTAATAAGTTTATAAATAAAATTTAATAACACATTATGTTTGACAATATCCCACAAAAAAATTCCGCGCCACCGAGTAATCTGCCCACTGAGCCAGAAGATATGTTTGCCGGAGTTGAACCGGAAGCCGTGCCTGAAGCGCCGACCGCCTTGGATGCGGGAATTTTGCGTAAAAAAAATATGACTGCGCCAAAAATGCAAATTGCGCCGCAGGATATGGGAGAAACGGGATACGCCACCAGTGATCCGGTGCTTGGTAAAATAATTAAAGTTATTATATTTTTGGTTATCGCCGCCGCGGTCGGTTATGGCGCGTGGAGAATTTACGCGTTTGTAAACTCGTCCGATACCGATAAAACCGCGAATGTCCCGCCGGTAACAACGCCGACAACCACTGAAAATCAAGATACAGAAGAGACTGTTGATACGGCTTCCGAACAAAATCTCGGTGAAACGCCGGATGTCCCGAGTTCAACAGTAACACAAACAACGACAACCGGCGCCCAAATAGTGGTTGACGAGTGGATTGATACGGACAAAGACGGTCTGACCGATACGCGCGAAGAAGAGTTGACTACCAATTCATTAAAGCCGGACACGGACGGTGATGGTTTAACTGACGGCGATGAAGTTTTTATTTGGAAAACAAATCCATTGAATCCTGATACTGATGGCGATAGTTATGCAGATGGGGAAGAAGTCAAGAACGGTTATAATCCGCTCGGTCCCGGAAAATTATTCGGTAATCCCACTCCGACCGCGACGTCATCGACTGAAACCACAACGACTGCGTCGTCCTCTGTTTCAGATGAAGATTTTGTTATCTAATAGACGAAAATGTTTGGTAAAACAAAAGATACAATAAAATCAAAAAATATTGCGCCTGAGGTGCAAATCATCACTATCCCCGATGAATTTTTTGGCGGCGCCGACCCGACTGTTAGATTTAAAAAAACTGAGAAAGTCGTTGATTTGAATAAAAACGCGGGCACAATAGCGCCAAATGAGCGCGAGAAACGTAAACTTGATGAATCTACGGCCAAGGGTTCTCTTTTTACCGGGACAAAAGTTTGGATAATCGGCGGAATCGCTTTGTTTATTTTGGCGATTGCCGGTGCGTCATTATATTATTGGTGGATTGGACGACAGGCAACAACGCCGCAACCGGTAATAAATATTAATCCGGTAGTGGTGACAACCCGGCCAACTACCACGGCCACAGAGCCTATTGTGGCCGTCCCCACCACTACAGCGACGACTACACCTGAAACACCTGTCGTGATCAAAGAATCAGGTTTAATTTTACCCTCAAAACTTTCCATGGAATCGGCGGATATTGATAACGATGGAGTGAGTGATACGGCTGAAGAAATTTTTGGCAGCGACCCGGGTAATCCTGATACCGATGCCGATTCCTACAATGACGGACACGAATTATATTATTTGTATAATCCGAATGGTATTGAGCCGATGAAGGTAATTGATTCCGGCGTGGTCAAATTATTCAAAAGCGGGAATTTTAATTACTCATTATATTATCCAACAAATTGGCTGGCGGCCTCGGTTGATATTGAGGGGCGCCAGATGTTGTTTACCACGTTGAACGGTGAATACATTGAAGCGCGGGTTTTTGATATGACACCCGGGCAAGCACTGGTTGATTGGTTTGCCGTCAACGCTCCACCTGATTCTCTTACAAATTATGCCGATGTAGAAAGCCGTTTTGGCGCCAGAGGTAAGATGCGTAATGATGGTTTGGTGTATTTGTATGTCTCCGGCGAGCGCGTTTACGCCTTGGTTTATCATGAAATTCAAGAAAATTTTGTCAGTTACAAAAAAGTTTTAGAAGTCATGGCCCGCAGTTTCCAGATTGGAAAAGTTTCGTCCACACCATCATTGTCATTACCCGACGGCGTCTCTGAATATATTACCGGCACGTCTACCGCAACGTCATCCATGGCCGAAGATGTAAATGAAACGGTTTTCGCCACATCTAGCGCAACAAAAGACGAAGAATCGGGCGAAGAACAGATTATATGATTGAAATTGAAATTATAAATAAAGATAAGTATCCGATTGATAAAAAAATGTTTTTTCTTGCGGCTGAAAAGCTTGCTAAAGCGGATAAAAAATTGCGCGGCCGGGTGGAAGTAATTATAGTTGACAATCGTTCAATGCGTAAAATGAACAAAGAGTGGCGGGGGATAGACAAAACGACCGACGTGCTGTCCTTTGCGTGGTCAGAGTCCGGAAATTTTCCGGGCGAGGAAACACCTCTTGGTCAAATATTTATTTCATACCCGAGGATTGTTGCGCAGGCCAAAGAATGCGGGGTGAGTCTAAAAGAGGAAATGGCGCGAATGTTTACACACGGACTCCTGCATTTAATCGGTTATGATCACACTTGGATTAAAGATGCGGAAAAGATGTTTGCCTTGCAAGAAAGAATAATTTTACTGATAAAATAATTTATGCCGATTAGCCGATTTATACAAAGTTTGCGCGACGCGTTTAATGGTATTAAATACGCTTTTTTTAACGAAAGGAATTTTCGCATCCAAATGCTGGCCGCCTGCGCGGTGATGGCGGCGGCGATATATTTTCCTTTGCAACAATATGAACGTCTGCTTATCACGGTAATGGTGTTTGCGGTTTTGATGACGGAACTTCTAAACACGGCAATTGAAAAATTACTTGATCTTTTGCAGCCGCGCTTGCACCATTATGCCAAAATAGTCAAAGATGTTATGGCTGCGGCCGTGTTATTGATTTCATTTTGCGCCTTGATTGTTGGAATAATAATTTTACTGCCTCATATCGTTGTGTTTTTCGCGTCTTAACAGAATCGGGTAAAAAATGTATAATGTAAGCAAAAGAATATGGCAAAAAGAGAAGAAACAATTTGTGGTTTGGATATTGGCTCGTCAGCCATACGTATTGCTTTTGGCCGTCCGGTAGAGGATGGACCGGATGGAGCGATGCAAATCCTTGGTATGGTGGAAGTCCCATCCGAAGGCGTTTCCAAAGGACTGGTCAATAGCATTGAAGATGTGGTTTCTTCGGTTTCATCATGTCTGGAAACGGCTGAACAAACATTTGGTGTTCCGATTGAAAGTGTTTGGCTTGGAATTTCCGGTACTCAAACCATGCTTCAAAATAGCCGTGGTTATTCTGCTGTAGCCAAGTCGGACAATGAAATATCTTCAGCTGATGTGGAACGGGCGCTTGAATCATCCAAATCCGTTTCCACTCCGTTAAATTATGAAATTTTGCATGTCGCGCCGCGTTCGTTTAATGTTGATGGCCAGAGTGGTATCAAAGATCCGATCGGTATGACCGGGATGCGTCTTGAGGTGGACACAAAAATTATTCTAGGCCAATCGGCGCAAATTAAAAATTTAACGCGCGCGGTTTATCGCGCCGGAACGGAAATTAATGATGTAGTTTTATCGCCCTTAGCCGTGGCCGGATTATTACTTACCTCCCGGCAAAAGGATTTAGGCGTGGTGCTTATCAATATCGGCGCGCAGACAACCAGTGTGACGGTTTACGAAGAAGGGGATTTATTGCACGCCGCCACCATTCCCGTCGGCTCGGCGCATATTACCAATGATTTGGCTGTGGGTTTGCGCACGTCCGTGGATATTGTTGATAAATTAAAGATCACTTATGGTGATTGTTCTCCGGAAGCATATCGGGCGAGTGATGAGGTTGATTTGTTCGAGCTGGGCGCTCCGGATCATGATGTTTTTAAGATGAAAGATGTGAGTTCAATCGTGCAAGCCAGAGTGGAGGAATTATTCGGCATGGTGGATCAAGAATTAAAAAAAATTCAACGCAGCGGTTTGCTTCCGGCCGGAGCCGTACTTACCGGCGGCGGGTCCCAACTTCGGGGGATTGTTGACGAAGCAAAGAAGAATTTGCGTTTGCCCGTTGTTATGGGTTATCCGCTTGGTTTGATTGGCGCCGCTGACCAAGTCAACAATCCATCGTTTTCCACAGCTATTAGTTTGGTAAAATGGGGCGGTAATATGTTAGCGGCTGATTTTCGCCGGTCGCGTTCGTCCGGAGGGCGAGGATTGTTTAACTCGTTCAAAGATACATTCGGGATAAAAAATAAAATTAAAAAGACAATCAGTTCGCTGATACCGTAGGCTTTGCTTGACGCCATTGGGCAAAAGAAGTAAAATACCAGCGAAGATTATCTTTGCCGGTATTTTTTTGAATACCGAATACAAAATTTATTCATACAAAAATATGCCACAAGTCAAACCGGAAATTGAAACATTTGCCAAAATTAAAGTTATCGGCGTCGGTGGGTCCGGCGGTGCGGCTGTCAATCGCATGATGGCCGCAAAAATTCGCGGAGTGGATTTTATTGTTATGAATACAGACGTGCAAGATTTGCATCACAATCTCGCTCCGCAAAAATTGCACATCGGCAAGTCAGTGACGCGCGGGTTGGGCGCCGGTATGGATCCGGAGATGGGACGTCGCGCGGCCGAGGAATCTCAAAACGAAATTCGTGAAATGATCAAAGACGCTGACATGGTTTTTGTTACTTGCGGTATGGGCGGAGGCACGGGTTCCGGCGCCAGTCCGGTCATTGCCGAAGCGGCGCGCGAGCTTGGCGCGCTCACGGTGGCGGTGGTCACCAAGCCGTTTGGTTTTGAGGGGATGAAGCGCCGAGAAATCGCGGAGCGGGCTTGGGAAAATTTGGTCAAACATGTTGACACTATTATTACAATTCCAAACGATAGAATCAATCAAGTGATTGATAAAAAAACTTCCATGCTTGACGCTTTTCGTATCGCCGATGACGTGCTTCGTCAAGGAGTGCAAGGAATCTCCGAACTTATTACCATGCATGGTATTATCAATGTGGATTTCGCCGACGTGAAAACCATTATGAAAGATACGGGTTCCGCACTTATGGGTATTGGCGTTGGCAAAGGTGATGATCGGGCCGTGGAAGCGGCCAAGATGGCCATATCCAGTCCATTGTTGGAACTTTCCATTGATGGCGCGCGCGGAATTTTGTTTACTGTGGCCGGCGGTCCGGATTTAGCCATGAGCGAAGTGGAAGAAGCGGCCAAAATCATTACTTCTTCCGCGTCAGAAGACGCCAAAGTAATTTTTGGCGCAATCATTGACGAGACATTGGGCGATGCGGTAAAAATTACCGTCATTGCCACCGGCTTTGACGATCGTCGTCCAAACCATGAAGAAGACGTCGTCGCACGCTACTCGCCGTTTGGCTCAGCCCCTCTGGCTTCAAAATTTAAACAGCGCGAAGAAGAGGAACAAGAAAAAAAATCTTTTAGTGAGTTGATTAGTCCTAAAAAAGCACCGGCCGCGCCAAGCGCGCCGATGTTCACCAGTAAAATTTCGCAACCGGTTTACGAACCACAGAAAGAAAAAAAGTTTGAACCCCAGACGCAGTCGGCAACTTCGCCGTCAATGACGAATGATGATGATTTGGAAATTCCGGCGTTTATTCGTCGAAAAATGGGGTCGTAATTTTCTATGCGCTGTCCGGTCTGTAACAATTCTGACACGAGCGTGGTAGACAGCCGTGCTTCGGCTGACGGACTTATGATTCGCCGCCGCCGCGAGTGCGATAAATGTTCTTATCGTTTTTCCACGGTTGAAGAAGTGGAACTTTTGGATATCACGGTGGTCAAGAGCGACGGTCGCCGCGAATCTTACATGCGTGAAAAATTACAAAAGGGGATTAAGCATTCTTTGTCTAAACGAGCGTATACCGCGGAAAATTTTTATCGCTTGATTCACTCCATTGAGCGCGACATCCAAAAAAAGAAAAAACGTGAAATTTCCAGCAAGGAGATCGGCGAGAGTGTTATGAAATATTTAAAAAATTTTGATAAAGTCGCCTACATCCGCTTCGCCAGTGTTTATCGCGACTTCAAAGACGTTAGAACTTTTCAAAAAGAACTCAAAAAAATTGGCAACGGCCATGCTAAATAAAAATTTATGCCAGAAGAAAAACCAGCCGTAGATAAATCCGCTGTGGTGGGCGAAGAAAAAAAACCGGCCGAGGAAGAAAAAATTGAAAAACCGGTTATTCCGCAATTCATTGGCAATGGTAAAACAACGGCCATTACCGGCAAGACGCTCGTCACTCCGGACATCAGAGATCTAGTGGAAAAAAATTTGAAATGGTCGCAAATAATTTACGAACAAAATCGCCGTATTATACGCCGATTGTTTTGGAGCACGCTTCTAGCCTGGTTCAAATGGATTGTCATCCTCGGCGTTTTGGGCGCCAGTGTTTGGTATGGCTGGCCACTCATGAAAAATTTGGTCGGACAATATCAAAATTTGCTTGGGCAGTTCGGCATAATTACATCAGGTATTGATACCAATATCAATGCGGCCGATTTACAAAAAAAATTGGATGGATTAAATTTGACGCCTCAGCAAGCCGAACAAGTTAAGGCCATGATAAAATAGGGTATGCAAAAGAACACAAAAATTGTGGCGACCATTGGGCCGTCCTCGGAGTCATACGCTATAATAAAATCAATTATCAAAGCCGGTGTCAACGTGGCCCGTCTTAATTTTTCTCACGGCACTTATGCCAATCATGCTGAACTCATCGCGCGTATCCGCAGGGCGGAACGCGAACTCGGCACACCGGTTGGCATCATGCAAGATATTCAAGGCCCGAAGATTCGTCTGGGCATCATGCCGGACGCCGGAGTAATTATTAAAACCGGTTCAGAAGCAGTGGTGAATACTTCAATTACCTCATACGCGGGCGCGGACCTGCCTCTATATTTTCCCGGTTTGGAAAAATTTATCAAACCCGGTCATCGTTTGCTCATTGACGACGGTCACGCCGAATTAAAAGTAAAAAATGTTTCCGGACGGAGGATTTTTTGCCGGGTGGTTGAAGGTTATAATTTAAAATCGCACAAGGGCATAAATTTTCCCGACAGTCATTTGGAAATTCCCATCATGAATGAAAAAGACCGCAAGGATTTGAAGTTTGGCATCAAGGCCGGAGTGGATTTAGTGGCTTTATCATTTGTTCAATCAGGGGATGATATCCGCCGGACTCGCGCGCTCATTACTAAATATAAAAAAGAATTGCATCCGAAGGATGATGCGCCGATTTTTATCGTGGCCAAAATTGAACGCAATGAGGCGGTAAAAAATATTGATGAAATTATTCAAGAAGCTGATGGTGTAATGGTGGCTAGAGGGGATCTGGCCATGGAAACCAACATGTCCGAGATGCCGATTATCCAAAAGAAAATTGTGGAAAAAGCCAATGCCGTGGCTAAGCCGGTAATTGTGGCTACGCAGATGCTGGATTCCATGCAATACGGACGCCGTCCGACCCGCGCCGAAATTACCGATGTGGCCAATGCCGTAATTGACCACGCTGACGCCTTGATGCTTTCCAACGAAACCGCTTCGGGCAAATTTCCCGTGGAGTCGGTCAAGACCATGTCGCGCATCATTGAGACAACGGAAAAAACCAAATACGATGACGTGGACCCGTTCAAAGAAGTCCATCCGCACAAATCCATCAGCAAAGCCATCGCCGGTTTGTCCGGACTTGTGGCCATGCAGGTGGGCGCGAAAGCGATTGTCGTTTCTTCATCCACCGGCACGACCGGCCGGCTCATCAGCCGTGTCCGCCCGCAGTTGCCGGTTTATGTCGGCACACGCTTTGTGGCTGTCGGCCGTCAGCTATGCTTGTCTTGGGGGTTGAATCCGTTTTTGATGGCGCCGAAAAAAACCGTAGAAGAATTGGTGAAAATCTTTTTAGATTATGTTAAGAAATCCAAGTTGGTTAAAAAAGGCGATAGAATTATATTAATCACGGGCGAGCCGGTCGGCAAAGCCGGCACGACCAATATGCTGGAAGTGAAGGAAGTGAAATAGATACGAACTACGAAAGGTACGAAATTACGAAAATACTACCAAAAAACCGGAGCAAAATTTGCACGGTTTTTTTGTTGTTTGTCTATTGATACAATGGGAAGTTTTTTACCATCGCGAGCACTTCGGCGCGAATTGATTTTAATTTTTCTTCATCAGTAAAATTCGCAATCGCTTCATCAATCCAACCGGCGATCTGACGCATTTCAGTTTCTTTCATCCCGCGGGTGGTGAGAGCCGGGGTGCCCAGGCGGATGCCCGACGGGTCCATGGCCGAGCGCGGTTCTTCCGGCACCATATTTTTGTTGACCGTAATAGCCGCTTTGTCCAAAGCAATCTGCGCCTCTTTGCCCGAAATGTTTTTGTTGGTCAAATCAATCAGGAGCAGATGATTATCAGTCTGGCCAAAACAGATTTTGTAATCGCGTTTTTTAAATTCCTCTTCCAACACTTTCGCGTTTTTCAAAATCTGCCCGGCGTATTCTTTGAATTCCGGTTCCAAGGCTTCTTTGAAAGCCACAGCTTTGGCCGCGATATTATTTTCGTGCGGTCCGCCCTGGAATCCCGGGAACACGGATTTATCAATTGCCTTGGCAAATTTTTCTTTGCACATTATCATGCCCCCGCGCGGTCCGCGCAAAGTTTTGTGCGTGGTGGTGGTGACAATATCAAAAATCGGCACCGGATTGCCCATCACTCCGCCGGCGATAAGTCCGGCGATATGGGCAATGTCGGCCATAGTCACGGCGCCGACTTCATCGGCGATGTCTTTAATTTTTTGCCAATCAATCAAACGTGAATACGCGCTGTAGCCGACCAAAATGATTTTTGGTTTGTGTTCAATGGCCATAGCGCGCAAATTGTCCAAATCAATCAAACCATTCACGTCGGTTTTGTAGCGGATGAAATTAAAAATTTTCGCCATGTAGGTGACTGGATGACCGTGGGTCAAATGTCCGCCGTGTCCCAAATCCATGCCGAGGACAGTGTCGCCCGGTTGAAGCAAGGCGAAATACACGGCGATGTTGGCCGGCGCGCCGGATAATGGTTGGACGTTTACATGTTCGGCGCCAAATAATTGTTTGGCGCGCTCAATCGCCAGTGTCTCCACTTCGTCAATATATTCGCAACCGCCATAATAACGTTTACCCACATAACCCTCGCTGTATTTGTTGGTGGTGATTGAACCCAAGGCCTCCAGCACAGCTGGAGAAACAAAATTTTCCGATGGAATCATTTCCAAACCGTTTTCCTGGCGGGTTTTTTCCCGTTCAATGGCTTCGGAAATTTCCGGGTCAAATTGTGATAATTTTTGAGAATGCATACTCAGTTCTTAAAGTTTATAAAGTTCATAAAGTTATAAAGTTCGAGCCGATGTCATTGCGAGCCTGCCTCTACCTGTCGGCAGACAGGTGCGGATCTCTTGTCGCGCGTTTTTGTGAACTCAAATCATAATAATATGTTATTTCACTCTATACATTATTGTCTTTTATACGATATTTGTCAATTTTTTTGATAATAAAAAAAGACCATCCGGCTCGCCGATTTTTGGCGAAAATGGATGGTCTATGTGCACGGCTTCAAGCGTTTGAACCCAGCGCAAGACATTCTTTGCATAACCCATATTCAGCTTGTGCGGTGCACTTGTGCTTTCCAACAATGTCAATTCCTGCATTCAAAAATAATGGCTCACACTCTGCTTCTTCAACAACAAAGTAAATTTTTTTACACCTTTCACAATAAAATTCTAATTTTGCCTTGAAAGAACGTTGCATCCAATCCTCCTTGTTTTGCTAGACCTTTTCCAGCTTCTTTTGTGTACATTCTATCAACTTAACTTATTTTGTCAAGTCTTTAATCATGTAGCTATTTTCCAGTTTATATCCCAATTTCCGGTAATAACCCCGAACCCCAACGCCGGAAATTACGGCCAGCTTCTGTATTTTATTCTTTTTACAGATTTTTTCAACCTCTTTAATCAGTTTCAAACCCAAGCCTTTATGCTGAGAATCTTTCGCGCTTTTCGCGCCGATTTTCAGCATTTGGCCATAGGTGTGGAGTTCGCGGATAAAAGCGGGATAAAGGCCGTCTTTATTTAAACGCAAACGGCAAAAAGCATAAACAACATTTCTATCGTCTTCTCCGCCCGAGGCGGATGCGCCTTGGGCGCAAAAACTTAAAAAATATTCTGTGCCGTTTGACGCTTCGTATTTATCAACAAACAGTTTGCTTTTAACTTTATGAACTTTATAACTTTCAACTTCGTGGTGTCCGACTTCCCGGCAACGCAAACAATTGCAATGCAAACCGCGTCTCGCCATTTCCGCTTGAATCACCTGGCGTAAATTGGTCATGGTGTTGCCGGCGACAATGTGGTGTCCGGGGATATCGCGGATCAGGCGCGAGATGCGGACATAGCGGGGGACGATGGTTTTGAAATTTATTAATAGTTCAATTAATTTTTTATCAGAGTATGGTTTAAATTTTCCCGACTTAACCCATTTGTACAGCGGAGAATGTTTTACCACTGTGCACGGATAAATTTTTATCATGTCAGGGCGATACGCCGGATTGTCAAATATCTCCGCAAGCATTTTTGCGTCTTTGGCCGGAGTTGAGCCCGGCAGTTGGGGCATCAGATGATAATCAACTTTGAAGCCGTAATTTTTCAATAATTCGGTGGCGCGGATTGTTTCAGACGCATCATGTCCGCGCTTTATCAATTTTAAAATTTTATCATCAATCGTTTGCACGCCGAGCTCAATTCTGGTACAGCCGAGTTCCCGCATAATCAAAATATTTTTTTCGTTTACCCTGTTAAATTTCGCCAAAGGCGAACCGGCTTCGCCGGATTTAACAGGGTGAACGTGGTCGGGACGAGTCTCCAAAGTCAGTCCGATGATTCGGTGTTTGGCAATTTCGTTTTTCTTTTGAGCTAATTGTAAAATTTTTCTTATTTTTTCAACGTTTCCTTTTTTCGTTCCTTTAACATTATTTGCCGCCTCAAAACATCGCAGAATAAACCAATACTGATAATCGGGAGGATAGGCATTCCATGTTCCGCCTTTGACAATAAGTTCTATTTTATCTGTCGGATGTCCATTCTTTGTTAATGTCTTGATTCGTTCGCTCACTTGCCGGTACGGGTCAAATTGGAGCGACAAAGCGCGTGCCGCCGCCGGTTCATCACTGATATAACTTTTTGGCATTTCTTTTTCATCCGGGCAATAAATGCATTGCCCTGGACATTCATGCGGTTCGGTCAAAACTGTGACAATGGCTACGCCCGATAATGTCCGCACGGCGCGTTTGGTCAGTATTTGTTCCAAAGCCAAAGATTTTTTTATCTTGCCTTTCGCCAGCATGGCGTGATATACTCGGAGCAAGTCAATCTTGCGCGACAAATCTTCTCCAGATTTCCGGCCGCGCATTTCATTGCGTAAAACAGACGAAAAATCATCCGCGGTTTTCGGGACTTTTTTTAGGAGTTTATAAATTATTTTTTCTCTGATGTCAGGCATAAATTAATATGTACGAAATACGAAAATTACGAAAGATACGAAATGTGTTATAGATGTTTTTCGTACTTTTCGAAGTTTTCGTATTTCGTACATAATATCATCGTATGAATCAATATAAGGCACAAGCAATTGTACGTCAAACACGGCAATTTTACAATACCGCGGCCAAAGAATGGGATGTGAGCCGAGGCACGCCGTCGCCAATTAAAATTAAATTAATTAAGCCGGTAAAACCCGGGATGAATGTCCTGGATTTGGGCTGTGGCAATGGTCTGATGGTCGCGCCGATTTTGGGACGCGGAGCAAATTATTTTGGTGCGGATATTTCCGATAAATTTATCGCTTTGTGCAAAAAAAGATATTTATCGTATATCAAAACCAAACAAGCGGAATTTAAAACTGCCGATGCCGTCAAATTGCCGTACAAAAATAATTTTTTTGATTACGCGGTATCAATTGCGGTCATGCACCATATTCCTTCCGCGGAATTACGCCTGAAATTTTTGCAGGAATTATATCGGGTGATGAAGTCGGCTGCTGTCGCTAAAATTGATAATTGGAATTTACTGGAAGAGTGGGGGAGGAATAAATACAAAATTGAAAATCAGTTAAAAAATATTCTTGCGGGACACGATGAAGGAGACGTTTTAATTCCGTGGAAAGCCACCGGCGGAAAAGCCATTCCGCGTTATCTTCATATTTTTTCCGATGGGGAGTTAAAAGATTTGGCTCGTACTGCCGGATTCAAAAAAATAAAAATAGAATACTTCAATCGCGCCGGCGTCAAAACAAAAAATGGCGAAGCGCAGGTGCTCACGATAAAAAAATAAATCCGTTCGCCCAGGCGAACGGATTTATTTTTAATTATTTATTTACGCCGTTTCAGTCAAACGTTCGCCGATTGTCTCGGAATTATTTTCATATACCGCGTTTGTCCGTTCGGCAATGTCGCGCCAATCATAATGATTTTTCACGATGGCCAAATTTTTCTTTCCGGCTTCTTCCAAAAGTTTGGTATCGCCGGCCAGTTCAATAATTTTTTTGGACAAGGAAAATATGGAAGCATTCGCGGACCAGAAACGGTAATCAGTAATCACTTCTTGATGTTCCGGAATATCAGAGACAAGCGCCGGCCGGCCAAAGCTCATGGCTTGGAGTACGGTAATCGGCAAACCTTCGTTTTCGGACGGATGCACGAGCATGAGACAATTGGCATAAAGCGAATTCAAAACTTCGCCATTTTGCCAATCAGTAAAGACAATGGAACTATCGCCGATGGCCATCTTGTGAAGCAAGCGGACATAATCATCGGTAAACGAACTGCCACCAACGATGACTAATTTTTTGTCAGCCAAAAGTTCGGGCGAATCTTTTTTCGCGCGTTGCCAGGCATCAATCAAATAATGCGCGCCTTTGTGGCGGACCAAACGCGAGACCATTAAGAAATATTTTTTGGCTTCAAGATTCCATTTATCCAAATATTTATCGCCCGGATTGCTTTCCACATTCACGCCGTTCGGATTGTAAGTGGTGATTTTATGATATTCGTTCAAACAATAATTTTGAATGGTTTTGGAAACGGCAATGGTTTCATGAGGAAAAGCGCAGGCCGCTTTTTCACCGAGCGCGAGCGCCCAACGGGCGATAGCACCCCATTTTTGGTGGTAGCGGTCAATACAATGGAAAGTGGAAATGACTTTGATGCGGGGCGCAAAGACGCGCGGAATCCAAGAGAGCAAAGACGGTCCCACGCCATGATAATGAATCACGTCAGGTTTAACAACAAATATAGCGTGCCAGGTGGACATAAAAGTATGAACAATGGCGTCTAAATGTTTGGTTTTAAAAGTCGGAGTATGAATAATATTGGCCCCGCGATAGCGGTTTATGTTTTTCGGAGTGTACCAATCGCGCGCATAGACAAAAACCTCATGACCTTGTTTCACGAGTTCAGCCGACAATTCCTCCACGTGGCGTTCAATACCGCCGTAGAGTGCCGGGATGCCTTTTTGTCCGATCATCGCGATTTTCATAGGTTTTTGAATTTAACTATAAATAATAGCACATTTTGGCGTTTTTGTCAAGTATTTGGCTTGGCTAAGAAGATTCTAATCTTAATGCACCACCTAATGGTAAAATATGGCTTTATCCATAAAGGTGGCGGGTATGTCAAATAACTTAACGTTTTACGATCGGCAGAAACTGGCCTATTGGCTGAGAACAAAAC
>JBAZKA010000008.1:0-31466 GCA_041651015.1 Patescibacteria group bacterium
GCGGGCGGGAAGAAAGCCGAGGCGGGGCAATTCCATTTCCCCAGAAAAATAGTTTGCCCCGCCGAGTCCAAATTAGTTTTCAGGATTTTCGTCAAAAAAAGTTCGAACATCAATCAAAAAACACCGCATAACAAATTTCATCCTCGACAAAAGGATGAAATTTTTGTATGATACATTAATAATTTTTAATCAAAAAAATATGCCCAAATATTGCCACTCCTGCGGCATGCCCATGGAGAAAAAAGAAGATTTTGCCGGCGCGGACGAGAGCGCCGAGTTTTGTTTATATTGTGTCAAGCCGGACGGCGGTGTGAAATCGTGCGATGAAATTTTTGAGGGTGGCGTGCAATTTTTTATGAATTCAGTCGGCGGCGACCGTGCTTTGGCCGAGCGGATCACACGTAAGAATATGAACATGCAACCGTATTGGCAGGGAAAAGACTGTCCGGTGCTGAAGGGCGAAGAGGCGACCGAAGAAGAGTTTAATGCGGCCTTGGCAAAATTATAGTCGTATCAAAAATATGATTTAGGTTAAAACGATAAATTGTGTTATAATATAATCCAATTATTCATTTAATCATTTTTATGGCGAAAGGAAACAATTCTCAAAAGAAAGATGTGAAGAAACCAAAAAAGAATAAAAAGTAAATAAAAATACCCTCGCCTCGGCGGGGGATTTTTTATAACACTTATTCAATTTTTAAGATTTTATACTCAACTTCTTTGCCCCCGGCAGATATTTGTACAATATCACCCACGCTCTGCCCGATCAATTTTTCTCCGAGCGGTGAATTATGCGAAATAATTCCTTTTTGCGGATTGGTTTCGCGCGAGCCGAGGATTTGGTAAGTTTTTTGTTTTCCGCCAACCGAGACAGTCACCGTGTGCCCGAGCTGAACGGTGTCGGTTTGTTTGTCCGGTTTGATTATCAGCGCTCGGCGCAATTCGCCTTCGTAATTCATAATCTTTTCATTCAGTGCGCGCAGTTTGCCTTTGGCCGACTGGTAGCCCGCGTTTTCGGAAAAATCTCCGCCCTGGGCCAGGATGGATACTTCTTCGGACAACTTGGGCCGAACGACTTTTTTAAGCCGTTCCAATTTTTTTTCAATTTCCATTGCCCGCGCCTCGGTAATGTGCGGGTCTTGGACTAAATGAGTGTATTTGCCGGGTTTGCGATAGGGGATTTGCATATGCATCATAATACCACAGCCTAAGTATAAATAACAATGAGATAAGCCTGTAAACATTTTATGCACAAGCGATATTTACCACCTGTGTGTTTAGTGGTATAATCTATGTGTAAAAAGAGGCGCCAGATGCCCGAACCGCAAGGTTGGGGTTTTTGTTTAGAAAACATACTAAATGGACGAAGCTCAAGAAGCTCAAACAATCGGTTTGGGCTATTTTTTTTGGGTATGCCGTATGAATTGGCACGAGATTAAAAAAATAATATTTACAATTAAATCCGACGGTTTTGTGTCTAATAGCTCAATATTATTTTGCGGCTCATTTTTGGTCGGGGTGATAAATTATTTTTATCAACTGCTCATGGCCCGTTTGCTTTCCATATCCGACTATGGCGAACTTCAATCAATATTTGCCCTGATTTCTCTGGTCGGAGTTCTGACCGCGACACTTTCCATCGTCATTACCAAATATACGGCAGATTACAATTCCAGAAATCAAATCAACAAAGTCCGTGCCATTTTTGGCGAATTTTCCCAAAAAGCCGTTATCGCCGGAGCAGTAGTTTTTATTATTACCGGAATATTTAGCGGGCAGGTCGCGCATTTTTTAAATATATATACCATTGTGCCGATTATTATCGCGGGAATTTCTCCGGCCTTTGGTTTTCCGGCCGTGGTCAATACCGCCATTCTGTCCGGCTTGCACAAGTTCAGAGCCATGTCGGCAATTTCGGTTTCGGCCACATTGGTCAAAATAATTTTCGCCGTTATCTTGGTTAAACTCGGCTTTGCGTTGAACGGCGCGATCGCGGCCGTCGTCATAGCGGCTATTTGCGGTTATATTATTTCTTTTTATCCCATCAAGTTTTTGTTCAAAATCCAATCATCATCAGTAGAAACGACAGAAATGTTAAAGTATTCACTGCCGGCATTTTTTTCCATAATATTCACCTCATTATTATTAAACGCCAATGTTATTTTGGTTAAACATTATTTTTCCGCTCAAGCAGCCGGCGAGTATGGCGCTTTGGTGGTGCTTGGCAATTTGATATATTTTTTGGTCGGGCCGATTTCCTCGGTAATGTTCCCCATGGCGGCGCACGCGCACGGCAATCAAGGCCATCCGGCCAAGGTGCTCAAAAAAGCCGTCGCGCTCGTCGTTTTGCTCGGCGGAGCGACCGTTGGCGCGTATTTCATTTTTCACCGGTTAATCATTACTTTGTTAATTGGCGGTAAGTTTGCGTCCGCCGGGACATATCTGGGCTGGTTCGGTTTATCCATGTTGTCATGCTCTCTGGTCGCGCTAATCGCCAATTATTTTCTTTCGGTCGGCCGGACCCGGGGCGCGTATTTGGTCGGCGCGGGCGCGCTCGCGCAAATAGCGTTGATTGTGTGTTTCCACAGTAGTATGAATCAAATAATTTGGATAATGAATCTGACCGCCGCTTTCACGGTTGTTCTTCTGGCCGGATATTTTGTCAAAATATATTATTTATGCCCCAAAAATTGATTTCAATCATTGCGCCGGTTTACAACGAAGAAAAGAATATTTCTTTGCTGTATGCTGAATTGGTAAAAGTATTTGAAAAAATACAATACGATTTTGATTATGAAATACTTTTTGTGGACGACGGCAGTAGTGATTATAGTTCGGTGATTTTGGAAAAATTGGCGCGCGATAGCGCCCGCGTGAAGTACATTCAATTTTCCAGAAATTTTGGCAAAGAGTTCGCTCTGTCAGCCGGCTTGGACGCGGCCGATGGCGACGCGGTTGTGATGATTGACGCGGATTTACAGCACCCGGTGGAAATTATTCCTGATTTTATTAACAAATGGCGTGATGGCGCCGAAGTAGTGGTCGGTGTAAGACAAGTAAACCACGGCGAGGGATGGATAAAAAAATACGGCTCTCTGGTATTTTATAAAATTATGGATGTCATCAGCGAGACAAAAATTACACCGCAGGCCACAGATTTTCGTTTGCTGGACCGCAAGGTCGTGATAGCTTTCCGCAATTTTACCGAGCACGGACGTATGACCCGCGGGTTGATTGATTGGTTGGGATTTACTCGTGATTATGTGTATTTTGAAGCGCGCGCCAGATTGAATGGTTGCGCCCGTTATGACACAAAAAAACTTTTTAAATTGGCGTTTAGCACCATGGTCAGTCATAGTTTGTTGCCGCTTAAGCTCGCTGGATATTTGGGCGCATTTATTTTAACGATTTTTGGCGCGATTGGGTTATTGATTTTGTTGGGAAAATATCTATTTCATAATAAATTGGCGATGAGTTTTTCCGGTCCGGCTCAATTGGCGATTCTAATTGTATTCTTGGTCGGTTTAATTTTGGCTTGCCTTGGGTTAATTGCTTTATACGTCGGAAATATCAAAGCCGAAGTGGTTAATCGTCCGAGATATGTGATACGGCGTACAAATTTGCACAAAATGTTATGAAAATATTGTGGTTCACCTGGAAGGATAAGAAGAATCCTTTGGCCGGCGGAGCGGAATCAGTCAATGAAAATCTGGCCAAAAGATTAGTGGAACACGGGCATCAAGTAATGATTGTCACCGCTGGATTTGCCGGCAGCAAGTGCGAAGAAATTGTTGATGGCTATAAAATTGTTCGCGTGGGAAATCGTTTTAGCGTATATTGGCGCGCGCATAAATATTATAAAAAAAATTTAAATGGCTGGGCCGACTTGGTAATTGACGAGATTAACACCATTCCGTTTTTTGCAAAATACTATGTTAACGAGAAAAATATATTATTTATTCACCAGCTTTGCCGGCAAATATGGTTTTACGAAATGTTTTTCCCCGCCAGCTTGATTGGCTATTGGTTGGAACCGTTTTACCTGCGGTTATTAAGGGATAAAGTTGTCGTGACAGTTTCGGAAAGTTCAAAAAATGATTTAATCAAATTCGGATTCAAGCCTAAAAATATTTTTATTATTAGCGAGGGGATTGAAAACGCGTTTTCGTCAATCGCTGAAGACGCAAACAAATTCACGCATCCGACCATGCTGGCGCTCGGGTCAATCCGTCCAATGAAAAGAACCGGCCATATCATAAGAGCTTTTGAGATTGCCAGACAAAATATTCCGGATTTGCAGTTGATTATCGCCGGTTCGCCGGAAGGACGCTATGGTAAAAAAATTGTTTGGACGATTCAAAATAATCGTTATAGAAATTACATTGACTATCGCGGTCGGGTGAGCAGGGATGAAAAGATGGAATTAATGCGGAAGTCTCAGGTAATTTGCGCCGCGTCAGTGAAAGAGGGTTGGGGTTTGATTGTGGCCGAGGCAAACAGCGCGGGCACGCCGGCGGTTGTTTACGATGTTGACGGTTTACGCGACGCGGTCAAGGACCACGAAACCGGGCTGGTCTGCCACGCGAATACTCCCGAGGATATGGCCGCTCACGTCGTTAGCCTGTTAAAAAATCACGATGAATATGACCGATTACGGCAAAACGCGCGACAGTGGTCAAAAACAATAAATTTTGAAAGAAGCTACAACGATTTTATAAATGTGATAAATAATTTATGAATCCGCTGGTCTCGGTGATTATCCCAACAAAAAATTCATCAAAATATTTGCATCAATGTTTGGATTCCATTGAGAATCAGACATACCGCGATTTAGAAATAATTGTCGTGGATAATAATTCGAACGATGACACAAAAGATATTGCCAAAAAATATACTGGCAAGGTTTTTAATCACGGTCCGGAGAGGAGCGCGCAAAGAAATTATGGAGTAAATAATTCAAACGGTGACTTCGTGCTCATTATTGACAGCGATATGGAATTGTCATGCGGAGTCATCGAGACGTGCGTAAAAAAGATAACGCTAAATAGTGCGGTCTTGGGTCTAATCATTCCGGAAGAATCATTTGGTCAGGGTTTTTGGGCCGAATGTAAAAAATTGGAAAAAAGTTTTTATTTGGGACTGAGCTGGATGGAAGCCGCCAGATTCTTCCAAAGAAGTGTGTATTTAAAAGTCGGCGGATATAACGAAGCGTTAGTAAGTGGTGAAGATTGGGATCTTTCACAGAGAATAGAAGCTGTCGGGAGTATTGGGAGAATTGATGAACTAATTTATCACAATGAAGGTGACGCGCGACTCGCCCAAACAATTAAAAAAAAATATTATTACGCCGGAGAATTCGCGAAATATGTTAATTCCGCACAAAATAGATATAATGTCGCCAAACAAACCGGGGTTATGGGGCGGTATAAATTATTTTTTTCTAATCCAAAAAAATTATTTAGAAATCCGGTTCTCGGTGCAGGTATGATATTTATGAAAACCTGCGAGTTTTGGTTTGGAGGAATCGGATATATTGCCGAAAAAATTAAAAAAATATGAAAAAATTTTTGCAAAAAATGTACTGTAAAGCGGCAGAATATAATCGTAAAAATATATTGTCTGTATTGGACACCGGCGTTGACGTCAATTTTTTGGATCTAGGCTGCGATGATGGCCGGCTAACAATAAGAACGGCTGAAGAAATCGGTACTAACAATGTATATGGTGTGGAAATAGTGGAGGATAGAATTAGAGCGGCCGAACAAAACGGTTTGTTGGTTAAATGTTTTGATCTAAACAAAACATTTGATTTTGAAGATAATTATTTTGATGCGGTGCATGCCAATCAGGTAATAGAGCATTTGTATGATTCGGACAATTTTATTTCAGAGATATATCGGGTTTTAAAGATTGGCGGTTACGCAGTTATCAGCACTGAGAATGCCAGTAGTTGGTGCAACATTTTTGCAAGCATTATGGGTTGGCAAATATTTTCTTTGACAAATTTTTCCGGCCAAAAGCGGGGGATAGGCAACCCGTTCGCTTTGCGCCACGGCAACTCAGATGGGCTTAAATCGTGGACTCATATTCGTATATATAACATACGCGGCCTAAAAGAATATTTTGAATCGTACAATTTCAAAGTGGAAGAGATTAGGGGTGCTGGGTATTTCCCGTTTCCGGCGTTTTTCGGTAATTTTGACAAAACTCATAGCCATTTTATGACATTTAAAATAAGAAAAATATAGCCAAAATATACAAATATTATGATAAAACATGCAATTTGGTTGGCAGAACAATCAATTACTTTAGACTATAAATTTTTCCGTGTTTCCAAGTGGAGTATTTTTGAAAAAATTCATTTCACCATTGTGAAATATTTTTTGCTGATTAAACATTTTTTTGTGAAGTTTAATCTGGGTAAAGATTTTTATTTTTTTGGCGGTAAAAAAATATATTACGATTCAAAATACGGTTTTGCCGGTTATCAGAGTTTGTTAGCAAGGCATCAGAATTTAATTCAATTGGCCAATATTAAAAATGTTGAAGTCGTCGTGGACATCGGCGCCAACGTGGGTTTTTTTACCAAATTGTGCCGAGGTATATTTCCTCAATCAAAGATTTATTCTTTTGAGCCCGTTCCAAGAACGTTTGAGTGCTTGAAAAACAATTTGCGTGATGACGCGAATACATCAATTTACAATTTGGCCATTTCCGATTATAACGGCCGCGCAAAAATGAATTTTAACGAGGATGATTCAGTGACAAGCTGTATATCAGCCGATGGTGATGTTGATGTCGAGGTAAAAACTCTTGACAGTTTTGTCGAGGATAACAACATCAATCGTATTGATATTTTAAAAATTGACACTGAAGAACACGAGTTGCGGGTTTTGAAAGGGGCGTCGCGCGCTTTGTCTAAAACAAAGTATTTATTTATTGAAATACAAATAGAAAATAATAAATATTATACCATGTCTTCATTGCTAAAGCTGCTGTCATGTGATGCTTACGATTTTCAGTTGGTGTGTTTTAGAAATTATAACAACACCGGAGAAGGTCGTATGAGGGTTATGGACGCCCTGTTTAGAAACGAGACGATTATTTAATTTACGAGAAAGTTGACCTTTTTTATGAAAACGTTTTATATATTGAACCACGGTAATAAGAAGGCCGGATCAATGAATCACTTTGAAGATTATCTCCTGCGCCGTAAATACAATGTGTTTAGATTGACACATCCGCTGGATGACTATACGGCGAACGAAACCCAATTTTTTATTGATAAGGAACTTGTGTGGTCAAAAAAGCGAAAACCGAAACGGACCCTTAATTATTTTGAAGATTTTTTCCAATCGGTTCGCCATATCATTAGCAGAAAATTTGATGTATTTATTGGGGCCAATAGTTTTGACATGTTGCCGGCGTTGTTCGTCCGTCTGCTGGGGAAAAGCGGTAAAATAGTTTTTTTTGGTTCAGATTTCTCCGAAGACCGTTTTGAAAGTAAAATTTTAAATATACTGTATATATTGGTTGAGCGGATCTCCGTCAAATGGTCTGATGTCGTCATATCAAATACGTATAGAGCAGAACGCGCGCGGCTCAGGCTGGGTATGGACAAAAGTAAAAGTGTTGTCATTCCGAACGGGATATTTCTCAAAAATAAAATATTTTTGCCAAAGAGGATTTATAAAGATCAATTTATATATGTCGGAAGCGTCACCAGGGAACACGGTCTCTTTGAGATGGTTCAGGCTCTCTCGCCACTGATGAACAAGCTGGTTATTATCGGTCAAGGTTTAGAGTGGGAGGCGGTTATCGAACTCTGTAAATCAAAGGGCGTTGATTGCGAGGCGCATTTTCGAAAGGATCATGATTTTGTAATGGAATATTTACGGAACTTTCAAGGATTCGGACTCGCTCCATATAATGTAAGTCAAAAGTGGACATATTATTGTTCACCGACCAAGATTGGCGAATATGTAGCGTCCGGTGTTCCAGTTATAGTATCAAATGTACCGGAATTGTCTTCCGTGGTTAAAGACAGAAACTTGGGAATTGTTTACGATCAAATTGATTATAATTATTTAAAAAATGAAATAGATAATTTTTTGACAGATAATTACTTTTCAAAAGCCGAGGAATTTTATAAAGATTTTGAGAGAGACAGGTTATACGGCAAGTTGGATTTCTGAATGTCGCATGTCATAAAATTATTTATTGATATATACAATTTATAAATATCATATGAAGAAAGTAATTACATATGGCACGTATGATTTATTACATATCGGTCATATAAATTTGTTGAGGAGAGCCAAAGAATTGGGCGATTATTTGATTGTCGGGTTGTCTACTGATGAATTTAACGCGCTAAAAAATAAGGATTCATTTATGCCTTTTGAACACAGAAAAGCGGTGCTGGAGGCGGTTAAATACGTGGATGAGGTAATACCAGAAGAATGTTGGGAACAGAAGACTGAAGATATTAAAAATTATGCTGTAGATATTTTTGTTATGGGCAACGATTGGTTGGGGAAATTTGACGAACTTAAACAATATTGCGAAGTGATGTATTTGGAAAGGACGGCGAATGTCTCCACCACTTCTTTAAAAAAAATAATAACTAATAAGGTAAACAAAATATGATAAATAAAATTAAGAAATTCTTTTACGAATTGCACAGGCCAATGCCGCTGAATGATAACTTTAAAGATTATGATGAGTACTGGAAAAATCGCGGATTTCACGCGCCCTCATTGCATAGAGCCGAGCTTATATCAAAACACATTAAACCGAATTCTACAATTTTAGATATTGGATGCGGTGACGGAACCATGATTGATTATTTGAATAAAAATAATCATCCGCGGGAAATTGTCGGTTTGGACATATCAAAAGAAGCTGTGGATTATGTGAAGAGTAAGGGGTTCGCGGCGAGGGTTATAGATATCTTATCTGACGATTTTAATATTTTTTTAGAAGATAAAGTTTACGATTATATAATAATAACCGAGGTGCTGGAACACGTGCAGGAGCCGGAGAAAGTAATTACCGTGGTCAGGAATCATTTTAAAGACAATGTCTTCGTCTCAGTCCCCAACGCCGGATTTTTTGTTCACCGGATTCGTTTAATGTTTGGGAAGTTCCCCCTTGTCATTATCGTGCAACATGTGAAAGAGCATATTCGTTTTTGGACAATGAGAGATTTTGTATATTGGGCGAATTATCACGATTATACAGTAAAAAAGATAATTGTCTCTTCCAGCTTACTCATTAAACCCCTAAGATTTCTAGAAAAATTATTTCCCGCCTTGTTTGGCAATCAATTATTGTATAAATTGGCGCGAAAAGATAAATAATTTAATTGTTTTATAATTGATGTGTCATTATTATTTATAAAAATATTATTTATCCCACTTTATCTAGTTGGATTTTTAATACCCAAGAATAAAAAAATGTGGGTATTTGGTTCCGTTTCCGGAAACAAGTATTCTGATAATTCAAAATATTTATATAATTATATATCCGGCAACCCAGAGTGTAAGGCCGTATGGCTTACCAAAGACAAAAAGATCATCGGTCGTTTGAAACATGAAGGAAAGTGTTGTTATTATTTTTATTCATTAAAAGGAATATACAGCGCCATAGTTGCAAAATATATAGTGTTGTCATATTCATATGATGATGTAAGTATTTTTTGTTATTTATTTTCCGTAAGATCAAAAATTATTCAGCTATTTCACGGTACTCCGTTAAAAAAATTAGAAATTGAAAAGAATAAACCGCGCTCAAAAATAGCGATTAGAAAATTTCTTCGTTTATATATGGGGAAGAATTATGATTTAATAATAGCTGCCTCGGATCTGGCGGCGAAAAAGATGGACATATATTTTAAAGTCGGTAGAGATAAGTTTGCAGTTACCGGTTACCCAAGGAATGACGCTCTCTTTGCCGTTGAAGATGATGTATTTTTGAGCCAATTAAAAAGCAAGGTAAACTTTAGTAAAACCATTCTCTATCTCCCAACCTACAGAGGTTACAGCAGCAACAATGTAAATTTTTGTTTATCCGGTTGTTATGGTTTTAATCCCGAAAGACTGAATAGATTTTTAGAAATACATGACGCAATATTTTTAATCAAGCTGCATTTTAGGGATTGCGAGAAAGCACAAAATATCATATCTAATTTAAACAATAGCTCAAGGATTCAATTTATTCGCGACGAACAGATTGGCGATGATATTTATCCTCTGCTCGCGCATACCGACATTTTGGTTACTGATTACTCCAGCGTATATTTTGATTATTTGCTTCTGAATAAGCCGATAGTATTTTTTGATTATGATCTTGAAGAATATGAATCACAGGATAGGGGATTCTATTTTGATTACGGGGAGGTCACACCGGGACAAAAAGTTAAAAATTGGGATGATTTGGAATTTGCAATGCGTGAAATATTAAACGATTTTGATGAATATGGGCGGGAAAGAGAAAAAATTAATCATTTATTTAATACGTATGGAGGTGGTGATAATTCGGAAAGAGTTTATAGGGAAATTTTAAAATGTTAACGATTAACCGAAAAAAATGTATATTTTTTGTAAAACAATATTATTTCGCAATAATATTAATTGCGTTTGCGGTAATAAGCCACTTGCCTTGGTTTAATTTCGGCACCATTTTAAACAACGGCGATTGGTCGTTTCGGGCGGATGAGTCCGCAAAGGAGCTGTACAATTCATATACTTCTTGGAAAGGTTTTTTGGATCTCGGGTCTGTGAATGTTCAGATATACTTCATATTGGTCTCGTCCATATGGTCATTATTGGTTAATGTTGGTTTGTCTTATGACACCGCCGTAAAGATAACTTATTTAATACCCATAGCTATAGCGGGTTTTTTGTCGCCTTACATATTTATCAGAAAGTTAACCAAAAATGACTACATCGGGTTTGTTTGCGCCATATTTTATGGAACGGGGACATACTTTCTAATAAGACAAACGGCACATCTTCCGATTGCCTTGATATATTCAATTGCGCCCCTTATATTATATTTGTTTGTTCAGGCCTTGGAAAAAAATAAAATTTATAATTGGCTTATTTTTATTATATTATTTTTCGTTGGCATGTGTTATGAATTGAGAATGATGTATATTGTCAGTTTTTTACTAATTATATATTTTTGTTTTTTTTATTTTAAAAATATTAAGAGATATTGGAAAATATTTATTGCTGGTGTTGCCGCTCTTTTACTGTTAAATATATTTTGGTTATTACCAACCGTGTTTGGCGGTGGTGCCGCGAAGATTCACAATATCACCAGTAGACATTTATTTGGTTCTTCATTTTTTACGCTGTCTTACGCTTTTAATACATATTTTTCGGCGTGGACGGGAGAAGAAGTGACCCCGTTTGTCAACCATCCAATCATGGGATATTTTTGGCTGATTCCAATCGTGGCATTTATTGTTTTTTTATCAAAAAAAATTAGATATAGGAAAATAATAATATATTTTGGAGTTCTGTCTTTGCTTGGAATATTTTTAACAAAACAGTCGGCAGAACCTTTACCCGGTGTTTATTTGTGGTTGTATAAAAATTTTCCTGGTTTTAGTCTGTTCAGGGAAGCTTCAAAATTTTATCTAATATCAGCCATAGGTTATACAGGCTTAATCGCGTGTTCATTACTAATGATAAAAGAAAATGCAAATGTCATTGTTCATAGATATTTGTTCATTATTTTTTCAGCCGCCATATTGTTAATTTCCATTATTAACGCAAAGCCTTTGATTACCGGTGAAATACGAACCATGTTTATTTCCAAGAATATGCCCGGTGATTATTTGGTGTTAAAGGATTATCTTATTAATCAACCTGACTATTTTAGAACATTTTGGACGCCAAGCTGTTCCACATGGGGGTTTTATATAAATAATCATCCAAAGGTTAGTAATGTTGGCATTATAGATTCCGGGTGGAAAGAGTTTGGTGATAGCATGGGAGATGCCAAATTGACTATTCAAAATAAAATAGTCGGTATTTTAAATCATTCATTCTCGGATGAGCTATTTGATGTTTCCTCCATTAAATACGTTGTCGTGCCTTTACAAGATTTTGCCAATGACAACGATTTTTATATATATTATGGTGAGAGTGATAGATCTGATATCCGCGCCTGGTACATTTCCGAGCTGAACCAAATTCCCTGGCTTAAAAAAATTGATATTGGTACGAGCGGACTTGTTGTCTATGAAAATACAAATTTCAAATCGCATATTTATACGGATAGCGGCTTAAATTATTATCAGACCAATGCCAGTGAGTTTGGCGACTTTAGTCAAAATCAAAATTTGTATTTGAATTCGGAAATTAAAAAGCATGAAGACCTGTTAAGCAATTTAGACAATGTCATCGTTCCAGTGGAAGCGGACCAGAGTAAAATATCCGCGATGCAAGCGAAAATTACTACCGCCACTACCACGAAAGATAGCCGGGCACTGCAAAGCGCCTTGGATATGTACGCGCGAAACTTATTTTTCTCCGATTACAAAATAAATATTCCGCTTAAAGCGGTTTACAAAATATATATTAAAGAAGACAGCACTCTCGCGAATAATAAGAATATCGGCGTAAAAATTAATAATCGTATTCTATTGCGGAAAGAGGGGAAAGATAAAGATGGGTGGCTGTATTATAATAAAATTGAATTGGACCAAGGTGAGTATCCCGTGGAAATATACCTGGGAAATCAATTATTATCGGCCATAAATTCCGGCGATGTGGTGTTTTCCGCCGAGGATTTGCGTGAGCCGATTCAGGCGCCGAAGTTGGAATACCGGCAAATTAGTCCGACCAAATACATTGTTAATGTTCATGGCGCAAGCGAATCATTTCCCTTAATATTTTCCGAAAGTTTTCATCAGGGTTGGAAAATTTATGTTCAGCCAAATTTGGCCGAAAAAGAATCAGGAAAATTTGTTGGTGAAGAAAATCAAGGCACGACGCAAAATGAAAATTTGAATGGCGGGAATTTTTACGACATATTTAGTCGTCAACCTGTTTTGGACGACAAACATTTTCAAATAAATAATTTCGCCAATGCCTGGTGGGTGGATCTGGATAATTTGGCAAAAGCAGGTAAAATAAAAAAGAACAGTGACAATAATTATGATTTTTCCGTTGTTATTGAGTTTGAACCGCAAAAATATTTTTATATTGGTCTGGGGATTTCAATTTTGGCTTTGCTAATGTGCTTGGGGTGTTTGGCCGGTTGCATATTTTACAAATTTCGCCGGAAGCGGTATAATAAAATAAATATAAAAAATGAAGCTCGTGAAGCTCAAACAAAGGTTTGAGCTTTTATTTATTAATTTTGCGATTATGAGGAATATCCTGGATAAAAAATACGCCATTATTCTCGCGGTCGTAGCAATACTTGGCGTCGGGACAGTAGTGACAAAATATATTGTTATGCCAAGGCTGGCCACTCCGCCGTCGGCCGGTGAAGCACCCAAGCAGGTGTTATCTGATAAAGTCACGATTCAAACTGATGCCAATGAACAAGCGGATTTTTCTCTTAAATCCGATGTATATAATCAAAATGCCATTACTGAAATTAGTAATTTTGAAAAAAATGAAGCGATTCAATGGCAGGGGAGCGCGGTAATTGATGAAAAAGTTTTTTATGAAGGCGTGAGAAGTTTGGGATTGGTTAGCGCCGATCATCGCGGGGCGATAAGTATGTTGGAAAAGCAATTGGACTTGTCCGCCATGAAACAAATTGAATTTATGTTTAATGTGGGCGATGTTGACGCGTTTGAAAGCGCAATGATTGATTTTAGCGATGTGGATTTTAAAAATTATTATCGCTACACGTTTTCAAATTTGAAAAACGGCTGGAGCTTGATTCAGATTCCCAAAGAAAAATTTATTTATAACGGCGCGGCCGACAGCGGGTTTGATTGGTCAAAAGTGGAAAAAATTAGATTGTATACGCTCTCGCGTCCGTCATCAATATTTTTGACGCGGGTTGACATGCTTCGCAGTATTAATGACTCGGATAATTTTTTATCGCACTGGCGGTCAAACAAACCGGAAATGTTTTTGAGTTTGTATAACCGAGACGGCAAGGGCGTGCTTATGGCACGGGGCATTGGCGCGACCGTGGCCACGATAAAAGATGTGGAAGACGCAGAAAATGAAATATTTTCCGCTTCGGTCTCGCCGCAATCGTCTGGCCGTTCCGGCTTATTTATCCGCGGAGATTATACCAATGGTTATGGTTATTATTTTTTAATCGGCGGAGAAAAAAAGAATACCTGGCAAATCATGAAAAGAAATAAGTCCGGTTGGACGCCCGCCGCGGAAATCACTCAAGGAGTGCTGGCTAATGTTTCATTTGCCTGCGACAAAAAATATTGGCTCCGGGCCGAAGCTCGCGGTAGTTTGATGGAATTTTATATTTCTTTTGACGGGCAAACTTATGAAAAGCTTGGCGAAATTACAGACAACGAATTCCGTGGCGGGGGCACCGGTATCGCCGTGGTTGACGGCACATGGAGTTTGTTCGACGACTTTAAATTTATGAAATAATCGTGTGATGTATGTTTCGGAAAGGTAAAAAAATTGTTGAAATAATCAACAAGGACTTTAAGCTTCACATCGTTAAGACCGCCATTCTGTTTTGCGCCATGGCGACCTCGTATTTGATTTGGGAAAATATTTTTTTGTCGTTCATAATCGGTGCGGCTATCGTGATTTTATTTTTGGATTGGGATAGTCGGTTTTTTATCGGTTTTGGTTTGTTGTTTATTATTGCCTGTCCGGTATGGCTCTCTTTGGACAAACAGGATGTCGCCGAAAAAATGGCTGTGTACGCGTATTACATGCTCGCGCTCGGAGTGATTATGCAAGTTGTTCAGCACGCCAAGGCGCAAATTTTCAAACCAAAGCGAAGGGTGAAAAACGCAAAGGAAAAAATGGATGATGATATGTTACCGCCGAAGAGAACGTGGCTTTATGTATCTTCAGCCGCGGCCGGCGTTTTGCTTTGTGTATGCGGCGGAGGATATTTTATGTTGCGGCATATGGAAAATAAATTGGTCGCGAACTCAACAATATTAAATGACGCGTTTAATGCGCGTTTGGCTGAAGCGCAACAAGCCGCGCAAAAAATCGCCGGAGAAAAAATAATTTCCGGGCCGCCGATAAGTTGGGATAAAGTGAATATTTCTATTATCAACACCACCGGCCAAACTGTCCTGGGGGCCAGTACAACCGATAGCTTTACCCAATTAGGCTGTAAGAATGTATCTCAATCTCAAAGCACGTCCACACCCTTTAAAAGCACGCTGGTGGAATATTGTCCGGCCTGCCAAAACGTGGCGCAAGAATTATTATCAGTTTTGAAATCTCCGACCGAAGTTTTGTTCGTGGAAAATTCGGAATTAAACGCCGCGATTCGCGTCATTTTGGGCGAAGACCAGTTGTCCGTCAGCACGACCGTTGGCTCCGACATAATTATTGAATCGCCGGATGAACAAGAAAACATTAATTGAAATATTATTTTTTGGCGCGATTACGGCGTTAATCTTGGGGCGTTTGCTTTTGCCCGGGTATGTATTGACGCTGGATATGATATTTACGCCCGAACTCCGGGTTATTTTTTCGTCCGTTGGGTTGAACAACGCTTTACCACTCGCGATTTTTTTGTCTGGCCTAAATTATATTTTTCCGTCGTGGGTCATTCAAAAGATTGTTCTCGTCGGAATATTTTTTTGTTTGGGATATCTGTCGTATAAATTTTTGCCAACCTCGCAAAATAAAATCGCGCGGTTATTTTGTGCGTTGGTATACGCGGTCAATCCGTTTGTCTATGGACGTTTTTTGGCTGGACATTGGACGCATTTGGCGGCCTATGCCATATTGCCGGTTTTTGTATTTTATCTTTTACAATTTACAAACGCGCCAAATATTAAATCATCCTTAAAATTGTTTTCATCAATTTTTTTAATCAGTCTATTTTCTCTTCACTTTTTTGCCATGACCGTGTTGACAATGGCGTTCACTCTGGTAATTACGCTCATAAAGGCATTAGTTGATAAAAAGTTTTCTTTGGCCGGTCTGGCGCTTAAATACATATTAATCGGCGGACTGTTATTTTTAGCCGTGAGCGCGTATTGGATCGCGCCAGCCATCGGGCATCGGCAGGCCGTCGGACAAAGATTTGACGCTCAACATTGGGTCGCGTTTGCCCCCGCGGGCCACGGGAGTATTCCAGTATGGCTCAACTTATTATCGCTAAATGGTTTTTGGGGCGAGGGCCAGCCGTGGGCCGGCCATTTTATTTGGCCTCAAGATTATTTGGTATTTTGGGCGGCTTTTGTTTTGATTATAATATTAATCCTGATTGGAATATTTTCGAGCATTAAATATAAAGAAACGCGTCATCTCGTAATATTTTTTTGTCTTTTGGGCTTGGCGGCATTTATTTTTTCCACCGGAGCGAGCGATACCGTGTTTAAAAATTTTAATGTTTGGCTATATGAAAACATATTTTTTTGGCCCGGTTTTCGCGACAGCCAAAAATTTATCGGCTTGCTCGCCCTGAGCTATACTGCTTTATCCGGATTCGGTGTTGCGACAGTTATTGAATATTTTAAGAAACGCCCTCCTTTTGCGCGAAATTTTCTCGTCGCTGTGATTTTTTTGGTTCCAATATTTTTCGGTTATTTAGTTTGGGGTGGATTCCACGGACAGCTTCGTTCCGTTTGGTACCCAGATGTCTGGCTTCAAGCCAAACAGATAATTCAAGATGATAAAGCCGATTACAAAGTTCTTTTTTTGCCATGGCATGGTTATTATTCTTTGTCCTTTAATAATGATTTAATTGTCGCCAACCCGGCCCAAGGTTTTTTTGGCGATAAATCATTAGTTAGCCGGAGCGTGGAACTGGATGGAATCTACGACCAAGAAATTAATGATAGTTATCGCCGATTAGACAAAATGATTATTTCCGGCCGCGATGAAGCAATTGATTATTTTATAAAACAAAAAATTAAATATATAATATATATTCAAGATTTGGTTGGGATGGATAAATTAACTTACGTTTTTTTGAAATCCGATCGTTTAAGAATAGTCATCAATGATAATAGGTTGATTATGTATGAAATTATTGATAAAAAATTATAGAAACTTATCCACAAAGCCGGTTTGCCTTAGCAAATTAATGTGTTATACTTAAATAAATAAAAAGCCCGAGGCTCAAAGAAGTCCGAACCACAAAGGTTTGGGCTTTTTATATAAAGTATGGAACTTGTAAAAATTACATTTACAAGATTGTTGTTCTTAAAAGGCAGTTTTGTTATTGTCGGTTTTGTTGTCGCGATGGGTATATTGTTAGCCCCGGCGTTCATTGTTCGCGCGGCCGATTATGGCTACGGAGGCGGGGGTGGAGGAGGGGGTATAATTTTACCGATAGTAACCACGACCGTAGAAGTGCCGTTAAATGTGGTGGAGGGCGTTTGGTTTACACAAATTGTAAAACGCACGGATATTATTCGCGATGGCGTAATTGACCTCTTTGACTTCAATTCACTTATGGTTAATTGGGGAGAAGATCATCTTGGTAATCCGGCCGACGTTGACAAAGATGGAGAAGTTGGAATATATGATTTTAATTTGCTTATGGTGTACTGGGGCGAAACAGAATTTTAGTGTATATTTTGGGTCATAAAAAAATTCCGCTTTTCACGGAATTTTTTTGCAATATTAAATTTTTTTTCCGCACATGGGGCATTCATCTTTACTTTTACCCTCGCTGTTTTTATAATCACCTTTTTCATCGGCCAAAAGCCAGAGTTTGCGACCGGACGCTTCAATTTTACTAATCTGCTTGCAATTGCGGCATTTGATTTCTATAGTGGCGTGCTGGACGTCACCTTTGAAAAAGAGTTTGTTACAATGTTCGCAACGAAATTCTTGTAAAATATTGTCTGTCATAATATATATGGCGCGAGTACATTATATTTGTATCACGACTATATTTTACTCTTTTTGTGTTCAATTTTTTCTAAAATAATTATAAAGAAATACTGAAGAATAATATGTTTATAGTTAGCCAAAAATGGCATCATTTTTGATGCTTTTGTTATTTTCGGTCTTATGATAAAATATTATTATAAATATAAATAATAAAAACATAACAGTTGAAATTTATGCCAAATTCAAAGAATGCTTCCGGGTATGTTTTGCATGACAATGATTTAATTATGGATAATGAAGACAAAAAATATCATTTAAGCATCAGAGATATGGCCGATGAAGACAGGCCGCGCGAGCGATTGATCAAATATGGGGCCGAGTCGTTATCAACCGAGGAACTTTTGACCGTGGTGCTCAATACCGGTACACGTAAAGAAGAAGTAATGCATATGGTCAAAAGAATTATAAAAGAATACGGTGAGAAAAATATCGGTAATCCGTTTAAGATTGAATCATTTGCCAAAGAGGCGGATATCCCGACCGTAAAGGCTTGCCAAATTGCCGCCTGTTTTGAAATCGGCCGAAGATTTTTTAAAGAGACTCCCGGACGCCAAGCATCCATCAGAACCGCCAAACAGGCATATGAATATTTAAAAGATATGCGCGATTTGTCCAAGGAGCAGCTACGCGGTTTGTATTTAAACAGCCGCTATCGCCTAATTCATGACGAGATTATTTCTGTTGGCAGCTTAACGGCCAATATCGTGCATCCGCGAGAAGTCTACAAACCGGCGTTTGAATATTCGGCCGCGGCCGTAATTATCGCGCACAATCATCCGTCCGGGTCGCTAAAACCCACTCAGAGCGATATTGAAACCACGCGCCAGTTGCGCGAGGCCGGCAAGATCATCGGGGTTGATTTATTGGATCATATAATTATTGCCGGTAATAAATTTTTCAGTATTCCTTTGGATTAATCTTGACGCTACTAGTCTATCCACAGACATTTCATTTTTTCCCTTGAATGTGGTATACTAATTTAGTTAAGGAAGCTCTTGAAGCTCGCTGCATGGCGAGCTTTTTGCTTTTTATGTATGCAGGCAAAAGATAATTATTTTGCGGGAATAAAAGTTACAGCCGGCGCGCTGGCGTTTTTTGTATCTATCATTTTTGGCGTAAGTATTACCTCGGCATATTTTGATCCAGGTGAAACATTAGATCCTGACTGCGGGCCGCTCGATGCCGGATGCGATGTGCTCTCTTCTTTTCCGACTGCTTCCGATACTGAGAATTGGGATTATGCGTATGACGCAGTCCATCGTTTGTCAGCTGATTGGCAATCGGCCACGGAAAATGTCCTGAATAATTCCGGCTCATGGGATATGGCCCATATGTGGGGCAACCACGCCAAAGGCGGGTATCTGCAGGATGTCTTTGAAACCGCTCGTGCCACGGGTGATTTTACCGTTGACGGAAATGCGCTTTTTACCACTACCACATTAAACACTTTAATCTTTGCGGATAGCGGCGATAACAAATGGATTCTGCGGAATGCCTCTACATCAGGCGATTCCTTTGAAATATATAATCTGGCAAATGAGCAGTCCGCATTGAAAATTTCCGCGGATGGCTATGTCGGCATTGGCGCCACGTCATCGTTGCCAAATTATCCCCTGGATATTTTGTCTGTCGCGATGATGTCCAGCACAAATTATGGCTATCTGTCTTCGGATGGTATTGCAGCGAGCGGTACAGATACCGGCAACGTACCGGTCTCATTGCACACGGCCGGCCGTGCCTTTATCGGCGGAGAGATTGATGTACTTTCAGACAAGCGATTGAAAAATTTGGTTGACAATATCTCGCCGGCTGTGGCGCTCAAAGCCGTTAATGCGCTCTCGCCGGTACATTTTCAATGGAAATCCGAGGAGGAGCGCGGCAGTCAAGTCATAGCCGGATTTTTTGCTCAAGATGTCGGCGCAATCATTCCCGAAGCGGTCACTATCGTGCCATCGGCCATATTATCCGACCAGTACATGTTAAATTATAATATTTTGACCACATATGCTCTAGCCGCCATTAAAGAGCTGGACGCGAAAATACAAGATCTAAATACAAATAGCGAGGATGCGGTTGGCGAGACTGCTCTTTTGGCGGGCGATACGTTTGTCGTGATAAATTTTGATTATGCTTATGAGAATAAACCGATAATTACGGTGACGCCGCAGTCAAGAATGCCGGGTTCATATTGGGTAAGCGATGTCAGCCAAAACGGGTTCACAATTTACACGAGTGAATCATCCGGTGAAGATGTGCAATTTTTTTGGCATGCGTTCGGCGCGCGGGAAGCCTGTTCGTATTTTCCCGAAGAGTAAATGTTTATCCACAGGTGGTTCGGATTTTATTTATGGTATACTACACTAAATTATAGAAGCTCCCCAAAGAAGCTCAAACAAATTTGTCTGAGCTTATTATTTTTTTTAAATGAAAAGAATCAGTTGAAAGTTCGGCCGAAAAAATATGATAAAAGAATTTTTGCTCGTTGTGCTTTTTATCGCGGCCGCAGCCTGCCTGCCGGTAGGCGAGCCACTCGCGGTTTTCGCTTCAACCTCGGATGGCACGATTGACGAAAATTACAAATATGTTTGGGGCGAAAATTTGGGTTGGATAAATTTTGCTTGTGAAAATTGCAATGTACATGTCACAGACAGCGTTATTACGGGTTATGCTTGGAGCCGGCAATATGGTTGGATTGATTTATCTCCGACCAATGCCGGAGTGACTAACGACGGTGCGGGAAATCTCGGTGGTTATGCTTGGTCCGGCGCGCTTGGTTGGATAAATTTTTCCGGAGTAGTCATAGACGCTTCGGGGAAATTTACAGGTATTGCCGGAACAACTGACACAAATGTAGGACAAATAAATTTTGGTTGTGTCTATTGCGACGTGCGAACCGATTGGCGGCCGGTATCAACACGTGGGTCATCCGGAGGTTCAAGCGGTACGATATATTGGCCGGCGACATCATCCGTTGTTGTCTCGTCGCCCGAAACAAATGTTAGCTCGCTTGTTAATTCGCCCGGTTATTTAAACTGGTTTCGCAATGTTGTAAAGCGCGCAGATATAATTCGCGACGGGGTGATAGATATTTTGGATTTTAATATTTTGATGGTTCATTGGAACTGGAAAAATTTGGATGATCCGGCTGATATAAATGAAGATGGCGAGGTGTCCTTGTATGATTTTAATTTGCTTATGGTGTATTGGGGACAAAATTATAGTTTATAATAAAATATTATGAAAAGAAAATTATTGTGGTCGGCCGCGGCAATATTTATTGCGATTTTGCTGGCACCTCTTTCGGCGCGAGCCGCCACGTCGTTTGAATTGTATCCGACGAAAGTCAGTGTCAAAGCCGGACAATTTTTTACCTTGACCGTGAGGATCAATCCCGCCGGAGTAAAAAATTATACGGTTAAAGCGAGCATTAAATTTCCAGCCGATTTGGTGTCGGTGCAAACATGGAAATATTCAAATGTCTGGATGCCATTGCGCAAGGGTAGTTATGATTATTCCAGCAACAGCGAGGGTGTATTCATCCGCACCGCCGGCTATCCGGAGGGTTTTAGTAAAATTACGACCTTGGGCACCCTGACATTTTTAGCCAAAAAATCCGGCAAAGGAACAATTGAATTCAGTGGCGAGAATTTGGCTCTGGACGAAAATAATACTAATCAATTTAGCGGCGGTACGAAGGTTAATTTAACCGTGTTGAAAAAAGAAGCCGCGGTCGCGCCGTCTGTTTCTTCAACGATTTCTACTGTCTCAACCACCACGGCGACTACCACCGAGGAGCAACCTTTGGTTGAGGCGCCGATAGAACCGGAAGTGTCGGAACAAGCGCCGGAACAATTATTTGATATCAATTTGGAATTAGACCATTCGGCGGTGCTAAACATTGACGACCTTGGCGCACGTGCGTATTTCATCAGTTTTGGCAACGTGCCAACGCCGGTGGACATTACTTTTGATATCCTGAATGACAAGGGGGAAGTGGTATTTACCAAACAAGGCACCACCACCGTGGAAACCGAACGAGTTTATAATGAAAATTTCATTGGCGCGAATTTGCCCGCGGGTAATTACACATTACGATTGACTACGCTTTACAATACCGATGTTCGTGACGAATTTAGTCAGCCGTTTAAAATAATTACGCCGGCTAAAGCGGTGGTTCAAACCTGGGTGTATTGGGTGATTGGAGGAGTGATCGCGCTTATTCTGATTATCGTGATCATAATAATTATACGTCGCCGAAATAACAAACGGCCGAAGAATTATTACCCGGGCAACAGTGTGCGCAATCATCAATAAATAATTATTTTGCGGAATATAAATATGGCGAATAAAACGGGGCAAAAGACGGGCGGTCGCCTT
This sequence comes from Patescibacteria group bacterium, assembly GCA_041651015.1. GTDB lineage: Bacteria > Patescibacteriota > Patescibacteriia > Magasanikbacterales > GWA2-37-8 > JAPLWQ01. Next base: position 22,431 of record JBAZKA010000008.1, read on the forward strand.
GATTCGGAAAAAATAATTTTTTATGCCATCTTCGTGTTTTTGGCCGGCTTGTTTGTATTCGTATGTTTGGTGACCGGCCAAAATTTGAAGCGGGAGGTAAGCAGTTATACCGCCACTTCGGTAGATTACGCGGACCAAAGAATTTCCTCGTTGTATTACGAGATTAACAATATGCCGAGCGGCGCTGGCAATGATTTGCTGTTTTTGAGTAAAATGGTCGGATTAACCGAGCGCGCGGATGGGGCGCACGACGAGGCCGCGGATTATCTGTTGAGTTCGTTGAAAGAATTTATGAACCAGAATCCGGTTTACCTAAGCATTAAAGTTATCAAATCGGACGGCTCCGAAGGCTTTAATTTGGGACGCGTGAATGATAACGGCGACTTTGCCACCGCGACCGCGAGCGGACCAGTGGCATCGGAAAAAAGTTTTTTTGCCAAAGTCGCCAGCCTAAAAAAAGATGAAGTGTATATTTCAGATTTTGAAGCCTGGTCATACCAGCGCACGCCGGTGTGGACAATGCGCTATGCCACCCCCTTGATTGATGAATTTGGAAAGTGCTCCGGTGTTTTGGTTTTAACTGTCAATGTGGGATATTTTTTGGAAGACATTAGAAATTTTTCCCGCCCGGGCGAGCAAGTATTTTTGGTGGATGAGGAAGGCGCGTATTTGGCTAATCAGGATGTCAACAAAGAAAGTTTGACCAGCGGTTCGCGCTATAATTTTAATTTGGATTTTCCTGAGTTTGCCCAGACAGTTTTAACCGGTTCGGACAAAAGGATGATAGAAACATCAAGCCATCTTGTCACTTTTCGTTATATTCGCCCAACCCTGTCAAGTTTTGTGATATACAAAGGTTCGGAAGAGAGCGCAGACAATAGTGACGACGTAAATCGTTTTTATTGGGTTTTAGTCAGCGTGTCCGACAGGGATGACAGCGAACGTATAATATCAAACCTAAAAATACAGCACAGATTTCTCATTGGCATTACCGCCGGCCTGATTGCCTTGGTTGCCATAGCGGCGGCAGCCCTTCGTTTAATGTTCAAGAAACATAAAAATTAATTCCACATAGAAACATATGATGTTCAAAAAAGAGAATATAAGGTATGCGATGATGTTAGTCGTTGTCGGCGCGGGAATCTTGGCTTGGCGCGTGCCAAGCGCGAACGCGCTTAGCGCCGCGGTGCATGTGCCGGAAAAGTACACGGACGTTCAGGCGGGCGAAAGATTTTATTTTGAGATGGAGATAAAGTATCCGGAAAATCCATCACGCAAAGATTTGCGCTTGGAGTACAATGTGCTGTTAAATGGTGAAGTTGTCGCGCAGTCAAAATTTTTAAAAGCCATAGAAACTCAGGCGTCATTTATGGATTATATCGTAATTCCGGAAACCGCCTCGGCCGGACTATACGAGATAAAAGTTAAAATCAGCGATTATGAAAATTTAAGTGAAGAAACTTCGGCCAGTTTCAAGGTTAATGCCAAGAGCAACCAATTACTGTATTATTTTTTAGCGATTTTGGGCGCGATTATATTACTCGGGGCGTTTATCGCCGTGGAAATAAAAAAATTATCTAAACGTTAAAAATGTATTTATGCATTTTGATTTGCCGTTATATTTAGAGGTTACCGCAGCAATTGTTGCGGCGGTATTAGTCGTTGGTTCCGTCATTTTGTTGTTTATCGCCCCTCGAGCAGTGCGGGTGGTTTCGTGGTTGTATCTGGGTCTAAATTTATTGATATTATTTAATCGTCTTGGAGCATTGGTAGAAGATTTTTGGTATCCATCGTTTACAGCGATATTTGCCGCGGCTTGTATTGCCGGAGTGGGGCTCTCCGCCATGGTTCTCGCTCTAGTAGTAACTAAACGAAATATATGAATATTATTATTGGCATAATATATTTGTTCGGTTGCCTTAGCTGTGTTGTGGCTGTCGTCCTGTTTAGCCGGTGGAAGATTTACAATAAACAACAAGTCAGCTCATTTTCTATTATTTTCCTGGCGTGTTTGATGGCCGCGTTTTTTTGCGCTGCCAAAACCGTCCAGTCGTTTTCCACTGCCGAAGTATTAGTTGAGGCCATGGATTATTTGTCAGAGATGTTGTACGTACTATTTGTTTTAAACGGGTTGGGTGTATTAACCCAAATGTGGAGGACGCGGTATCGGTCGGATTACAAAATTGAAGGCATTAAGCCCATTGTTTTAGTATTGGTTCTGTTGTTGGAATTTTTAAATATTATCGCTTTTTGGTCTATCAGTTATTTTTACTGTCAGGCCAAAAACGTGTCAATCAAACAAGACGAACAGTTTTTGTATTCGGTGGCTGATGAACGAGCCACGCATATTTCCGATTTGGTGGAAAATTACCGCGAATGGACGATTCGCTACGCGCAAAACTCCAGTGTGGTTGATTGCGCCGCACGCCAAGGTTCCAACCATAGTTGCAGTTTTGCGGATTGGAATAATATATTTGCCGAGGCTGCATCAAAAAATTCGCACATAAGCGCGATTATATCTTTGGACAAAAACGGAAAGGTTATAGGCGCCAGTCAGCCAATTTCTGTTGGCACTGACTGGTCGGATAAAAAAGAATTTATAAACCGTGATCAAGCCGGCTACTTCTCCGATATATTTTCCACCACAGTGCGAGACGAAAATGACAAAACACTGGATTTGATTCTGGTTGGTGTGTCCGCGCCCATCATGATCAATTCGGGGGAGTCAGCCGTGTTAGCGGTTTATTTTGTGCCGAATTTTATTTATGAAGTCTTGTCCAACGAGAGAAATTTGGGCAGCACGGGTGAAGCATTTTTGGTCAATGGAGATGGTCTTCTTCTTTCGCCACGTCGTTTTGACGAACAAAAATTCATAGATTTAAGCGGGCGCGCCGATGTTAAAGATTGCTTGAACGATATTAATTATTTTGCCGCGGCCGCCGAAGCCGGCCGTTCTACCAATGCCGGTCGTGATGTTTTGAATGTTTTTGAAAACGAGTATGGCCGGACAATTTTTGGCTCGCACGCCGCGGTGCGCGGTATAATCAAAAATTTGCATTGGTGCGTTGTCGTGGAGATGGGTGAGAAAGAAGCAATGTCATTTTTGAACGAGGATTTGATCAAGGCCGCAGTTTCCGCCGCAACAGTAGTCGCCGTCTTAATGGCTGTGTTTGTCGCTGTGTTTGGTTTCATTTTTAACAAGCGATAAGAAAACAAAAAAATATGAAAAAGCCATTATGAATTTTAGCGGTTATTTTGTTATTTGCCAAATCATATTTTCGTCATTATAATACCTATTAATGTTAATATATTTATTCATGAGATTATGCTAAAGAAAACCCTATCCACGGTAGTCATCATCATGCTCGCGGTGGCGGTCGGCATGCTTTTGTGCCGATTTCTTAGCGGAAATGAAGATGCTTGGCTTTGCGAGAATGGACAGTGGGTGAAACACGGCCATCCGAGCGATGAAATGCCGGCCAAAGCATGCGACAGGCAGACGACTGATACTGCGGGAGACAATGATGTGCAAAATAATAGCACCGGCATAGCTAATCCGGCTTCGGTGAATTGCGTGGAAAAGGGCGGCACGCTCGAGATTAAAACTGATGAATCGGGTGGTCAATATGGCATATGCGTATTTCAAAGCGGCGAGTCGTGTGAAGAATGGGCCATGTTTCGCGGTGAATGCACTGTTGGCGGCCCAACTACCTCGGCCACAAGTTTGAAGACCCCGTCAGTAAATGAAATAATAAAAAGTCCATTGGTTGTTGAAGGCACCATGCCCGGCAATTGGTATTTTGAAGCGAACGCGCGAGTGGTCTTACTTGACGGAAATAATAAAGTTTTAGTGACAGCACCGGCCATGGCGCAAGGTGAATGGATGACGACGAGCTCGGTACGGTTTAAAGCCACATTGATTTTTAATGCTCCGTCCACGGCAACAGGCACATTAATTTTGAAAAACGACAACCCGTCGGGGTTGCCGGAAAATGATTTAACCGAATCATACCCCGTGAGTTTTGTTCAAGCCCAAAAAACCGTAAAGATTTATTTCTCAAATAAAAAAATGAATCCGGACATGCAGGATTGCTCGCTCGTGTACCCGACTGATAGAAAAATTGCGGATTCTTCTAATGTGGCGGAATTGGCTTTGAACGAACTTTTGAAAGGGCCGACTGATTCGGAAAAGAATCAACAATATTTTACCTCAATCAACGATGGCGTAAAATTGCAAAAAATTATTATCAAAGACGGCACGGCTTATGCCGACTTCAGTTCGCGCATTGAATACCAGCTCGGCGGTTCCTGTCGTGTGGGCGCTATTCGGGCGCAGATTGAGCAAACTTTAATGCAATTTTCCACGATTAAATCCGTGGTTATTTCGGTTAATGGCCGGACCGATGATGTTTTACAACCGTAAATTTCTATTTTTTCTTTCGCGGGTGTATAATACTATAAATAATTCGCATGTTTGTATGCCTCAATCTGACGGACAAAAAATTTTTGTGGAAATCGCCGGCGAAGAAGAAGCCGGAAATGACGCGAATTTTTTTTCGTCGCTGAAGCAAGCGACCGAGATAGAGGAGCACCGCGAGGGGCGTTTGTCGGTTGATGTGGCTGAATCAGCTTCCGAAATTATTATTATTGCGCCCATGGCCGGCGCGCTCAGAGAAAATATTGAATTGCATCTGCACAATGATTTGCTCACCATACGCGGCGAAAGGAAAAACCCCATGCCCGTTGACGCGTCTTATCATTTTGCCGAATGTTATTGGGGTAAATTTTCCCGCAGTATTGTTTTGCCGGCTGATGTGCATCTAAATATGGCGCGCGCCGAATACCGTCACGGACTTTTGATTGTTAATTTACCCAAAATTAAAATTGACCACAACATTCCCATTACCATTGTACAAGAGTAATTATGTCCGAAGAGATAAAAAAAATTACCGAGGAAAAGATCACATCCATCGCCGAAGCAGTGCTCACGGGAAAACCGAAGCGGAGGATTTGGAAACTAGTCGCGGTCATCGGCGCGATTGTTGTTGTTTTATCGGTGTTTGGCGCCGGAGGATTATATGCGTATGGGCGCGCATATGAGGACCGCGTTTATCCCGGCGTGTATTTGGGTGAATATTCTTTGAGCGGCATGACTGGTGAAGAAGTGGCGAATTTTGTGGCCAATTTATCCGAGCGATTAAATAAAGAAGGTGTCTCCTATATTTTTGATAATAGCGGTGAAGAAAAACGCGTGACCATCAATACGGCCATTGTGGAAGGGGATGCGGTATTGGATATTTTGTCGGTAAATACCACGGCCGCGGCCGAGTTGGCTTTGGCTTATGGGCGCAGTTCGCGAGGTTGGCTCAGTGGTCTGGATGCTGTCATAGCCCGCTATCATCCAGAGTCAATTTTTTTGCCGATAAAAATTAATACGGATAATTTTACTGAGGCCTTGCGCGAGGGTTTGTCTGACTATGAAAAACAGCCGCTTGACGCGAGTATAAAAATTACTTCCATTGCTCCATTAAAATATTCAGCGACAGATGAGCAAATTGGCACGGTTTTTGATTATGAAAAAATAATTAACGATACTTCGGCCCAGCTTGGCGGTCTTAAACTTTCGCCGATTACCATCAGCCGGAAGACCATGGAGCCGTCGGTGAAGGCGGCGCAGTTGTCGGGATTTGAATTTCAATTGCAAAAAATTCTTGACTTCGGAGATATTATTTTGACCTATATTGACCCCAAGACAGAGGAGTTAAAAACCGGAAAAATTTCCACGGATAAAATTTCCGCCTGGTTGAAGCCGATTGCTCGCGTGGGCGGCTTAATTGGTTTTGAACTGGACAAAGAAAAATTATCCGCTTATTTGGATAATTATAAATATATTTTGGATAATCCGGCCGCGGAATCAAAATTCACCATGGAGGATGGCAAGCTGAAGGAATTTCGTTCCGGTTCTTCGGGCCAATTATTAAATTTAGATAAAACAATGGAAGCCATCGCCACTGTAATGAGCGCGCGGGAGAGCGGGGCAGTCGGCGCCACTTCCACCGTGGCCTTGATTGTGGATAACGAAGAGCCGAAATTGAAAATGGCTGACGTGAATAATTTGGGTATCACCTCAATTATTGGCGTAGGCACCTCGACCTTTAAAGATAGTCATAGTAATCGTATAAAAAATATTGCCCACGCCGTGGAAAGATTAAACGGCACTATTATCGCTCCGGGTGAAGAATTTTCCGCTATTCGTTATGCTGGTCCGTTTACCTTGGAAAATGGATATTTACCGGAGGAAGTAATTAAAGGAACGGAAATTAAAAAAGAAGTTGGCGGCGGGATGTGCCAGATTGGCACGACATTATTTCGTATGGCCATGAATTCAGGCATGCCAATTACTCAACGTTCCAATCATTCATTGGTAGTGAGTTATTATGCTGATCCGATTAATGGTAATCCGGGGACCGACGCGGCCATTTACGAACCGATTTTGGATTTAAAATTTATGAATGATACCGGTAATTACATGTTGATTGAAACCAAGATCGATTATAAAAAACAGATGTTGGCTTTTACTCTTTGGGGCAAACCCGATGGGCGATATGGATATTTTACTCATCCGTTGGTGAGTAAGTGGATTCCGGCCGGTGAGCCGCAAACCACATACACGACCACTTTAGCTCCGGGTGTGACAAAATGCCAGAATGCTTTTCGCGGCGCCATTGCTTCTTTCACCTATACTCGCTTTACCTCCAGCACGGAAAAAATTGAAAGAGTATTTACCAGCAATTATCGCGCCTTGCCGAAAATTTGCGTAGTCGGTGTTTCTTCATCAACTCCGTCCGGTGGTTCATCCGCGTCATCATCAATTCCAACTGTCGTGGAAACGGACACGTCATCAAGTACATAAAATGAAAACAAAGCCGCTCGCCAGTTAATGGCGAGCGGTTTATTTTTGCAGGGGGAATATCCCCCTTAGGGTTCCGTATTCAAGAAGATGTGTTAAGGGTGAAGGCGAGCCGTGGCCTGCGCTTACCGTTAACACATCCCCATGCTTGTGTGAATACGGAAAGTTGCCACCTCTCTCTGCGGCGACTTTCCGGATCCCAAAGCTAGAATTTTAACAGAACTAATAAGTATAGCATATTTGGGGAGTTTTGTCAAGCCCCCCTGGGTGGAGAAAAACAATAATTAAAAAATCCGCTAATCTTAGCGGATTTTCGGTTAAACTCTGGAATTAGACTATTCAATCACCTTATCCACCAAGCCGTATTTTTTGGCTTCAAGCGCGCTCATAAAATTGTCGCGGTCAGTGTCTTCTTCAATTATATTCATGGGTTGGCCCGTGTGTTTGGCCAAAATTTTGTTCAATCTGTCTTTCATTTTTAAGATTCTTTCGGCGTGGATTTTGATATCAGACGCTTGGCCTTCCATTCCGCCCATGACTTGATGAATCATAATTTCGGAATTGGGCAAAGCAAAGCGTTTGCCTTTGGCGCCCGAAGCGAGAAGCACGGCGGCCATGCTGGCGGCCATGCCCACGCAAATAGTGGAGACATTGGACTTCACATATTGCATGGTGTCATAAATGGCCATGCCCGAAGTGACTGAACCGCCCGGGGAATTGACGTATAATTTGATATCTTTGTCCGAATTTTGGTTGTCCAAAAATAACATTTGCGCGATGACCGTGTTGGCCGTGGCATCGTCAATCGGACCACTCAAAAATACGATGCGGTCTTGGAGCAGGCGAGAATAGATGTCGTAAGAACGTTCGCCGCCACTGGTTTTTTCCACGACGATGGGAATGAGATGTTGGGAAGTGGGATTTGGCATATATATAATGTTATTGTTGCGTGAATAACAATTGATATTTTATCCTATTTTGCGTTTAGCGTCAAAATTCGTTCAATCACTTCTTCGACTGTGCCATCGGCCGTAAAACCGGCAGCTTTTTTGTGCCCGCCACCGCCGAGTTGTTTGGCCATGGCCGCTACATCCACCCCTTCCACTGTAGTGCGGAAACTGCCTTTGATTTTTCCCTCCGCGGTTTCCTTGAGAGTTAAAAGAATTTTGGCGTCATCAATGTTATTCATAAAATCGGAAATACCTTCGGCATCAGATTCATTTAGACCGAGTGTTTGAAAATCACTTTGTTTCAAATGGGTATAAACCAATCCGTGTTCTTCAATTTTTTCCAGACGGGATAAAGCCAACCCCCAAAGCCGGAGCAATTTAAAGTTTTTATCTTTTTGTGTGAAGTAATTTATTAATTTGTAGTTGGCGCCGCGGCGGACGAGTTCGCCGGCAATGGCCATGGCCGAGGGTGTGGTGGCGCTATTGGTGAAGTTGCCGGTATCAGTGATAATTCCAGCCAGTAAATTGGTGGCCATGTGACGGCTTACGTTTATGCGATTGTGGTCAAAAAATTTAAATAAAATTTCCGCGGTCGCGGCCGCCCGCGTCATGACTAAATTATGCGCGCCATAATTTTCATTGGTGGCATGATGGTCAATATTGATAATGGTAGCCGGATGATTTTTAATTATGTCCGATACGCCGGCATAGCGCGGGTCGCCACAATCCACGAAAACAATTGTGTCCACATCGGGTTTGGTAAATATTCTCGCGTCATTGGTGATGGCGGGCATGCTGGGTAGATATTTCAGGCGCGGATTGGCTGGTGTGGCGCAATAGATACTAGCTTGGCGTCCGAGTGAATTCAGGTATTCATGAACCGCCGAAGCCGAACCCAAAGCATCCTCATCCGGATTGGGGTGGGGGATAATGATGATGCGCGAGGCATTCATCAAATGTTCGTGAATTTTTTCGGCCGTGAATTTGTTCATAGATTTAACGGGGGATTATAATGTAGAATAGAATTTGTGTCAAGGGTGCCTTAGGCTTTAGAAGATTCTAATCTTAATGCACCACCTAATGGTAAAATATGGCTTTATCCATAAAGGTGGCGGGTATGTCAAATAACTTAACGTTTTACGATCGGCAGAAACTGGCCTATTGGCTGAGAACAAA
>JBAZKA010000009.1:0-10837 GCA_041651015.1 Patescibacteria group bacterium
CTACGCCGGCAATGGTTTGTTCATAAGTGTTGTTGGATTTTTGGTATCGGTCGGGGTAGCTAGGGTCTACCATCATGACATCGCCGGCTTCTACGGTTTCATCGGGGTTAATATCTACTTTCTCGGCCAAGTCTCCCGGGTTGGTGGAGGTGCCGAGAACCATGGAGGAAGCATAAATATTTCCAGTTGATTTTATATCTCCATTGGCTGAGACTGAGAAGACGGGTGAGTTGTTTGATCTTAATGATAATATGTAATTATTGTCGGAGGAGGTGGTGTAATTCAATGCGTCAAAAATAAATGCATTGGTATTATTTAATGAACTGCTGACATAAGAATTGAAAAAAGTGGTGGTGGTAAAAGATAAAGTTTGTGTTTTTATTTTTAATTCGTTGGCATTTGTGTCTACGGACAAACCTTTATAAAGGGTGTTGTTCCAACTTAAATTTACAAAAACCATAACTGTGCCAGTCGCGGATCCCGTGAAATCATCCATGGCTATACCAATGGTCGGGCCTTCTTCGGTGGCTTTCATGGCATAGCCGGAACGATTTGAAGATGTCAATTTATCGCCTTTTTTGATCGGACCATTGTCGGTGGTGACTTTAACTCTTACACGTCCGGACAAAGCCAATACATCAGGATTGTCGGTTGATTTGATACTGGATCCGCCAGTGGAATTAAAATCTCCGGCTTGTGACTTATCTGAAATAATACCAATAATTTGATTATCATAAGACGAACTTGCCTTGGAAAGTTTGGGTATGGTATTGCCATCGGTGGTTGATACATAGGTGCCGCTCATCATGACCACATCACCCATACTGACATCATTATCCACGGCATAATATTCCATGTAGTCGGAAGAAGGGGCGGTGGCACAGTCAACTACCCACCCGGCGGTAGTACCATTCACCGAATGACACAAAGCATAACCGCCGCTAGATGTTGCTGTTTTCATAAATAAACCGCCGTTTCCCGCCGCGCTGCCTATGTACACGTTATTTGATGCGCCTCCCAAAACTATCTGATAATCAATCGTGGCAATTGCATCATGACCAATCGCGACTGCATACTCCACGCCCTCATTAATGACTGCTCCGGCACCAATCATTGTATTATAACTTTCTGTGTCTAGACCGGAAATATAACCAGCATGATAACCTACCGCGGTGTTGTACGAACCGGTAGTCATATAAGCAAGGGTGTCATAACCAATTGCGGTATTCCTTGAACCTGTATTGTCAGATAGAGCCTCGCCACCAAACGCAGTATTAAAATAACTACTCTCACTCGCGGCTAAAGCATTATAACCGAAGGCTGTGTTATTTCCACCAGTCGTGTTAAGCGATAATGCTTTGTAACCAACAGAGGTATTTCCTGCACCCGTCGTATTACTATACAATGCCTGATACCCAACCGCGGTGTTAGAGGCGACGAGGTTGGAATAAAGAGCCTGGTATCCGATACCGATATTGGCATCGCTGGTAGTGTTGCCACGCAAAGCCTGATAACCGATACCGATGTTGTAATTACCGATAGTGTTAGAGTAGAGAGCATAACCACCATTGGCGATATTATTATTGCCAATGGTATTAAAATAGAGTGCCCGATAACCGCTGGCAATGTTACTTTCGCCGGTTGTATTTTTGTAAAGGGCAAAACGACCATTAGCAATATTATAATCGCCGGTGGTGTTATCACTCAAGGCTTGGTAACCATTGGCGATGTTATAACTACCTGTATTATGTGCCGTGGTACTGCCCATGGCCATATAACCATTGGCAATATTATAATCGCCGGTGGTGTTATCACTTAAGGCTTGGTAACCATTGGCGATGTTCCCCACGCCGCTCGTATTACTATACATCGCCTGATAACCCACGGCGGTGTTGGAGGCGGCGGTGTTGGAATAAAGAGCGTTAAAACCGATACCGACATTGGCGCTAGGAGAATTGCCGAAACCTAAAGCCATGGTGCCGATAGCTATATTGTTTTGGCCGCTTGTATTTTCGCCCATGGCTTCCCTGCCAATTGCAATATTATTATTACTATTGTCACTATTTTGTAGGGCGTAGGCACCAAGCGCGATATTATTATCACCTGCACTAGTTGATTCCAATGCGTTAGTACCCATGGCTACATTGTAAGCACCGCCCGAATTATTATGCAACGCATAATACCCCACAGCAGTGTTATTACCGCCGGTCATGGTCAAATTGCCGGCATTGCCAAAGAAGTAGTTATTTTTTGTTGTTGACGCGTAGGCCAAATTCACGCCGTTGTATTTGTAATAACTGCCGGCCGTGATATCCATGCTTCCGGAGACATCAAGTTTGTCATTCGGCATGGTGACGCCTATACCGACATTGCCCACATTGTTTATTACAATCCTATCAACGTTATCAGTCGCAAAATATAATTCAGCACCCGATCCCGATACATCTATCGCATTTAATCTAAAAGCGTCCCTCATGGAAGTGTTGTAATTGACAGCCGGTTGAATCTTGAATTCAACACCCTGAGCTGATTCTCCCGTACCAAGAATGTCAAGCATATCATTGGTATAATCACCCCCTACGTTCAAAGACAACTTTGCCGCCGGACTTGCCGTCCCAATCCCCAACCGATTATTTGTATCATCCCAATAAAAATTGGAATTGTCTTGCGTTAATTTCCCACTGGATGATGCAAATACCACCGAGCCGGCGGTGAGTCCGCCCACATCGGTTGCTAAAATTCCCAGTGACGAGGTCGCCGCCCAAGTCGGTGCAGCCGCGCCGTTGGCGCGAAGGACATAACCTGAAGTGCCGGCGGCGAGGTTGGTCCAGTCAGTGCCGTTGTAATACATCATACCGCCGGTGGCTTCGGAACCGATTTGAATATCTGTGCCGTCAACCGAGTTGTTGGCAATAGTCAAGGCTCCGGTGTTGGAAATGGTGGCATCTGAACTCATGGCCACTGCCGTGGCCACACCCGAGGCATTACCGACCCAGATATAGGCAGAAGCGAGAGATGTTCCCATTAAGCCAAGAGTGGAAGTGGATACCCAAGTCGGGGCGGCAGTAGAATTATTTGACATCAAAAGTTGTCCGACTGTACCAGCGTTAGCCGAATCACCAACGCGAATTGTACCGGTGACTGCGAGGTCGCCGGCGACCGTGAGTTTGTATGTTGGGGTGGTGGTGCCGATGCCAAGATTGCCGACAAAAGAACTGTTGCCGGAACCAGAAACAGTTAAGCTACCATTGGGTATGGATATATTGTTGTCGGCGCCTATCTTCAACGCAGCACTAGAATCACTGACGGCGGCGCCATTTACAACGATATCAAAATATCCACCAACTGTGGAAGCCGACAAATAATTTGCACTACTTCTTTCAAAAACCAATGCCCTGCCGGTAGATTCAAGATAAGCGTTGGAAACGGAGCCGTGAACTCCCATATTACCCTGATACACATCAAGTTTATAATTAGGCGTGGTAGTGCCGATGCCGACGTTGCCATTACTATTCAATGCGGTGATAGCAATACTACCGCCGTTATTATAATGCCACATGGTATTGTTTGATGAATCGGAATCAAAATATCCGGCCCAACCTGACGCATCCGCATTTCTAAAACCAATTGCCTTGCCATTATTGTTAACGGCAATACTTCCATTCACATGCAAAGTGGTGGAAGGATAAGTCGTGCCGATACCGACGTTGCCTTGAAAATACGCCGAGCCATCATCAAGATCAATTGATGATCGCATAGTGCCATTGCCCATCCAACGATATTCATTATCTGTTGTGTCCCAGTACAGACCCCATGTATCATAATCAGTGGAACTATCCCAAAAACTCATCAAGTAACCGGAGGAATCATAAAATCTCCAGCGTCCCGGTTCACCGCTTAAACCTGTACGAAAAGTTCCTTCACTTCTAAAATTACCGCCAGACAAATGCAAACCATAACCGGGCGTGGTAGTCCCAATCCCCAACCGATTATTTGTATCATCCCAATAAAAATTGGAATTGTCTTGCGTGAGCGCGCCCGTGGATGAAGCAAAAATGACAGAGCCGGCGGTGAACCCTCCGACGCTTGTTCCATTCAATCCGAGAGTGGTGGTGCTCACCCAAGCCGGAGCAGTGGAATTTCCATTGGACATTAAAATATATCCAGATGTTCCGGCATCAGCCGAATTACCTACGCGCAAAGTTCCGGTGACGGATAAATCACCGGCGACGGTGAGTTTGTATGTTGGGGTGGTGGTGCCGATGCCCACATAACCTTTCAAAGAAGTAGTGGCGATAGAATCATTACCCAAAACCACGGAATTTGAACCAATGCCGGTAGCACCATAACCGATAACGATCTCGTTGGTCGCCGAATCAGAATAAGCTTTTGACAATGAACCGAGATAAATAGATTGGTTGGCGGTAGTAAGGGCCGTGGAACCACCCGTAATATAGCGACCGGCACGAAAACCGAGTGCGACATTATCATTCCCCGAGGTCAAAGAATATAATGACTGCGAACCGGCTGATACATTGTATGAACCGCTGGTTAAAAGTGTTAGAGCGTAAGCACCGACAGCAACATCCTCGTCCCCCGACGTTATCACACCATTCAAAGAATAAGCACCGATAGCCACGCTGTTGTTGCTACTTGTCGCATTGGCCATGGCCGAATAACCAAACGCCGCGTTAAACTCGCCGTCTACATTATCTTGGAGAGCGACAGCACCCACGCCCGCGTTTCTCCGTCCTGTGGTATTGGCGTAAAGCGACTGGTAACCCATGGCTGTATTATCCGAACCGCTTGTATTACTAGATAGAGCATACGAACCAACGGCGGTCAGGTTACTCGTAGAAGTGTTGGTCATGAGGGCGTCATAACCCACGGCGGTATTGTGTGAACCGGTTGAATTTTTCCGCGAAGCATAAAAACCAAGAGATGTATTATTACTGCCAGAAATATTATCTTCCAAAACACGATAGCCGACACCGGTGTTATAAGCACCGGTGGTATTGTCATACAAAGTATTGTAGCCAATAGCAGTCAGAAAGCCGGTTGAGGTATTGGAAAAAAGCGCGCCGGAACCGATGGCAATATTATTATCCGCGGTTTGGTTGTTCGCCAACGCGCCATCACCGAGCGCGATATTATAATCACCAGTTGTGTTGTCAACTAATGCGGAATAACCGATAGCCGTATTATAATTTCCCTCGGTATTCGCAAATAAAGTTTGGTTGCCTATCGCCGTGTTAAAACCGCCCAAAGTATTTGTGTATAATGTCTGGTAACCAAATGCCGCATTGTCCGAACCGCTGGTGTTGCTATACAACGAGTATGCGCCGACTGCAGTCTGGTTACTTGAGGTGCTGACCTGCAATGCCCTCATACCTATTGCGGTGTTGTTGTTGCCGCTCACATTGGAATACAAAGCGGCGCGCCCAATGGCGATATTATTTGAGCCGGTTGAGTTGGTATACAAAGCCGTGTAACCATATGCGGAGTTGTCACTGCCGGTAGTATCGGAACGGAGAGCTGCGTGGCCGGCGACTGTGTTATTACTGCCGGTCATCGTCAGATTGCCGGCATTGCCAAAAAAATAATTATAAAGCGTGGTGGAAGCATAGGCCAAATTCACGCCATTATATTTGTAATAACTTCCGGCGGTGATATTGACACTACCATCAACCACCAACTTTTCACTTGGAGTGGTGGTACCGATACCGACGAGGCCGTTATAATTTATCCTCATCACTTCTGACAAAGCTCCGCCATTATCCGTATCTAAGTTAAATACTAAATTACCACTTTCACCACCCGTAGGGACGACTTTTATTTCTCCTAGATTTCTTGCTCCATTTGAAGCTTTAGCCCCTAAACGCAATACAGCAGAACTTCCAAGATTTTCTGTTCTTACATAGATCGCGGAATCACCGTCTGATTTAGCAACTTCTAATGGGTACCCCGGCGCCGTCGTCCCAATTCCCAATCTGTTATTTGTATCATCCCAATAAAAATTTGAATTGTCTTGTGTAAGTGCACCGGTGGATGAGGCAAAAATAATTGAGCCTGCGGTAAACCCGCCGACGCTTGTTCCATTTAATCCGAGAGTAGTGGTGCTCACCCAAGCCGGAGCAGTGGAATTTCCATTGGACATTAAAATATATCCAGATGTTCCGGCATCAGCCGAATTACCTACGCGCAAAGTTCCGGTGACTGATATGTCGCCGGCGACTGTGAGTTTGTATGTTGGGGTGGTGGTGCCGATGCCAATGTTTCCTGTTTCTGTGATTACCAACGCATTCGGGGTTGAGCTCGCACTAAATCTAAATCCGCCATAACCTGAACCAATAATTGCATCGGTCCTATTATGGGCAAGGGACAACCATTGAGAGGGTATTGTGGAACTGCCCGATTGAATGTAGACAGTCGGATTTGATTGAGCAGTTTTCCCAAACGCATCATACAAATCACTTGTTTCGGCAATTAATAAAATATTTGTATTAGATCCAGTTCCTAATTCAAAGAGATTATTTCTATACAAGTGAATCTCTCCGTAAGTACTATTCCCACTTGTAAGTAAATTATTATAAATGGCTCCGCCGGATTGAATACCGACATCCGCATATAAAGTGCCATTCACCTCTAGCTCTCCACCTATCATCGCATCATTCGCGTCAACCATAGAATGTGAAGTCGCTGCGGTGCCAAGATGTAATCCGACTTGCGGAGATGTCGTTCCAATCCCCAATCGATTATTTGTATCATTCCAATACAAATTGGAATTGTCTTGGGTTAATTTTCCGGTGGATGAGGCAAAAATAATTGAGCCCGCGGTGAAACCGCCAAGATCGGTACCAATTAGTCCGAGCGATGAGGTGGTGATGTAATTGTATCCCCCACTCGCATTGCCAATAAGCCATTGTCCGGTAGTCGGCGCCGTGGATGTGCCGGTACCGCCGTGCGAAATCGTCAGCGTACTGGTGACATCAGACGCTAAATTTATTGTGGTCGTACTCCACACACCGGCGGTCACCCGAACCAATCCGGTCCATGCCGAAGAATTTTGACCGGTGCCACCGTAAGCATTGCTGATAGTAGTGCCCTGCCATGTGCCGGAGGCAATCGTGCCAAAATATGAATTGCCAATCACGCGCAACATTCCGGTTGTGGTTGCGTTGGTAAAAATCGCGGTCGTGGCCGTGCCCGTGCCGAGTGCTCCGGGCGAGGCCCAAGATAATCCTTGCAACAATCCGGAGTTGTTGGCGTAAAGCGAAGTTGACGCGGACACTGCATAAGTGGAAGTGGCGGAGTAGGATGATGTTGCGGCATAAAACGCGGCCGGCACCACGCCAAGTTTCTTTCTCGGTAATAAAGTTTCCCAAGATATGCTCGCGGTGGATGTGCCGCCAACTTGAACTTCCAAATAAAGTGTTTGATTAAAATCCAACGACGCGATTGAAGTAAGTTCTCCAAGCAAAACGCTAAACAAACTACTAGTGACGCTAATGCGATTATCACCCGAAACGGAATTACAGTTCGTTGCTCCGGTATAGCAACGGTCCTCTGTCCAAAGCGCCGAGGTACAACTTGAATCCGCGCATAATCTAAAACGAAAATTATATTTTGTATCACTCACCCGTTGACCGGAAGAATTTAAAAGTTTTCCTTGGTAATTTATCTGCGGATTGAAGGCGGCGTTGACTTTTTGAACGCCAAAAACCAGCAACAGCAAAAATGTCGCCAAATAGATTAATTTTTTCGCTCTTTTCCAATGCGGCATACCGTGCAAATTGCGCTTAGATTAGCAATTTTGAAGTTAACCGCTGACTAAATTTTCCCACATCATTATTATATCATTTTTTGAGCTTCAAAAACAGGATTTTTTGGCGAAGTTATCCACACAACGCGTAATAAATAAAAAATAAAAAAACCCGCCAAGGAACCATTCCAAGGCGGGCCAAACTTGCGATAATGAGGGTGGCATTAGCCGCAAGTTTGATTAAAGGACTAGAGACCGGCGTCAGATGACGACTCGGTCAAATTTCACGAACACAGCGGGTGTAAAGCAGAGATATCTCATCCCCGCTCCAACTAACATCAGCCATGTTGAAGCACACAGACCATGCGTCATGAAGACCGAGATCGTCGCAGGCAGTGCCACTCCAATACGATCCGCACTCGCCTTCCAATTTGTCGGACTCATAACAACCAGAATACGGACCGGCGTTCTGAGTGCAACCGTGGCACACCGTATCCGATGTGCAGGTTTCGGTGTACTCATCGGTCACTTCGCACTCGCCTCCGGTGACAGTTTCCGGACAACCGACGATAAGTGATCGAAGCTCGGAAATGGTGGGCAAACGCCAGTTTTCGTATCCGGCGTACGTCAGTTCGTCGCAATAAGCTTCGGCCTCAAGCCAAAGAACTTGTTCTGCCGAAACGATGACTTGCCAATTGATGCCGTCATTTTGCGAAAAAGTCGGCTCTTCAGCAGTTCCACCAAGTTCGGCATCGTACGGCGCGACGTCATTAGCGTTCAAAAATCCGTCGCCGTCAATGTCGGCATCGTCGGCATTAGGAATTTCATCGCCGTCCATGTCCAAGACATTGTTGGCATTCGGCGCCGTCCCTCCGACAGACGACAAATGATTGGACAAGTTCTCCTGTGCCGAATTAACATCAATGGTTGCCGCGGCGCCGGTAACTTTAGAAATCGTATCAGCGCCGGTGGAATTGAATTCACTATCTTCAAAGTCATACATCACGCTGTCCAATTTTTGCAACAACAAACCAGTTTCCGATTGCGAAGTTTCAGCCGCGATTTTGACCGCGTAGTGGCGGAATACCAGCTCCACACCGAGCAACATGTCGTTGCACGCGGAGGATCCGTTAATAATATTCAAAGTATCCGGGTTGCAGTTTTCCCAGCCGTCGGGTCCCACAATAAATGGAAGCATCGGAATCAAGGCGAGAAACGCCGCTCTGTTCAACGTGGAATATGTAGCGAACGTATGCTCAGCATTGTTCTTGAAAGCGGTTCTGACATTCAGATAGATAAAATGCGAAATATCATTCACATTTCCATTCTGAAAAGAATCGCCAGTTCCCGCGTCACCAATCCCTGCGTCAGTTTCAGCAGATGAGCCGGTCATGAGAAACTTGTTCAAAACAACCGAGCCGTCGGAGACGCCATTAGTAATCTCATTGAAATCAGCACAATCCACGCGGATGTCGTAAGGAGTATTTTCCTTCAGTTGCACATCCGTAATTTCACCGCGAGAATTAGTTACTCCGGTGATTGTGTCCAGAACGGCGAGCGATTCCAAATCCAGCTCCGAAATGTAGAACACTGATCCGGCCATGCACGGCCCGTCGGCCGTAGCCGCGACCAAGTGTACTCTACGGCCATCCTGCTGATTGCCCGCATCAGGCGCACTGTCATCGTTGTCATCGCAGGCGATAACACACGACATGATCGTCGCGAAGGCAACGAGAGTGGTGAGAGCCAACAAAAACTTTTTCATGACATCCTCCGTAGCGCGAACACTTTTTGTGCTCGAGCTTTTTGTTCTGCCTCGCGCGACGCGAGGCGCGTTTGACTATTTCTAATTCATACTAATCTAGTATGCGTTTCCTCCTTTTGCTTTTTATTGATTGTCAAGGTTCCACTCCCAATTAAAGAACTATCTATACTATAATACAAGAGCCGGTCTTGTCAAGACAGGCTCTGTTATTTTGGCCTAAATTAGCAAAAATCAGGTCGCGCTTCCCTCTTCGGTGGAAGTTGTTGTCTCAACCTCCGGCGTTGTCGTTATTGTCGTATCACTTATCGTGTCAACGGGAATTGTTGTCATGGTTGTAATTGTGTCGTCAGTCGTGGATGTAGTTTCGATTGTCGTTGATGTTATTTCGTCAGTAGTGGTTGTATCGGTTTCACTCGTATCATTCGTGTCGGTATTCGTATCATTGGTATTGATTTGTATTTTTCTTTTGGCAATGACTTGCCAATCAAATTGCGCGCTAGAAGTGCCGTTGTTAAATTCCACCACTTTAAACCCGGACGCGCTGCGCTCAGTGACGTACACGCCATTGCAATTTTCCGATGGTGTGACGGTCACATTTATTTTTTCATTTTCGTCAATCAGTTCTTGAGTGCCGGTCGCAAACATAATTTTGGCTTCACCGTTCACAAGATTGGCCGAGCCGGATAAAGTTATCTCGGCGTTCTCGGAAGTCATGCCATAAATATCTTTATCGCCTTCGGAAGTGGCCACTTTGGCAATGAGCAAGCCGTTGGAATCAATCCGCCAACTTGAATTTGATGTATTTATAGTAGCGACCTTGAGCAGGTTGTTGTTGTGAAAATTTATTCCGTTTGAATTATAAGATATCAATCCGTCGGATGACGAGACGTCTAATTCATTATTCACACCTGAACTTGTTTCGTCGTTATCTAAAGACATACTTTCAATCTGATCATGCAAATTCATCACCGCCTCAGTCTTGTTGTAAACCCAACCAGTGCGGATGAGGGTCATTATTTTACCGTCAAGGGAATCAGAGGAGTTGTCCAGGGCAATACCGATGATGCCGACGACTTTTTGTGAGTTATCGTTGACAGGATCGTATCTCATAGCTTTGCCCGGGACGCCCGACGCGACCAAGAGGTCACCACGTTGTATATTGCCGTTTTCATTGGAAAATTTAACAGGGACTCTACCCACCATGGCGAGGGGTGCGGTTTGGGAGGTTTTGCCATTACCGACAATTATTGTTGGGTTGGTGGAGACTACGCCGGCAATGGTTTGTTCATAAGTGTTGTTGGATTTTTGGT
>JBAZKA010000010.1:0-6959 GCA_041651015.1 Patescibacteria group bacterium
AACCAAGAGTCGGAGACCATACATCCATAGTATATGTGCCGGGAGGAAGTTTTAAAGTTGAGCTTCCATTCGTATCCGTTAAAGCTGTGTTAAAATATGTTTCGCCGCCACTGGTCGCGCCCTTTACTGTCACTTGCGCGTTGCTTAATTCTTCATCATCTGCCGCTACATATGCGCCGTCATTGTTCGTGTCAACATACACGCTCTTTGTTAAAGTTCCATAATTTACCGAAGTTGTATTCGGTTGAAAGTTCTGGCTGCTCACGCTCGCTCCGTTTACAGTGATTGTTTTTTCCGCAAGTTTTCCATAATCAGGCATCATCGCTTGCGCTTTCCAAGTGCCATTGCCGACATAAAGGGTGTAATCTCCGGAAGAATTGGTCGCGGCTTCGGCATGACCAGGACCGTCCGTGCGATAAGCGTTAACAGGAACATTAGATATTGGATTTGTGCCATCCGTGACGCGCCCGCTTATCGTGTAATCGGGTTTACTTACTGTTAAAATCAAATTTGCGGCAGTCATAGATCCTAAATTGATGCCTGTGCTTGACCCGTCAATAAATACTTTGTCAACGCTGCTCACACTTCTTACGGCGATAGTTCTTTCAATGCTTGAAGGCATACCCGGAACATCGGCGCCTATTTTATAAGTTCCATAAGACAAATTGATTGAACCGGTTCCATCGGCGCCGGCTTGCGTGTCGCTTCCCATTCCGAGACCGGGAGAATAAGCGACCACATGAGACTGACCCAAAGCGTTACCGGACGCGTCTTTAACCGTGAATTTAACCATCTTACCGGCCGCGGACGAACTAAACACAACTGTGCTTGGATTCGCGACGCATGCCGCCGGACAACCGCTCACTATCACTTGCTGGGGTCTTGGAGCCATCCAATTGGAAGAGCTCGCCGTTCCTGTTTTGCTGAACATTTCCGTTGACATGGAAGGATTAAATCCAACCATCCAAACTCCATTAGAATTTAATTTTATGGAATTTGATGTGTCGTTCTCCAACGCGCCGTTTAAAGTGCTGGTCACCATTCTGGAAAAACCCGGACCTCCGGCGAAGATATCAATAGTCGCGTTATTGAATGTTCCGGTAATACCCAACGTAACCGCGGCTCCGCCGGAAGCGTCTGTCACTGAAACATTTTGAGTGCAAACATCTGAAACGCATGTAGTACTATTTAACATCACCGGGTTTGGAGGATTTGACATAAATTCCCCGTCAGCGGTTTTGAAATATCTGTCCACGCCGAGCATAAAACTTCCTGAAGGCAAATTTTCAAATTGAAATTCGCCATCATTGCCTCCGAATTTATTGTTTAAAGTTGTTGTTGATTGCGAGCCGGTCGCAGGAGACATTAAAAATACTTTTACGCCGTTCAGACCTGTTGAACCGGATTTAATTTGTCCGCGGAGAGTAAGCGTTCCGGCCGAAGAAGTGAAAAACGCGCCCGAAGACAATGTCTCAATCACTGTGCCATCCGATTTTTTCGTTTCCACAGTGGCGTTGTTTCCGGAAGTGTCAACCGAACGAGAAAGTGTGGAATTTGTAATTTGAGCGATGTCCAAACGCAAGAAATCATGGGTGTCGCTGTTTTCAGAACGAGTGGCCACGGCCCCTAAAATCACCCTTACAATACGAGCCGCGGAATCCACTATTACTCCGTCATTTGATTGTCCGCCGGTAGTCCAACCGGAAGGCAGGGTTCCTTCGCTTGTTGCAAAAACAACCGCTCCAAGATTTGAACCATTTATATCATTGTTTGGCGGGCTGTTTACGTCTTTTTTCGCTTGGCTCACATCTGTTCCTTCCGGAAAAGTAATATCAATAAAACCATTGGCGGGAATTTGATACGAAATCGGCGCTTCCACTCCATAGGTGCTTATCATTCCGGCCATTGGAGAAAAAGGATAAACTTTCACACCGGGAATAAAACCGATGCCTGATTCGGTACCATAAGTTCCGACCATCGCCGACATTCCGCTCGTCATTCCACCTTGAATAATATTACCTTCCGCGTTCATCATCGGACCCATCGCTCCGCAGAAAGACGACGAAAAATTTCCGGTCTTCTGGCTAGATTGCGCGGTTGTCGTCGCCGCGTTTCCGCTTGAAGACAAATTATTATAAGCAATATCTTTTACGTTGCTAACGACTATATTTATTAAAGTCGTACCTGCCGTTAAACCCGTAATGGTCGGCAAACCGGATATTGCCACGCTTCGTGAAGAATTGTCATAATTTACAGTCGCGGTTGACGGCAAAGTAACAGTTGATTGCGCGACTCCGCTACTGTTCACGACGCGCACGGAATAATTGCTTGCTTTTAAAACGCTGTACGCGTAATTAACCGTATCATCGGCCGTTGAAGCGAGCATCGGTTTTGAAAAAGTAACTTTCAAAGAATACTCATTGGCTTGCGCGGAAGTTACCATCGGGGAAGTTGAGTCCGTGCTGCCGGTCGTGAATGTGCGCATTAAACTGCTCGCCAAAGCCAATCCGGATAAATTTTTTACATCAGTTGTAACAGTGATTGTATAAGTGCTTGTCGGCGTCAAAGAAAAATCCGGTACAAAAGTCGCCATCCAACTATTTGGGTCATAACTAAGGTCGCCGGAAATTACCGTTGAACCGAGTTTGAGTGAAACCGAACTTTCCGTGATAGTTGTCGGGTCCATTGCTTCAGAAAAACTTATAACAACCGGTTTGATGGTTGAAACACCTGTTGCTGAAGCCGCCGGTATGGTTCCACTGATGGTCGGCGCTGTATCATCGGAAGAAGTTCCGGTTTCAAAATCAGACACGAACATCGTGGAAGTGTCATATCCGGAAGCGCTCGGGTTGCCGAGCGGTATGCCTTTGGACGAAGTGATCCCTCCTAAAACTTCAACGCGATAATGCGAGCTTGCGTCCAAATTTGAAAAAGATAAAATCACTATTTTATTGCTCGCGTCTATTGAATTGGTGGTGGACACGAGCGCCTTGCTTTCGCTGGCAGTAAACGGACTTGTTACTTTATAAAGTTTTACTTTCGCGATATTGCTCGCGGTATTTTGCATCGCTTCTGAAAAAGATATAAACACTTCGGTATTCAAAACCACATTTGACTTGCCCGGAGACGGCTGGCTTCCAACCACATACGGCGGGAACGAATCTCCTTGCCCGAAATTTGTAATATTTTCCGGCGCCGTGTACATCTGCCCTGCTGTGGAAAACATCAAAACATACGACCCGCCTTGGCCGTTGCCGGAAACAGGATTTCCAACAGTATCTTTAACCGCCGGTGTCACAAATAATGTGTACGCTTTTCCTGCTGTTAGTGTAGCGGTTGGAATAAACGTGGCTTTTGTGGCTGTGCCCGACACAGCGCCGGCGATTTTTGTTTCGCTTCCGGCAAGAGTCAAATAAATAGCCGAACCGGCGTTGCTCGCATCTGAATCAGTGATAGTGGTAACATCCATTGTTTTGCTAAAATTCACTTCAATCGCGGGAGGAGTGTTTTGCGGAGTTTGTGTTTGAAAACCGCTCATACCCATAGACGGAGTCGTATTGGTAATTTTCGGCATATTATAATCCCCGCCCTGTCCCATCATACCGCTATACAATATAATTGTCGGCAAACTTACCAACCCGCTGGAAGGAATAAAAAACGATAATGATTGGTCGGCATACCCTTCTTTTGCTATTTTTAATTGCGAACCGCCAGATGGTCCTACATTTGAAAAACTGAAAGTTCCGTCATTGCCGGTTGTGGCCGCGTATTGCGTTCCATCTATCCAAACCGTGGCGCCGCTAAGCGCGCTACCACTGCTATTATTTACAGTACCGCTGATTGAGGCGCTGCCTAAATTTCCGGAAACTAATGACATTTCCACTGCCTTGCTTTGTTGTAAAGCGGCGGTTTGGATACCGGTACCTGCCGTGTCATAAGTATTCATGTCAAAACTAGGGTCGTTTGTGAACACTCTTGTTTTTGCCGGAGTCGCTGAATCGCTCGCTTGCAAATAATATTTGAAATATGCCTTGTTATTTGACCAAGCGTTTGTGGAAGTTGAAGAAAATTTATACCAACCAGAGCCGATACTTGTGCCGTAAATCGGTGTGGATGACGCGGGGGCGCAAGTAGTGTCTGTGGTGCAATAAATCAATTGAGTGTTGCCGGCTGTTACAGGACCGCCATCGTCATAAATTCTCGCCACGAGGTTTAAAGCCGCGTCTTTGCTGGCTCTAAAAATCGGCGCGAAATTGATGGACGGAGCGCCATTGCTTTCCCCTCCGTATGAACCTCCTGATGGCACTTCGCCCGGGTCGTCAATCCTGCTATTTTGCGGTTCAGGCGTTGTGCGAACCACAAAATCAAAAACATTATTTTGCGTGTCAACGCTATTTCCTTTGGCGGCATCCGCTCCTCCAGTACCCATGGTGACTGAAGTGGAAGAATTAAATGCTTTACGTTCTGCGGAAGTGCCATTATTGCTTAAAGAACTTATAGCCGACCCCTCGCAATCAGATAAATTTGAATGACTCCCCCAACAAACTTTGTCTATCACCGCTGTTGAAGAAGCGGAGCTGTTGCTGATATAAGCCGCCCCATCGGCTATAATTGTAGACAGGGTTGAAGTTGTATAAACCGCGTCAGCTGTCGTGGACGCTGAAGAAGTAATTGGCGCTATCAATAAAAATTTATGCGCCGGCACTTCGCTTACTGTGCTTAAAAACGTAAGATTAACATTCGTGTCAACAGTTCCGTTTGCGTTTAATAAATGCAATTTAATCGTGCTGGTCGGAACGGCGTCGCTTGAACGATTATATAATTCTATAAATTCATCGTATTCGTCCGCGGCTGCGCCGGCTTTGATTTCGGAAATAACCAATGGTCTCATACCGCCGAAGATTGGGGTCGGGCTTGTGTTCGCGTTTGGTCTTCCTTGACTATTCTTAATATTTTCATTCACGGTTATTCTATCGGTTCCAACCGAAGATATCGTGGAGCCTGAAGCGGTGACGCGCACGGACATATTATCCGGTAAAACCACAACCGAAGTTATATTTTCAGTATCTACCGCAGTTGTCGTTAAAGTATAATTTGAAGTGGTTGTCGCGGTGCCGCTGTTTAAATTTAAAAGTTCCGTAAACCTTACATCAACTGTGGTGGAATTGACGAAGTGGAATTGACGAAAGTGACTTCTCTAATACTGAATCCTCCCCAGCTTTCTCCGGCGCTGGCGCTTATTACTTTGGTGCCGGTTAAAGCGGTAACAGTCGGATGCGACGCGTCCGAAAGCGTGATGCCGTTAGCCGCCATATCAACTAAAATTGAATCCGGTACAGCCCAACCCGAATCAGTGCTCAAAGTTACGAAAAAACTTGTCGGCAATCCGCTCGCCGCGATTGAGTTGTTCGCAGTCGCTGTGATAACAGTGGTGGAAGTCGCGACTTTTACGACCGCCTGCGTGCCGATAACAGTATCACTCTCTTGTTCAAAATAATTATTGTTATTGCTATCGCGCCATAATTTCGCTTCCTTAATATGGTCTGCCAAATTATTGTCTGTCACCGCGGAACTTGTATTATTTCTGATTGTGATGGCCGCGCTCGTGAGCGTTTCGCTTGAAGCTCCGACCAAACTGAAACGCAAAATCGGAAAATCAAAACTGCTCGCCATCGGATTCATTCCTCCGGTCATTCCCAAATCAAAAACTCCCTCTGCCGTCACAGCCGCCCTGGCTGTTTTCGGCATCAACAAAGCCGAGATGCCGATGGACCAAAAAATAGTGAAAACGATCACCGACACGGTAAAAAATCGTTTCGCGAACTTAACGCACTTTCGCATATGTTTATAAAAAAAATAGGTCTAAAAAATTAACCTTTTTAGGCCTTGTAAATAAAAAATTGATTGGTTGAAATCAGTTATCACAAAACTCCGACGCGTTATCTTCCACGGAACTTTATCCGGTTGAAATTTTAGTTGCTACTATTATACTACTTTTCCAATTTAATTGCACAAAAAATAAACCTGTGGATAACTTTTGACAAATTTACGCGAAAAACAAAAAAACATCCGAATTATATCATGATGTTTTTTTGTTTGATTTTATTTCATTTGTTCGGCGACTTCGGCCGCGTAATCGCACTTCTTTTTTTCTATTCCCTCTCCGAGTTCATAGCGGACGAATTTTTTAATTTTTATTTCAGCTCCTTTTTCCGATAAAAATTTTTGCACGGTTTTTTCCTCATCTTTTACGAATGCCTGCTCCGGAAGACAAATCTCGCCGTAAAATTTGTCCATCTTTCCTTTGATTATATTTTCAATTATATTTTCCGGCTTGCCCTGTTGTTTCAATTGTTCGGTATAAATTTCTTTTTCTTTATCCAAAATTTCCGAGGATACCTCGCTTCTTTCAATGAATTTCGGATTTGCGGCCGCCGCGTGCATTGCTATTTCTTTTGCCAAATCATCGTCTGCTGTTCCTAAAAGTAAAACTATCGCTGTGATTTTTCCGCCCATATGAACATACGAACCAATCGCCTCGTTATCGCCTTTTTCCAAAATAACGAATCGGCGCAAAGAAATTTTTTCTCCAATAGTGGCGGCGGCGCTGTTGATAAAATCCTGCAACGAAGAACCGCTGTCCATAACCGCGTTCAACGCGTCTTCTGTTGAAGACGGTTTTTTAGCCAACAAAAATTCCATTATTTCTTCTGATAATTTTTTAAAGATTTCATTTTTCGCGACAAAATCGGTTTCTGAATTTATTTCAGCGATAACAGTGTCTTTTCCGATTGTTTTTACGCAGGTCAAACCTTCTGCCACGATTTTATCAGCGCGTTTCGCGGCTTTGAGCACGCCTTTTTTGCGTAAAATTTCCGCGGCTTTTTCTTCATCGCCTTCCGCCTCTTCCAACGCCTTTTTACAGTCCATCATACCGGCTCCGGTTGATGCCCTGAATT
>JBAZKA010000011.1:0-5610 GCA_041651015.1 Patescibacteria group bacterium
AACATTATCAAGAAAAGCGGAATTATTTTATAAAACAAGCCAAGGCAGGAGGCAGTTAAAAAAGAAATTGGGAATTGAATAAAATTTATTTGGAAGGGTGGCTGAGCGGTCTAAAGCGACAGTCTTGAAAACTGTTGTCCATGAAAGTGGACCGTGGGTTCGAATCCCACCCCTTCCGCCAATTTTTTATCGTACAGACCCACATTAACTATATTTTTTATATCTCGTCGTTCTCCCTTGCCCAATTCTTTCTATCCTTTTTAATCGAAGCAATACATCCACCGCTTGCGAAACAGTCGGACGCGCCACGCCGGTTGCCCTAGCGATCTCTCCGGGCGTTGCTTCCGATACTTTTTCAAGATATTGCCAAACTGCCAATTGTTTGGGAGACAATATTTTTTCAATATTTTCTTTAGACAGCAATTCAATTGCTTGTTTCGCTTGGGTGTGGCTAACAGTTAAAAAGTAGCCAAGCCAAAGGCCAATATCTTCGTTTTCGGTGCCAAATGTTTTTTGACTTTTACGTAATGCCAAATAATAATCGGCTTTGGAATTTTCCACCAGCTTTTCATGCGAGACATATGGTACATATGCGTATCCGGCTTGCAGCATTAACAAATTCGTTAGAATTCTAGAAAGACGACCATTGCCGTCAAAAAAAGGATGGATAGCTAAAAATTCCACCAAAAAATTTCCGATGACGGCCAACGGATGGTGTTCTTTTGCACCCAAAGTAACGCGCGTCCATTCAACTAATTCTTGTGTACGCTTGGGAGTGAGGTAAGCTGGCACCGTATCAAAAATTACCCCGATAGATTTGCCGGTTTCATTATACATCTCCACCCGATTTTCTCCTTTTTTATACTCACCACGATGCCCCTCGTCTTTGGACGCATACTTTAACAATTCTTTATGCAAATGTTTAATTGTGCTTTCAGTAAACGGAATATGTCTCCAAGAATCAAAAATATTTTCCAGAAGCTCATAATATCCTCTAACTTCCTGTTTATCTCTGTTGGCAAATTTTTGAATCAAAAGTCCACGTACGAGTTTGTCAACGTCTTCATCGGATAATCTGGCGCCCTCAATACGAGTGGACGCTCCGGCAGAAGTAATTAAAACAGATCGTTTTAATCTGCCCAAGGCCTGCGGATTCAATTTTGCTCCACCAATCCATTGGCCGTTTAGCATGTCAATTTTGTTAATAACCGCCCAAATAGTTTGGGGTATATTTTGGATTCTCCTATCTAAATTCATATATTATAATCTCATATATTAACTATATTAGATTATATATGATTGACAACACAAAGTCAAACTGATAAAATTAAGATAAGAAAAAATCCTCAAAATTGGAAATGAAGATGTTTTACAGCACGCGCCATCGTTTATACTTAGCGGAACTGCTGAACAACTTCCAATAATGAAACAGATTGTTGAAGAAATGGGTTTCCCTATAGAAAAGTTGAAATTAGTGGATTGCGGAGCGAGTGGCATAAGTAATACAAAAACTCAATTTGAGACAATCAGGGACTGTCGCCGAATAACAAAAATCGTTTATTATGTCATTCCCGCGAAAGCGGGAATCCAAAAACTTTGCTAAACGATGGTATGTGGAGACTGGATTCCCGCTTTCGCGGGAATGACAAACATATTCGGCGACAGTCCCAATCAATAATTACTTTGCTGATAAAAAACACGAGCACGTAACTTTTGTCACAAGTGATTATCATGTACCCAGGGTAGTAAGAACTGGTTATAAAAATTTAAACCCAGATATAAATTTTGACATTATCCCAGTTCCTCATGGAAAAATTCCGTATGATGTTTTTAAGGTTGTATATGGAGAAGTGAAAAAAATTATTTCATATGCGAACAAGGGCGATATATCCAAAGATGCCCCAGCCGCGATTAGAGAAAAATAATGTACCAAATTTTATTTATACAACTGTATCCACCCTCTCCGCTCATAAAATAATTGGCTAAAATAAGGCCAATTATTTTATTTATGTTAACCATTGACAAAATGGTTAACATAAAATATAAGTTTGGCACCGCGGTTCGGAGAAAAAACAACCTTGATTAAATCCGGGTTATTTTTTTATCCTCGCAGGCAATTTATCGGGACTGTCGCCGAATAACGAAAATCGTTCATTCTGTCATTCCCGCGAAAGCGGGAATCCATATAATCGGACGATGGATTCCCGCTTTCGCGGGAATGACAACAATTGGAGTTTACCTCGTCGGATGACGGGGCGGGAATGACAAACATATTTGGCGACAGTTTCTTATCATACGCGCGTTTACCATCCACCAAAAAAATGATATAATACACACAGGGAAAATTTATTATGGTTATCGTTATCAAGAAAAAAAGGACAGCGAAGATTAAATCCTTTTGTTTTGTTATCCTGCCGATTTTAATATTAGGCATTTCTTTTGTTGTCCATTCAATTATTTTCGCCGCGTCCGAAGACATCACCGTGTACGTCGTGCCTGCGATAACTGATGACGAAATATTGCCGGACACAAGTATCGCATCCTCATATATCACTGACACAATTTCCATAACCGCAGCTCCGAACGAATTTGAACCAGCGACTTTTGTCGTAAAAGCGAACACGGACATCGCTTCGTTTCTTCCGGAAGCCACGAGTTTGACAGGAACCGCCGGAACAATTTCATCAAGTTATATTGATATTAAAGTTGTGAAAGTGTGGCACCAAAAAGGTTATTCACATACGGATAGCGATACAGGGTATATTTATACTCAAAGCAGCGGCTTAACTTCGGAGTTATTACTCAACGACGATTTTTTGGTAAACGTGGTTGGAGACGATGATTATTTAAAAGTGAATGGTGAATATATTTTGATAAATGACCCGGATGGTATAGAGGGCATTTCAAGTCAGCCGACAACTGACGAGTTTCCTGTGCAAGACGCGTCCACATTGCAATCTACGAGTATCACGTCCGGCTCAAACAAACAATACTGGATTACCATAGAAATTCCAAGCGGAACTGTCGGTGGAACTTACACAGGCAGTATTTATTTAAAAAATGGCGGCGCAACTTTAAGAACTTTGACATTGAATGTGGATGTATTGGACACAGAACTTCCTGCCGACCCAATGACGCACAGTATTTATTATACCGGTTATGTGACAACTACTGGTAAAATTTTTAGCAGTTATAAAAATGAAACACAATTCAGAGCGGAAATGACGGACCTTTACAAACATGGAGTCATAAACCCCTCCGTGTATGATAATAACACGTCAACACTTGCCCAAGCGTTGACTTACAGGCAGGATGCCGGCATGTCAAATCAAACGCTTTATTATTTAGGAATTGTTATTGGGAGTTATGGCGATATGGATGTTTTAAAAGCGTTAGTTACAAGCACACTGGAATTTATGTCGCCTTATGGCGTGAGCGACTTGTATGTTTACGCGACTGATGAAGCCAGTTTGAATACAGAAAGCATGAGGAATCAAATAGCGGCGGTGCATGAAATCGGATCCAAAGTTTTTGACGCGCAAACAAAAACACAAGCAAACAGTGTCGCGGATGTTCTTGATTTAGCAACAGTATCGTATGTTCCGAGTTCTACTTTGGCGACAGCCTATCATAATAATGGACATAAAATTTTTTCTTACGCAGACCCTTTTGTCGCTTTTGAAAAACCGGAAACATTCAGAAGAAATTACGGGCTTTCATTGTGGCAGAACGGATATGATGGCACGATGAATTGGGCATACCAAAGCGGCGTTAATAATATTTGGAATGATTTTGATTATGCCACATCAAATGATTTTGTATTCGCTTATCCGACTGTTAACGGTGTGATAGATACTTTACAATGGGAAGGTATGCGCGAAGCGGTTGATGATGTTAAGTATGTGACTCTTTTACAAAATTTGATAGCTACAAATAAAGCAAGCGGAGCAAAACCGACTCAAAATGCTGAAAATTGGGTGGCAAATATGCAAGAAACGGATTTGGAGCAAAAAAATTTGAATACCGTTCGCTCTGAAATAATCGCTTATATAAAATATTTTTTGGGAGACGGCGCTGACGTGATTTGCGCTCGTTGTGGGAGCAGCGTAGTTGAAGAACCATATGAAGATTGCGATGGGTCGGATTTAAACAATAAAACTTGCGCGGATTTCAGTTACACTGGCGGAACGCTTGCCTGCCGTTCGGACTGTTATTTTGACAAATCTTCCTGTACTCCGGCGCGTTTGAATCTTACTTACGCAACCTCCACTGATTTTTCCGGCGGATATTTAAACAGAACTTACGCTGACGCGAAAGTCGCGGTTGATACTTCTTACGATGCCAGCGCGTGGTTTGATTTGACCGGAAGCGACAAGAGTTTAATAATGTATTTTAATTTTCAAGAAATAAACGACAGCACGGTGGAGGATATTTCAGGTACGGGAAAAAGCGGTACATTAAAATCTGGTGTTTATGAAACATTGGATACAGGCACTACGGAAAACAGTGGAAAAGAAACAAGCACATACGCATTGGGTTATGCGAATGATGCTTTTAATAATTGGACATTTGAAGCAACGAGCGGAGCCGCGAACGGAGAGACAACATTAATTTCAGATTACGTGGTTAATAATTTGATGAATGATAAAGATATTATACTCTCGTCTTCTTTAACCGGTTTAGCGACTGGAGACACTTATCATATTTATAAAAATACGTCATATCCAACAAGCGTTACTGGAAAATTTGGAAACGGAATTTCTTTTGACGGAATTGACGATTATATACAAATAAATAATTTATCATTATATAACAAGGAAACAATGACTTTTTCCGCTTGGATAAAACCGGCGATAATAAGCGGAACGCAATATTTTTTTTCCATGGCAGGTCCATTGTCGCTCGGTCTTGTGAACGATAAATTATATAGCGCATTTCAGACATTGGAAGAAAGCACTGGCGCGATGAATGGCGACATAGATATCCCAGTGAATACTTGGACTCATGTCGCGACGACCTATGACGGCACGACGTTTAAAACATACATAAACGGAGTTTTAGATGAATTACACACTTTTACTCAACAAGATGTTCATATATATGGCGACGGTTGCGCGCAGTTAGGTAGAGGAAACAATGGAAATTGTAATTATGGAGCTGGGCCGTATTTTCAAGGTCTCATTGACGAAGCAATGATATTCTCTCGCGCCTTGTCCGTGAATGAAATTAAATCATTATACAGTTCCAGCGCGTATCCGAACCTGATTTATCGTTCCGGTACTCTCGCCGAAGGCGACCATAATTTTATCGCTTACGCGATCAACGCTTTAGGAACAACAACGCAAACCGCGACTCGCACAGTTCACATCGCCCCTGCCGGAGCCGGAGATATAGATTTATCATCGCGCGGTTTGACATTGCCTTTCAAATTAAAATCCGGTTCGGCTTGGGATATGATGACAGTTGACACATCGTCAACTTTTAATGTAAAAATTTCGGATGCAAACAATGTAAAAATTGATTATGGTTCAAACACTCTTTTTGACCTTACTCCTTCTGGCGGAGAGATATTTCATGTTTTTGACACAGCTTATCTCACAGACGGATATC
>JBAZKA010000012.1:0-5244 GCA_041651015.1 Patescibacteria group bacterium
TCGTCCAATACACATCGCGGGGTAGAGCAGTTGGCAGCTCGTCAGGCCCATAACCTGAAGGTCGCCGGTTCAAGTCCGGCCCCCGCATCAAACATAAAAACCCTCTCCAAGAGGGTTTTGTGTTTATTGCTCACTTTTTTTCTTCATCTTTATACCCGAGTTTATAAACAATCGTCAGCAACAGGACGAGTATGGTACCACAATAAATGAACATCTCCCAAAAGAAACCGTTTCCAAATGGTTCTTTTCCATTTGACGCTCGCATCATATCATAGACGCGGCATCCGAAAAAAAGAAAAGTTAAAAGAACAAGTTCCAACCAAAATACCGCGCGAAAAAATTCAACTAGGTATTTTTTTATTTTTTTTGTCATTTTTTATCCTCCTTGCGCGGAATTGATTTTTTTCTCAGTCCACGCTTTTGTTTTTATATGAAAAATACCTGTTCCTTTTTTGAGTTTTAGCGGTTTCAAAATTTCTTCCGCGTATATTTCTTGCAGGCGGATAAGAGCTTTTTTTGTAAGATTTCCGAAATATCCGGATACTATTCCTTCAGGATAAATACCTTCGCCCATTGATATAAGAAATATTTGCAGATATTTTACATCTTGTCCAACCGCGCCTCTCCATAAAAATCTTTCAAAAGAAAAATTATCCGGAATGCCAAGTATTGTTTTTAAAGACGAGGAAACGATTTGAATCGTTGAAGACGTCAAAATTGTTGAAGAAGCGAGATTGATATCTTTTTCAAGAGTTGACGTGGACAAAGTTGATGTCGTTGATGTGGCTGAACTTTCCCCGAAAACACCGTAAAGACCGAAATTTTTTGTTTTGGATGTTATTTCATTCGCAAGAGTAT
This sequence comes from Patescibacteria group bacterium, assembly GCA_041651015.1. Classification (GTDB taxonomy): domain Bacteria; phylum Patescibacteriota; class Patescibacteriia; order Magasanikbacterales; family GWA2-37-8; genus JAPLWQ01. The sequence continues at coordinate 859 of JBAZKA010000012.1, forward strand.
TGTCGCTTTTAAGAGGAACCCATATTTTTTTTGTTTCGTCCCAACGATAAATTTTCATAGCGTTTTTTTTGATTTTACTGTTCTTTACCAATTCCTCATTGTAAGTAAATGAAAGTTTCATTTCGTTGTTAATTTTTTCAATTTCTTTTCCTCCGACAATAGCTTTAATTTCCGAAACAATATCCCCAAGGATATTAAGATTGGTCCGGAGAGGGTGATTTTTTATAATTTCCATCGGGTCCAAAGTTATAATTTCCAGAACAGCGGTGCCGACAATACTTTGCGGCAGGAATTTTATAACGCCGGTCGCTCCGGATTGAAATATTTTTTTCACTTCTCCACCGAGGTCTTCCGTAATGTTGCCAGAACCGGAAGATGATGACGGCGGTATTATGCCTCCGCCTCCGCTGATAATCGCGATTGTCCATGTTGATGTTGATTGCGTCTTGTTTCCGGCCTTATCCACGGCTTTTACATACCAAGTATGATTGCCGTTTCCGATTTTTGAAGATACGGTTTTTGAAACGCCGGTAAGATTATCGTCTTTCAAAACATTATCCACATAAAGTTCATAATGGTCAAAATCCGCATCAGACACGGCATTCCATATAAAAGTTGGCTGTTCGTTTCCCAATGTTGAATAATCGCTTGGAGAAGATAGTTCAAAAGCGGATGGGCCTTCTATGTCTTCGGCCACGGTAAAAGTTTTTGCTGAAAATCCTCCGTTGTAAGTGAAAGTGATTTTACCGGTGGAGTCGGATTGGTAGGAATTAAAATGAGAACCGTCAACTTTTATTGAATACCATGTATTATTTTTTGAAACAGCCACAACATAATCAATCGTGGTCGTGGAAATTGTGCTGGATGCCGTCCATTGGTCGGTATATCCGTTGGAAATATCGCTGTCATTAAAAGCCAAAGTGATTTCTCCAACGGAAGGAGTAATTTTTATTGTGTTTGTCGCGGCAGTGCCGAGTGTTAAACTTTTTGTGCTGGAAACATTTACTGTAAGAAGGTTCGCTGTTACATTCATCCAATCCCACTCCGAAGTTGGCAAAACATTAAAAGAAGTTAAAAAGCCGCGCGTGGTCAAATCAAAATTGGCGTTGGTGGATGTTGGCGCGACATTTGCAGCTCGAGTGGTGGAAGCGTTGGTTCCGGAAGTGTCACGGAGGTAAACAGTGTATTCATTATCTCCTTCAGTTAATTCGGAAAATAAAATAGACGGATTGCTATAAACGCTTGCATTGTAGGAAGCGCGAATTTCATCTTGTGAAAGCGCGCGTTTCCAAACTTTTACTTCATCAAGCAAACCCTTGTAATAAGCATACGCGTTGGAGCTTGGATACGCGCCGTTTGTCCATCTGCCTAGCTGGCTGTATCCATCATAATAATCGCATATATTTCCGGTTTGACTTACAGAGTCCTCTAAAATTCCGTTAAAATAAAATTTTATTGTCGCTCCGTCATACGTGACTGCCAAATGATTCCAAGTTGTGGTTGAAATATATGATGTACTGCTTACAATTGGCCAGTCGGTGTTGTTCATGCATAATTGAGCCGCGGCTTCGGCGCGTATATCGTTTTCGCCCAAGTCGGTGTAATCGGATTTCAAATACATTTGGTATTGAGGAAAGTTGGCGATAAATGTGATGTTGTAATCAGAATCCACGGAAGTCGGTTTTATCCACGCTTCCACTGTCAAATCATCTCCTGTCATATCAGTGGATGAAGGGCCGGTTAAAGAAACAAAGTCATCAATACCGTCAAAAAGCAAAGCGTTTCCGAATTTTCCTGTCGCCCATTGCGGTAAAGTTGTATTCTTATAAATATGAAAACTGTCTCCGGTGGCAAAGCCGGTGAGCGCGGATGTCAAAGTAATGGTTTTATCCGTTTCGCTGGTCGCCGTATAATCGCTGATAGTCGTGGTTGAACCATCCGCAGCCCCGGAAGTCGCTTCAAAAATCCAATTGTTATAAAAATCGTTATTTGTGCTGAGAACTATATAAGATGTTTCTTTTATAACAGATTCCGTGGTGCCGGCATCGGCAGTGCCGTAATCGCCATGGTCAAATGTTCCTGTATGTCCGGCAATACTATCAGACACGGAAGTTCCGGAAGTTTCGTCAAATTTCCAATACCCTATCGGTTTATTATCTCCCCAAGTAATGAACATGCTTGAATCACCGGTGGGGGAGATCGTCATATTCAAAAGAGTCCAACTCCTGTTGATATATGAACTGTTATATTCAGTAGAAGAAGCAAAAGCGATTGACAGGCGAGCCGGAGTACACAAAGAAGTATCAACCGATAAGCAATCATCACGGCATCCGAGCGTTCCGCCCGTGTAGCTATAATCAGCGCAAACAGAGTTTCCTGTGTCGTTGTCATCGCACACCTCGCCGGTTTCTTTGACTCCGTTTCCGCAATACGCGTCATATTCTGGAGCTGAACCCTCGTCTAAAAAATAGAGAATATAATTTTTCATTTCCGCGCGAATGGTATCCAAATTTTCATTTTTTAAATCTTTTTCTCTTAATTTACGCACATAATTTTCAGCGGAAACGGTTGATTTTACGCCATCAATTTTTGCTTGGGCGATTAAATTATTTAAAGTGGTTAAATATTTTACATCATCCACGCCTTCGCGAAATCCTTCCCATTGAACCGTGTCTATAACACCATCCGTTGTCGGGTAAGTAAACGCTCCATCTTTGCGTGTTACGTAATCAAAATCATCCCAAATGTTTCCGTGATATGCTTGATAAGCCCAGTCGGCGGCGCCGTCATAACCGGCCTGCCAAAGCATCAATCCGTAATTTCTGCGGTATTTTTCAGGTCTTTCCTCGCCACCTTGAGGGTCTGCGTAAGAATATATTTTATTGCCATAACTGTGATATGTTGCCGCAAGATCTGGACGCAACACGCCATAAACTATCGCTATATCTAAAATATCAGCGGCTCTTTCAGCCATTGAATAATTTGCTTGCGCATCAATAACTTTTCCGCCGACATCGTGCACGGCTTCAATTTGCGCGCGAGTTGTAGCGCTAATTTCTTGCTCATCATACCCGTAACAATAAACGTTAACATCTCCGCCAAGAGTCGTAGTCGCGGTATTTATCGTGCTTGTAACCGCGGCTTGCGTTAGCGCGTTGGTGGCATATCCGGCCAAACTGCATCCAACATAAAAAAGCGTAGAAGTGTCCATACCGACTGAATTGGCGATTGTAAGCGCGTCGTCAAGACTCCCGTCATTAGGGGCGGCTTGATATTGCGCATAATATAAAGGAGTTGTAATGCCATGATTGTATAAATTTTGCAGCTCAGCGGTGAATTGAGCAGTATTTTTCCAATCTCCGGAAATCTCGCTGTATCCGCTGACGTGGAGTCTGCTTGCGTAATAAAAAGAATAAGTTAGCGACGGCGAGTCCAAAGTAATTGGCAACACCGTAAGATTAAAAGTAAGATTTTTTGTGAAGACATTGGATGTAAGCTGAATTTGTCCGTTGTAAGTCCCGGCGGTTGTGGTGGTCGGCACTTCCACCGTAATCCAAATTTGTTTATTCGTGTTGCTTGTAATATCAATCGGTTGAAGTTCGGATGTGTCTTCAATATGAAATTCCGATGGAAGCATATGCCACTGGTCCGCGACGCCTGAAATACCGCTTGCGTTGCTTATCAAAACATAGGAGCCGTCAACCAAAGCGTAGTTTTGCGAATTTTCGGTTTTAATTAAGTCGTCATTCTTGACAAGTAATTCTGGCGTCAAGTGTTTATTGACAGAATCATAAAGAGTATATCCTGCTTGATACCAAATTTTTACAACTCTGATATCCAAACTGCTTGAGGCAATCGTGCCGTTATCGCCAATCAAATCAGTTGAAGTGACATTTAAACCCGTAATGGTTTCATTCGCGTGAATAACAAAAGTTGCGGGTTCAAATTCGCCAGGAGCCGCGCTCATGGTAATCGTGTCGGAAATATATTCGCTTGAAATACTTGAATCAGCGAGTATTTTTGTGTCCGTTATGGTTGAAGGAACGTAAATTGTCGCTGAACTGGAAGAGGCAAAAATAATATTGTAAAAAAAAGCGGACAAAGGCAAACAGACGATTGATACAAAAAAAATCGATAAAAATCTAAAAATTTTAGAGCGTCTTTTACGTTCTATAAAAATCATACCGATAAATTTTTTTCAGTTTCCGTTATGCGAAAGTTCTTTTTGGAAATAATTGTCATACATTTCCCAAAAAGACAAAAGCAGAGCCGTGATAATCGGCCCTATCACAAATCCGGAAACGCCAAAGAAAATCACTCCTCCCAAAGTTGAAAATAAAATTAGAAGCGGATGCATTTGCGTGTCTTTGCCTATTAAAATCGGAC
>JBAZKA010000013.1:0-3087 GCA_041651015.1 Patescibacteria group bacterium
GTTCTGCCGGCGGAGATGTGGTTTTTCAACGAAGTTCTGCTGGAGAATCCGCGAGAATTTTAGGAGTTAATGGATATGTCGGTTTAGGTACCGTAAATCCCTCTGAAAAATTAACCGTCATCGGCAATGGCGCGTTTGGCGACGGTTCAACGACATCCACACTTACTAAAAATACTTTAACAATCGCGAAGGACTCAACCCACGGAGCAGGACTTTTTTATGTGGATTCCTCCGGCAACATCTCCGCCTCGGGCACGCTCGCCATCTCCGGCGCATCGGCTACTTTACCGACCACGACTTTATCCGGCACGAGCAGGTTATATTTGCCGGACGGGACAGCGGCATTGCCGGCATACTCTTTTACAAATGACACAAATAGTGGTATTTACAGTTTAGGAGATAATCAAATTGGAATTTCAACAAATGGAGCTGTGGGATTCTCTGTTTATTCCAATTATGTTTCCACTCCATATACCTTTTACGCAGTAAACGCGGCACTTCAGGGGGGTATAGTCTACGTCAATGGTGTCGTTCCAATAAAATTACAAGGCAATCAAGCTGATGGAGCAACAGCAGTCGCGTTAAGAGTTGAGGCTAACACTCCACTCACAACACCGGGTTCAAAAATAGTAAGTTTTTATCCGGACAATACCACCGAGCGCGCTTATATTGATTATCAAGGTTTTCTCACCGTTGGCAACGGTTCCGGCACCGCGTCTTCTACACTTGCAGGCAATAGTTTCAAACTCGCCACCGACTCGTCAAACGCGGTGGGGAAGTTTTATGTGGACAGCTCTGGAAATGTAAACGCGAGCGGGACAATTTATCTTAAAGGAACAAACCCGACAACTATTTATGGCAATGGAACAGTTTCAACATTCGGTTCAAGTATTACTGTTCCAGACAATACGTATGTTGGTTTCGGCGGAGCAAATATTTATATTCAAGGAAGCGCCGCAGCAGGTTTTGGTATGGGAACGAACGGAGTGGGAAGATTACTTGTTGCCGCAGACGGAACATTAAAAGCGGGGACATCTTTAACCAATCCATTTTTAACTGTAAAAACCACAGGAAATGTTGATATAAGTGATGGAACTGCCACATCAACGATTACAAAAAATACTTTGCTTTTGGGAAAAATCACTGATTATAATTTGGGGAAGTTTTATGTTGATTCCTCGGGAAATGTGAATACTTCAGGTTCAATTAAAACTTTTGGCAATATTACTTCCACAGGACATATTTATCCTGCTTCAAATAATGCCGTTGACCTTGGAAGTTATGGATACGCTTTTAAAGATATTTACGCTTCAGGCACTTTGCGCATCGGTTCAACTTCTGTTTTAGATACTAATTCGCTAAAAATCGGCACAGCGAGCGGGTATGATGTTGGGAAGTTTTATGTGGACTCCTCAGGAAATGTAAACGCGAGCGGGACAACAGCTACTTTTTCATCGGCTACTTTAAGAGTTAATAATATAATTTCTACTACTAACTTAAACGCCGGCAATGGCAATTATTATTTAGGCGCTGGTGGAAATTTTAAATCATACAGTATTTTTGATGACGGAGCTGGTAAAGTTGGTTTTGGCACTACCGGTCCTTCGGATATGCTCACCGTCATCGGCAACGGCGCGTTTGGCGACGGGTCAACAACATCAACAATTACAAAAAATTCTTTAACAATCGCGAAGGACTCAACCCACGGAGCAGGACTTTTTTATGTTGACTCCTCAGGCAACATCTCCGCATCTGGCACCCTCAACTCCTACGGCGCCGCAACATTAAGAAATGGTTTATCAGTGACTGGAGTAATAAATACTTTTAGTGCTTTAACGCAAGGTTCAATAACACAAAATTCCCTCTATTACACTGCAATACACGGACATTCTTACAATACTCAACCTGTTTTAAAAATTTTTCAAGATAGTGTTTCTCAAACAAAAGACTTAACCCAATGGCTTGATTACAATTCTAAACCAATCGCTATAATGGACACGAACGGCGATTTATCATTTGGAGACGGAACGACCACATCCACTTATTCGGAAAACTCAATCAAACTCGCCACCGACTCATCAAACGCATTGGGAAAGTTTTATGTGGACTCCTCGGGAAATGTAAACGCCTCGGGAACGCTCAATATTTTGGGAACATCAGCCACATCCACTTTTGCCGGCGATGTGAATATTGGCAATGGCGGTTTAATTTATGATTCTTCTTCCGGCACAACATATATCACTTCAATTGAAACCACAAATTTGAATTTTGATGATGACGCGGGAATTATCACTTGGGTTGATATGCCAATCGTGAACGCGCTTGCAAACACGGTGGAGAGTTATACAGCATCTATTGACGACAGCCAACTTTTGACTTTATACGGTTTATCCGACGGTTCGGGCGCGGTTTTACAAAACAGTTTGGGTGTCGCGGTTGCCACCTCCGTTCCTTGGGCAATATTTGATGTGAATAATAAATTTACAGTCGCAAGTTCCACCGGCAATACAAATGTTTCGGGAACCTTGCGTATTTACGGAGGCGCGACCACCGGCGGACTTCAAATCTCCGCCACCGATGCCACCACTACTTTGACTTCATACATCACGGACGGCGCCGGCGCTTCGGCTTTTGCTTTTAATTCATCCGCGACAATGACTTCCGGTACCGACAGAATGCTTGCCGTGTTCCAAAATAACGGCACGAATAAAGTTGAAATTTCAGCCGGTGGAAATGTATATGCTAAAAATAGTTTTATCGCAAACAGCTCTGATTACGGAATCGGCGATGTGGCGGAATATATAAATTTAAAAGAAGGTGAGACAGTTGAATTTGGCGATGTGTTGGTGGTGGATGAAACAGGGTTAAACCAATATAAAAAATCAACAACAGCTCACGCGAAAAATGTCGCCGGCGTTGTTTCTGACACCGGTAAATTTGTGATAGGCGCTGGCGGTCCCGGACGCGCTCCTTTGGCTTTGGCTGGTTTGGTAAAAGTTAAAGTGACTGATGAAAATGGACCAATCGCGGTCGGCGATTATTTGGTGTCTGCCTCAAAACCGGGATACGCGATGAAATATAATTCAA
>JBAZKA010000014.1:0-2939 GCA_041651015.1 Patescibacteria group bacterium
TTATTCAAACATTGTTTTGTTCCTTTTTTAAACGAATACGGGTCGGTTTTTTCTTCCGAACATAAAGGAACTTTATAACCGTGAGTCACAAGATTTGGTAGCGTTGCGCATATTTGTGAACCTGTTGTTCCGATCGCGTCGTCTCCGCAAGCGTCTTCCGCGGTTCTCGCCCAAATTATATCAACACCTGGTGTTGTATCGCAAACTTCATCTCCATTGATAATTCCGTCTCCGCAATATTCTTTTGATTGAACGGCTATTGTGTTTTTGCAATCAGACGAACAATAAGAACAGGTTTTTCCATATTCTGCCACGCACGCTTTTCCATTATTCGCCACGCCGTTGTCGCACGCCTCGTCAGAACCGACAACGCCATCTCCGCAAGCCGGCGTTGCGGATGTAATCGGTACAATCGTTGACACGACGCACTCTCCGGTTTTAAATTGGCAAGTTAATTTATTACATTCTTTAAATCCGTTTTTGTTATCCGAGGTTGCGCACGCGACATTGTCTTCGCATTCCTCATATTCTGTTTGAACCGCGCCGTCTCCGCAATACGGTCCGTAACTCTGACAATCCCATCCGCAAGAATTTTCTTTTTTTAACGCGTATTTTTCCTGAAAAATTTGTTTTAATATATCATTTTTAATTTCGCAGCCGGCATATTCCCCTCTTAATATTGTTGGGCAATCGCTCACAGATATGCAAACACCGCCATAATTTGTTCCACCGACGCACAAACCGCTCCCGGCCGGTCTCGCTAAAATATCGCATATTTCATATTTAGCGCTCAATACTCCGTCTCCGCAATATCCTTCTCCTGAATATTTTGACTTGCAATCAGAGCTACAATGATTATATTTTCCATTTAAAGCCCCATCATCGCATTTTTCGCCAGACTCAACGATATTATTTCCGCATTTGCTTAGTTGCGAACATAATATTGATTGCGGCGCGCCCCACACGCAACCGGTTAAACAAGTTTTTTTCTGCGCGTTTCCTCCGCTTACTGAACATTGCGAAGCGTCCACGGAAACGCTTCCTATCGGGTCGCACTCCTCGCTGCCGACATTTATTATTTTGTCTCCGCAAACTCCTTGATTATAAGAAGACACTTCAAACGCGCTTCCTGACAAAACGCAAATTCCGCTTGAATCGTTTATTTTAAAATTGGCGATGTTCACAAAACTTTTTACAAAATCAATCCATCCTGCCACGCCGCCGCTCGCGAGCGGATTTAAAAACGGTTCTTCAAATTTTGCGCGAACTTCATAATTTTTTGAATTTTCTTTATAAAGATACCTGTACGCGTATGAATTTGAATTGCACGCGAAGCTGAATCTTCTATCTTCAACGCTCCAGCCGGTAGTAGGGTCGTGTAAAACGCAAGTTTCTCCGCTAGGACAGGTTTCTCCGACACAAAAAATATTTGTTGATTTTGAACAAGTGCCGGATTTTCCCAATTCATTTATCGGGTCCGCGGGAAGATTATAACCGACGGCCGAACTCAAAGCAGACCAAGACGGCCACGCGCTCAATGTTTGACCCGCGAGATATGTTCCTTCTTTCAAATCGGGAAAACTCGTATTCTTTTCAAAATATCCGTTCAGATTGTTCTCAATTGTTTTCAAATCGCGCAAACGTTCGTAATTTCGTTTTAATTTATTCACCTTCGCCGAACATATTTGGCCGCTCGGACAATCCAAATCATTTTCGCAACTCGTATACGGCTCTGAAATCGTATCTGCGTTAATTCCGCAGTATCCGTAATTGCTCAGATTGGAATTTAATTTTAAATTTTGCATCATTTGTTCAAAAACTTTTTTCGTTTCCTGCTTGGCATCCGCGTTTATGCTGAAAAGATAAATGTTTGTGTATAATTTTTTATCTAGCGTGTAATTTAACGCATCCAAATAAATGTTGCTTCCGTCGGTCAAAGCGTCATATCCGTTGATTTTTACATCCTGCATCTGTCCGGTAAAACCCTGCCCTCCTTGTTCTTTGGAATTATTAAACCATTCTCTTAATGATAAACGCGAAGTATTCGGAAAAATTTGTATGCCGATAACGTCGCGATTTGTTTCGCTTGTGAATAAAAATCTTTTTAAAACTTTTTCTGGATTGTCGCATGTCGCGGCAAAGCAATCGGCGCCAAGACCGCAATCGCTTCCGATGGCGCATGTGATAAAATTTCCATTGCTATTTAAGACCAAATTTCCGTCATTCGCGCCACCGCGGTAAACGCAGACGCTTTGACACGGCAATAAAGCGTTGCAAGACGCGCCGGTTTTTTGGCAAACACCGGTTTTTTCCAAAAGTTTCGCGCTTGTTTGCGCCGTAACTTTCATAAAAGGCAAATCATCAAGAATTCCGTATTCTCCCGCATCCGCGCAATAATAAGTTTTAAAATTAAAATACCCTCCGAAATCGCTCGGCGCCAATATTGAATTATTGAAATTGCCGTTCAAATCTGTTCCATCATTATTACCTTCCTCGTCAGTAAAAGGAAATATCGCGTAAGGACCGGCTCCGGACAAATACAGGTCTTTCTGCGGCCAAGGATTTTCGCACAAAAAAATAGTGATTCGTGAAACTCCGGTCGCCACGATTCCGCGAGTCGGAGTGTATTTATTATCTTCGGCTTTTATGTTTGCCGAAGCTATAATATCAATTTCTCCGTTGCGATTTTGCGCGGTAATTTGATTTTGCGGAGATGTAGTATCAGTAATAGTAACAAAATCATTATTCTTCGGACCCCAAATTATCTGCCAGCCGTAAAAACCCATAATCGGCTGTATTGCTTCTCCTCCGGAAGTTTTCGCCTGCGCGTCCAGTGTTATTGAACTGCCCGCGCGGCTAAAATAGTATTTATCCGGAACAACCGACAAAGAATTAATTTCACAAATTGAACCGCGAGTTGTTATTTTCCAATTTATTTT